>CAKOVS010000006.1 GCA_934122085.1 uncultured Clostridia bacterium | reverse complement strand
TTTTTTACTCCTGTTACTAATCCATCTTTTACTGTGGCTATACTTGAATCATTACTCTTCCATGTTATTCCTGTTTGTACATTTGCTGTACTTGGATTTATTGTTGCCGTTAATTGTACTGTTTTATTTGTACTTATATCTAATGTTACATTTGTTTGATTTAACGTTACACTTGTCGGACTTGTTTGTACTGTTATTTTACATGTTGCTGATTTTCCGTTTTCTGTTGTTACTGTTATTGTTGTACTTCCGTTTTTTACTCCTGTTACTAATCCATCTTTTACTGTAGCTATACTTGAATCATCACTTCTCCATGTTATTCCTGTTTTGACATTTGCTGTACTTGGATTTACTGTTGCTTTTAATTGTACTGTTTTATTTGTACTTATATCTAATGTTACATTTGTTTGATTTAATGTTACACTTGTTGGACTTGTTTGTACTGTTACTTTACATGTTGCTGACTTTCCATTGTCTGTTGTTACTGTTATTGTTGTACTTCCGTTTTTTACTCCTGTTATTAATCCATCTTTTACTGTGGCTATACTTGAATCATTACTCTTCCATGTTATTCCTGTTTGTACATTTGCTGTACTTGGATTTATTGTTGCCGTTAATTGTACTGTTTTATTTGTACTTATATCTAATGTTACATTTGTTTGATTTAACGTTACACTTGTCGGACTTGTTTGTACTGTTATTTTACATGTTGCTGATTTTCCGTTTTCTGTTGTTACTGTTATTGTTGTACTTCCGTTTTTTACTCCTGTTACTAATCCATCTTTTACTGTAGCTATACTTGAATCATCACTTCTCCATGTTATTCCTGTTTTGACATTTGCTGTACTTGGATTTACTGTTGCTTTTAATTGTACTGTTTTATTTGTACTTATATCTAATGTTACATTTGTTTGATCTAATGTTACACTTGTTGGACTTGTTTGTACTGTTACTTTACATGTTGCTGACTTCCCGTTTTCTGTTGTTACTGTTATTGTTGTATTTCCGTTTTTTACTCCTGTTATTAATCCATCTTTTACTGTGGCTATACTTGGATCTTCACTCTTCCATGTTACTTTATTTTGTATGTTTGCTGTACTTGGATATATTGTTTCTTTTAATTGAGCTGTTTTATTTATACTTAAATCTATTGTTACATTTGTTTTGTCTAATGCTATACTTGTTGGACTTGTTTGAACTATTACCATACATGTTGCACTTTTTCCATTTGGTGTTGTTGCTGTTATTCTTACCGGATTATTTTCTTCTGTATTTTCTAATGCTGTAACTATTCCTGTTTCACTTTCAACCTTTACTTTCTTACTATCACTACTACTCCATGTAATTTTATTATTCATTGCATTTTCTGGTTTTACTGTTGCTATTAATTGCTCTGTTCTATTTTTACTCATATCAAATGTTAATTGTGTTTTGTTTAATACAACTTCTGTTGGATTTAATTCTACTATTACTTTACATTGAGCTGTCTTTCCATTCTCTGTTGTTACTGTTATCATCGCTGTTCCTATGCTTACTCCTGTAACCAATCCGTTTTCATTAACAGTTGCTACATTTGAGTCACTTGTTTTCCATTTTAACGTTGTCTTTACATTAGATGGTTCTACTGTTGCTTTTAATTGTACTGTCTTTTCTGTAGAACTTAAATCTATTTTAAATTCTGTTTTATCTAGTTTTACACTTTTTTCTTTTCCTTCATACTTCTGTCTTACTGTTACTTGGCACATTTCCGTCTTTTTTTGGGTTTCACTTCCATTTTTTATTTCAACTTCTACTTCTATTGTTGTTGTCCCTATTTTCTTTCCCAATATTTCAATTGACTTAGCATTTTCTGAACTACTTGGTATTTCTACAATATCTTCACCATAGTTTTTCCATTTTACACTTTCTATATTGTCTAAATTCTCTTTTAATGCTATAGTCTTTTTTTCACCAACTTCTAATACCACATTAGTATCTTGAAGAATTTTTATTGCACTTATATTATTTTCTTTTTCTTCTTCACTTAATATTGTTCCATCATCTAAAATTGTATATGTATTTCCTGTTTCTTTGAATTTTATTTCATATACATTTCCATATTCTTCATCAGTTTTTTGAGTCAAATCATAATTTTTAACATTCTTATCTAATGCTTCTTCAAGATTTCCTTTAGTGATTCCTGCTACACTATCTGCTCCCATTGCTGATATTACTGATACTTTTAGAATGCTCTTTTCTTCTGAGATATCTGTTTGATTTTTTGATTTTTCGGCATTTGAAAATATTCCTTTATTTCCAATTACTGAATTTATCCCTATTCCAGCTAATATTAGCATCACAATTATTGTTACCACTAATGCTATCAATGTAACTCCTCTATTGTTCTTTTGTCTTTTCATAATTTTTTTATCCTTTCTTTTAGTATTTTTTCGATATTTTTCTACAAAAATTTTAATTATTTTTATTATAACAATAAAAATAATTAAAAACAATATTTTATAAAAATTTTTTACAACAAATATTTTCCAAAAAAATATTTATAATTATCTTGTAAAGTTATTGAAGATTAAATTTTTTAATGATATTATTAAATAAACAATTTGAAAGGATTTTTATTAATGGAAAACGAAAATATTATAAAAGAAAAATTTGATTTTTATGATCAAACATATTTAAAAACCTATAATTTAAACAAATCAATTCAATATCAATTAAACATCTTAGATTCTCTAGATATGTTTACTAGAAAACATTCGGAAAATGTTGCAACAATTACTTGTAATTTATGTAAAAAGCTTCACTGCTCAAAAGGATTTACTGAATACTGCGTTATTTGTGCATATATACATGATATTGGAAAAATGTTTATACCTAGTTCGATATTACAAAAGCCTTCAATATTAACAGATGAAGAGTTTGAAATTATGAAAACTCATACAACTCTTGGATATCAATTATGTTTAAAAGATAAGCAATTACGTCCATATTATGCAGGTCCTTATTATCATCATGAAGCTCTTGACGGAACAGGTTATCCACAAGGATTATTAAAAAAAGATATTCCATACGAGGCACAAATAATTAGAGTTGCTGATGAGTTTGATGCTATAGTTAGTAAACGTCAATATAAATCTCATATTGGCATTACAGATAGTCTAAAAATAATAATAAAAAATACTTTTCCATCTCCTAATGCTCCAAAAAATACTGGGTAT
The DNA here is from genome assembly GCA_934122085.1 of uncultured Clostridia bacterium. Taxonomy (GTDB): domain Bacteria; phylum Bacillota; class Clostridia; order TANB77; family CAG-508; genus CAG-269. Next base: position 103,889 of record CAKOVS010000006.1, on the reverse strand, counting down.
ACTACTGCTGGAAAAAATAATAAATTAGTTGTAAAAAAATTAATTAGTGTTGTTATTGATGATACAGAATATGAAATTGCTTGTAAGATGAATTATATTAAATTTTTAAAACAAGAAATTGATAGACATAAAAAAATTTCTGATTTAATAAAAAAAATGAACTCTTCTACAAAACAAATTGATATTGATTTCTATAAAGAATATATTCCTAATTTTTTTAGAAATAATGAAAATTTTAATAATTTTCAACAAATTAATTTTGAATATATTGAGGCTTATAAGCAACAACAAGAAATTATAAAAAATTTATTTAATGAAATAAAAAAAATTAAAAAATTAACTAAAAGTTTTTAAAAAATGTTGAGGATTTTGGTAATGAGTCAAAAAAATTGGACATTTCTTGATTAGATATTAATCTACTTGGAATGAACTCTGTATTGTACAGGGCTCATTCCTTTTAATGATTCTATCTTTATTCTTTTTTTCATAATTAATTTTATCCTTTCTATAGATACAAATTTAATCTTTTTTTATTATAACAGAAAAAATAAAGAATATTTTTTTTATTTTTTAATACACTATCTATACGAAAGGACTTATTATGAAATATAAATTTTTATGTTTTTTTATTTTATTAATTATTATTTTATCTCCTATTACTTTTGCATATTATAGTAATTATAGTTGGTCTATTTTAGATAATTCTATTGAAACATCTGCCACACAATCTTCCATCTCTACTCAAGCTAGTAATTTTCTTAATCTAGATGCAGAAAGTGCAATTTTAATTGAGCAAAATTCTGGTCAGATTTTGTACAGTCATAATATTCATGAAAAATTACATCCTGCTAGTGTTACAAAAATAATGAGTTTATTATTAATCATGGAAGCTCTTGATTCAGGAAAAATAACTTTAGAAACTCAAATTCCTTGTAGCGAAAATGCTGCTAATATGGGTGGTTCACAAATTTGGCTTGATCCTCGCGAAACTTTAAGTGTTAATGATATGCTAAAAGCAATAGCTGTTGTTAGTGCAAATGATTGTGTTACAGCTATGGCAGAATATTTAGGTGGTTCTACTGAAAATTTTGTAAAAATGATGAATGAAAAAGCCAAAGAACTTGGAATGAATGATACAAATTTCGTTAATTGTCATGGTCTTGATGAAGATGACCATCTAACATCTGCATATGATATTGCATTAATGTCTCGTGAATTATTAACAAAACATCCTCAAATAACAAATTATACAACAATTTGGACAGATTCTCTTAGAGATGGAAAATCTGCATTATCTAACACAAATAAATTAGTACGTAATTATTCTGGATGTACTGGTTTAAAAACTGGTTCTACATCTAAAGCATTATTTAATTTATCAGCATCTGCAACTCGTAATGATTTATCATTAATTTCTGTAATTATGAAAGCTCCTACTTCTGCAATTAGATTTTCTAATGCTTCTACTCTACTTGATTATGGTTTTAATACATTTTCTTATAAATCTTTTGCTACAAAAGGTGAAGTTTTTAAATCTATTCCTGTAACAAAAGGAACTGCAGACACTATAAATGTCGTTTATGAGGCTTCTCCATCATTTTTAATAAAAAAAGGCGAAGAATCTAATATTACTTATGAAATTAATCTTCCAGAAAGCATTCAAGCACCTATAACTCAAGGTCAACAGCTTGGTACAATTTCATATTATTTAAATAATGATAAAATTGCAGAAGTAAGTCTTATTGCCGAAAATTCTATTAGCAAAATTACATTTATTAACATGATGAAATCTTTATTTAGTAATTGGTTTAATTTAACTCGTTCTTCGTAATTATGAATTATGCTTTTCATTATTTTCAGTATATAAAAGACTAGATAAAAAATCTGGTCTTTTACATTTCTATTATTTTTGCTATTACATCTTTTTCTTGACATTCCATAACAATTTTTATTGTTTTATTTGTATTATTTTTGAATTTAAAATCATAACTTCCATATGCTACTGCTGCATCTTTACCTTTTTCTATATATGGCACATATCCACTATGTTCATGTCTTTCTATAATTTCTAATCCTTCAACTTTAAGAACTGCATTATATAAAGTTGTACTTACTTGACAATTTCCTCCACCAAGACCTTGTTTCTTCTCTCCATCTACATATACATCTGCTTCCTGATATCCCTTTTCTTTTGTTGCTTTTCCAACAGTATTGCAAAATGAAAATGTTTCTTCTGGCTTTATTTCTGTATTTGTTAATGAATTACATGTTATTCGCATATTATTTTGTCTTGCTTCTTCTTTATTATGAATTTTTGTAGAAAAATTTGCAATTTCTTTCTCTGTTTGTTCTATTACTTGTTGTGTATCTCTTGTACTTTGTGTTGACTTAATATCAATCTCATCTAGATTATTTTGATTTATACTACTTCTTTGAGCTTGATAATTTGGACTATCATTATTTGTTTTAAACATCCATATACCTATTCCTAACATAATTACAATTAACACTATAAACAAAAAAATTTTTTTCATTTAATATTTTTCCTTCCTTGTATAATATATTTTTTCTTGACTTTATTTTGTCCAAAACCTCAAAAAATATTGACAAATCAATAAAAAAAACGTATAATTGTTATGTATTAAATTTTTAAAGGAGATTTTATTATGTTAGCTAAATATTGGAAAAAAATAGGATTATTTATTTTAATAGTTGCTTGTATTTTTAATATTATGAGTAAACTTGTAAAAAAAGTATCTTTAAATACTGAATTAGAAGCTTCTGCAACATATGTAAATCAAATTAATCAAGAAGAAAATAAAAATTTAAACAAATAAGCTTGAAAAAAGTATAAAGATATGGTAATATAATAAAAGGCAAAAATTACTATTGTAAGAAAGAGGTGAATTTGCAAATGAAAGAAGGAATACATCCAGCATATAATCAAACAACTATTACATGTGCTTGCGGTAATGTTATAGAAGTTGGTTCTACAAAAAAAGATTTAAAAGTTGATGTTTGCTCAAAATGTCATCCATATTGGACAGGTAACTTAAGACTTGACACTAAAGGTGGTAGAGCAGATAAATTTAAGAAAAAATACGGTCTTGCATAAAAAAGAAAACATTTTAAAATGTTTTCTTTTTTTTATATTTCATAATGACTTTTACAGGAAGCAATTATTATATTATTATTTTCCTGCTTATACACAATTCTATTTTCTTCATCAATTCTTCTACTCCACCACCCAGATAAATTTTCTTTTAATGGTTCTGGTTTTCCAATTCCATTATAACAATCTCGTTGAATATCTTTAATTATATTATTTAATCTCTTTAACGTCTTTTTATCTTGAGTTTGCCAATACAAATATTCTTGCCAAGCATTTTCTTCCCATAATAATTTCATATTATTCCTCCTCAATTAATTCGTGTTCAACTAACTTTGCCTTACCAGAATCAATTTCAGATGTTATTTTTTCTAAATGTTTTATGTTATTTTCTGAATAAAACGGATCAATGGAAACTTCAAAAGGAATTCTCTTCTCTCTTGTCATCTTTTTTATAAAAATATTTAATGCTGTTGACATTGTCATTCCAAGTTCATTACACACCTGTTCCATTTCTTTCTTAGTTTCTTCATCAATTCTGAAATTAATTAAAGTTTGAGCCATAACTATCACCTCTTTCTAAAATAAATTATATATCATTTTTAATACATTGTCAATACATTGTATTTATATATAATTTATTATATTCACTTTTTTAAATTATATACACAAAAACGACTCAATGAGCCGTTTTTTTATTTTAAAAATGTTTTCCTTTAGTTTTTGTTCTTTTAACTTTTGTGTCTTTTCCATCTTGACCTGCAAAATATTCTTCAAGCATTCTTTTTCTTTCTATGTCTTCATCATTTTTCTCTGATACATTAGCATTATAATCATTAGAAGTATTTTCTTCTTTATATTCTACTTCTACTGGCTGATCATTTATTTTTTCTTCATCGCGTTGAGTATTATCATTATAATAATCATCATTAAAGTTTGTACTATATGGATTTTCATCATTCATATCATCATTCATATCATCATTATAATAATTATCATCTATATTTCCATTATCTGATAATTCTTGATGTTCAAACATTGCTCTATCTAATTCTTCTGCTCCTGGGAATTCAATTTCTTCTTCTTCACTTTTTTTGATTTTAATTTTTAATATTATTGAAACTATTATTGTTAATACTAAAAATGCTAAAACTGCAACTAATATATATTGTTCTTGTCCCCAAGTTTCTGGTTTTAACCAGTCAACTTTTCCTACAATTTGTTGATTTTCACTTTTTGTTGATGTACTTTCTGTTTTTGTTGTTGAAGTTATTATTTTTGTATTTTCAGAACTTGTTGTTGATGAAGTTTCTTCTTTTGTTGAAGTTGTCGTTGGTTCAGTTTGTGGTTGTTCATCTATTACAGGCTCTTCTACTGGTGTAGTTGTTTGCTCTCCCACTTTTCTTGTAATATTTAGAGTATATGTTTTCTTTGTTTTTCCATCTTCTGCAACAACTACAATTTCAAATTTATTTTCTCCTTCTTTTAATGTAACATTTCCTTCACCAGATTTTACCTTAGCACTTGAACTTTTAGGAGTTGCATATATATAAACTTTATCAACTTCATTTGGAACTTCACAGCTCCATTCATATTGATCACCTTTAAAGCCTTTAAAATCATTTGGAGTTATTCCTAAGTCTTGCAATCTTGCTTCAGATGACTTCGTTTTATTTTCATTTGAAGTATTATTACTAGATGTATTATTTGAACTTTCTGAATTATTGGATGTACTATTATTTGATGTGCTATTATTTGATGTATTATTATTTGGAACATTATTTTCTTGTTTTTGTATTCCAGTTATTTTTATTGTCTTAGATACTTCTTTAGCATTATCTTCTGAAAAATCAGTTATATCTCCACTTAATTTAACAACATATTCCTTAGCTTCTGTAACTTTAAATGTTATACTTGCACTAGCTGATGAATTTTCTGCTGTATTTGTTTGGCCAACAATCCCTTTGCTTTGTCCTCCTCCTTCAAGAACTAAATTCCAAGCTCCTGCAGTTATATTAGCAGTTACAGTAACCTCTTCCCCGACATTAACCTCTTCAGCACTTGCTGAAAGTTCTGAACTTGCAGCATTTACGCCAATAGGGAATACTGCAAAAAATCCCATAAAAAACATAACTATTAAAAAAAGTTGAAGTTTTAATCTTTGTTTCATACCTTATTTTATATGATATATTTTTATATCATATACTCCTTTCTTTTTATATTTCTATTTATATTTCTATATTAGAAACTCCCAATAATTGCTTTTGTATTTTTAATAAGTCTGCTGAATTTATAACTCCATCTTGATTAACATCTGCGGCTTTTTTTCTACACTGAATATCAATTTCTTTTACTTTTAACAAATCTTTTTGAATTGATAATAAATCTGCTGAATTTACAACTCCATCTCCACTTACATCTCCAAGAACTGAAATTGTATATTTATCATTTACAACATAACCTGTTGCAAGATTTGATTCGTCTAAAACAACTTCACCATTTGAATTTTTTACAACTATTTCTGCACCTAATAATTCCTTTAAATCTGCAATAGTTGAATTTGGAATTGATGTTATTTCATTTGTAGTATTATTTATTCTTATTTTTTCATTTTCTACAATTTCTTTATTTTCATCATCAGGATTTTGTGGAACATCTGGTGTTGGATTATCAGGAGTATCTTTTCCATTATCTTCTTTTACTGGAACTAAATATAATTTATATACAGGCTCATCATCAGATGTTGATCTTGCAGCATATCCTTCTACACCATTTGATTTTCTAACAAAATCCCAATATGTACCTGCAACTTTTTCTGTTGCTTTTTCAATTACTGTTACTATCTCATTTAGATATATTTTTTCTCCAATATATGTTCCATTTGGATTATCTCTTAATCTTAAGCTTGGATTTGCATTGCATTTAACTAAATTACTATTTATTTCAGGAGTTTCTTTATTATCTGTACTTGGTCTTTCGCATGCTGTATCTGGCATATTTTTATATACTGGAATTATAAATGTATAGTCCATATCTAATGACTCACATTCTTCAAATGCTACTCTTAATTTTGTTCCTTCATTTTGTGGGGCCATTATATTTTGTTGATATTGATGCCAATATAATCCTGCTTCTGAACTATCAACATCAAATTTTTGAAGATACATTGTATTTTGTCCTCTATTAATATATCCTTTTGAGATAAATTCGACACCTCCTTCAATTGATAATTCAATTGATGTCCAACCTTCTTGTTCAGCTCTAGCAAGTCCATTTAATATAACATTATCTTTTCCACTTCCACTAGCGCCTATATTAAATACATTATATACCCCAATATATTGATCATTATATCCTTCACCTTTTACTAATGGTGAAGTTCCATTTCCTTGTTCTTGTAATATTCTTGCTATTACATAATAAACATTTACGTTATATTTTTTTGATGCCTCTATAATTGCATTTATGTATGACTCATTATTCCAAAAATCATATTTCTTTAACATTGCTTGTATTGTTTCAATTTTATAATCTGTATATGTTAATTCTAAAAATTGAAAAATATCTGATGAATTTAATGAATTTCTTGGATCCATCATATATTTTAATGCTGATTGTGATGCACAGTGCCATTTTCCTGAATCATATGTTGTATCACCACAAATAGGACATATCCATTCTCCTGCATATGAACTACTTGTTGGTACCAAGTTTCTTGGTGATGAACCATGTCCTACATATTCATTTTCAATTACTTCATTCCAGTCTAAGTCTGTATATAAAATTTTAAAATTCCAATTTTGATGTTCATTTTTTAAATTTTGTATCATTTCTTTTATTTGCGGATATGTATTTGAATCTATATTTTCTATATCTTGACTAATTGTTTGATTTATTGCAAATGTTTGCGTAAAAAAGCAAACATATTGCAATACAAAACTTATTATTAAGATAAATATTACTTTTTCTTTCATTTTTTCTCCTTTTCTTACTGTATTCTCTATATTATCTACTTTTGTTATTTTTTTCATTTTTCTTCGATATTAGTATATCATTTTTTTATTCTTAAAGTCAACCTTGCCAACATATCTTTTATATTACATTTATATTACAAATTCCTTAATTTTTCTTGTAGTTTCTACCTTTTTTATGATATAATGTTTTTTATTATGTAGGAAAAATCTCCTAGTAGGTGATTTTTCCGTACAGAATAATTATGGGGATTATTAGAATTTCTAAGCAATTTCCATTGCATAGAAATTCTTAAATCCGTTTTTTATAATGATTGGAGGATTTATGATGGAATTACTTTCACCTGTTGGTGATTTTGATTGTTTAAAAGTAGCTGTACAAAATGGTGCAGATGCTGTATATTTTGGAGCAAATAGTTTTAGTGCAAGAGCTTTTGCTTCAAATTTTGATGATGATACACTTAAAAAAGCTATAAATTATGCAAAAATAAGAGGTGCTAAAACAAATTTAACTTTAAATACTCTTATAAAAAATGATGAAATGTATAATGCAATAGCTTTAGCCAAAAAAGCTTATGAATATGGTATTGATGCAATAATTGTTCAAGACTTAGGTCTTGCTCGTTATATGATAAAAAATTTTCCTGGTCTTGCTGTTCATGCTAGTACACAAATGTCTGTACATAATTTAGAAGGTGTTCTTACTCTTCAAAATATGGGCTTTTCTCGTGTTGTACTTTCTAGAGAGCTTTCTCTTCAAGAAATTGATCATATATGTAAAAACTCAAATGTTGAAATAGAAGCATTTGTACATGGTGCTCTTTGTATTTCATATTCAGGTCAATGTTTATTTTCAAGTATGGTTGGTGGTCGTTCTGGAAATCGTGGTAAATGTGCTCAACCTTGTAGATTGCCTTATGAATTGTTAGAAAATGATACAACTATTGATAAAGGTTATTTATTAAGTCCTAGAGATTTATGTGGATTAGAATATTTGCCACAACTAGTAAATGCTGGAGTAACTTGTTTAAAAATTGAAGGTAGAATGAAAACTCCTGAATATGTTGCAACTGTTACTAGAATTTATAGAAAATATCTTGATTTAGCAATGTCAAAAAATGATTTTAAAATTGATGAAAAAGATAAAAAAGAATTATTACAAGTATTTAATAGAGGTGGATTTTCAAGTGGACATCTATCTTCTACCGAAAATAGGAAATTAATATATCCTCAAAAATCTAATAATATGGGAATATATCTAGGAACTATTTCAAATTTCAATAAAAATCATGGACACATTTCATTTACAACTAATGAAATTCTACATGTTGGAGATAAAATTTGTGTTGAAAATAAAAAACATGAAACAAATCTATATACTATTTCTGAATTAATGAAAAATGATAAAAACATTACTGAAGCACATATTGGTGATAAAATAAAAATTGGTAGAATGAAAGGTGAGATTTTTATAGGTGACAAATTATTCAAAATTTCTGATAAAGAATTAACAACTTCTGCATTAGAAACTATTGAAAAAGAGTCTAGAAAAAGAAATTTATCTTGTGAAATGAAAGTTATCTTAAACTCCCCTATTTCTTTAAAAATATTTGATGACAATATATCTGTTAAGATTGACTCTAATATAATTCCTGAACCAGCTCAAAAATCACCTATGACAAAAGAAAGACTTATTTCTCAAATTTGTAAAACTAATAATACTCCTTATAATTTTGAAAATATAAATATAGAATTAGGTGAAAATCTTTATGTTCCAAGTATTAGTGGAATTAATGAGCTTAGAAGACAAGCATTAGCTCAATATGAAGAAAAACTTATTTCAAGTTTTAGAAGATTATCTAATACTAATTATATAGAAAACAATCCAAATTCATCACATAAAGAAACAAAAATAAGTTTATTATTAAATACATTAAATTTAAGTTATGATTATTTAGAATTAAAAAATGTATCTAAAATATATATACCATTCAAATATTTTATAAATAAAAACTTTTCTCACCTACTTTTAGATGTTTGTAAAAAATTTGATACATATATTTATATGCCAACAATAATTAGAAATAATTACAATAGATTAATAAAAAATAACTTACCAACTATTTTAGAAAAATACAAAATAAAAGGATTTGTTTTATCAAATATAGGAAATTTTGAACTTTTAAAAAATTACAAAGATTACGAATTTATATGTAATTACACATTCAATATATTTAACAATTTAACTATCAATGAATTGCCTGCAAATACAATAACACTATCACCAGAACTTAACAAAACTGATTTAGAAAACTTTAACACAAATAAAAAAACAGAATTAATTGTCTATGGAAGAACTCCATTAATGAATTCAAATTATTGTTTATTCGGAAAATCAAATAAATGTTATTCAGAATGTGAGCATAAATGTAATTCAACAAATAAATATTATTTAAAAGACAGACTTGGATTTTTATTTAGAATTATACCAGATAATATCCAAACAATTACAACTATTTACAATAGTAAAATAACATCAATTGAATATGATGGACTCCCTATTGACTTTGCAAGAATTGATATTTTAGATGAAAACATTTTTGAAATTAATGATATTATAAAAACTGTTTTAACTGGTAAAAAAATTGAAGGAAATCAATATACAAATGGAAACTTTAATAAAGAAATTTAAATGAAAGAGATAAAATTCTCTTTCATTTTTTTCTGTGCAGAATAACTATGTAAATTATTAGAATTCACTTTTTATTGTGTAACACTTTTTCTATATTCCCATATTATATATTATCAAAAGAAAAAAATTAAAGAATTACTTAAAATTCTTTAGCAAATCTTATCTTAATTATAAAGGAGGTGTTTTGTATGCCAGAAAATAGAGGTTGTGGATGTGGCTTTGGTTTTGGAGATGACTGCTGCTGGATAATAATTCTTATACTTTTAATTTGTTGTTGCTGTGGTGGTAACAGAGGTGGATGTTGCTAATCATTTAGACATATAAAAGGCCCTTTATGGGTCTTTTTCTCTTTTAAAAAAACTTGATTATATTTCTATTGCATTTTTCTTCTTAATATATTAAAATATTACTGATACATTGAGAAGAAAGGAAGATATTTTTATGAAAAAGAAAATTTCAATAGCATTATTTTTGCTATTAGTATTGATTTCAACAACTGTTTTTGCCTCAACACCAGTAAAAATGGAAATTGTTGAAAACAATATATGTAATATTAAATTAAATGAAAATTCAAAATTTGAAAAGAAGATTATAAGTTCAGAATTAGATAAAAAACAAGTAACACTACAATTACAAATTAATAATGATGCAATTAATGAAATTCCAGAAGGAGAATTAATGCTAGTTATAGATAGTTCTAATAGTATGAATACGAAAATAACTGATAACACAACAAGAAAAGATTTAGTTTTAAATTCTGCTCAAAAACTTGTTGAAAATCTATTATCAATTAACTCTTCTACTCTAAAAATTGGTGTTGTAACATTTTCTGCAAGTCAAGAACAATCAGAAATGGGAACTGAAAAAGATGCTCAACTAGTAACTACTTTTACAAATGATTTAAAAACTTTAAAAGCAAAAATTTCTGCAATTGAAGGAACTGGAGCTTATACCGATTTAGATGCTGGTTTAAAATTAGCTCAAAAAACTTTCACAACCGAAAAAAATAATAAATACATAATTGTTTTAACAGATGGTGTGCCAAATATGAACGTTGGAAATTCAGATTTAGTTAAAATTGAAGCTTTGGAAAAAGTAATTTCTACAACAAAAGAAACATTATTATCATTAAAAAATATTAATGTAATTTCGCTTTTAACTGGTATAGACGATGAAAAAGCTACTGTTAGAACAGATGGCACAAATTCTTATACATATGGTCAAGTTATAGAAGGTGTTTTTGGAACAGAAGAAAAACCAACAATTGGCAAATTTTATAAAATAAATGATAAAGAAATTGAAAAAACAATTACAGAAGAAATCTATTCTGATTTAGTACCTATTGCCAAAACATTAAAAAATATAACAGTTGTAGATTATTTTCCTAAAGAAATCGTAGAAAATTTTGATATGGCTTATGTTCAAGGAACTGATACTTCAAAAATTTCAGCATCAATCGATAAAGAAACAAACAGCATAACTTGGACTATTCCTGAACTAGAAGCTGGGAAATCACTAAATGTACAATATACATTAACTTTAAAAAATAATTTTAATGAAAAAATAATAGATAAAATTTTAGATACAAACGAAAAAGTTAATATAACTTATAAAGATTTTGATGATACTGAAAAAACTATAAAATCTGATGTAACACCAAAATTAAAACTTACCACAATAAAAACTGAAGAACCAAAAACAGAACCAAAAACAGAGCCAACTAAAGATGATACCAAAGCTCCAGAAGAATTACCAAAAACTGGTGCACCAATATTAATTGGATTTGTAGCAATTGCTTCTCTTGCAACTGTTGCATTTGCAATAAAATCTAAAAAAATTGATTTTTAATATTAAAGAAAGTCTATAAAAAACATAGACTTTCTTTTTGTTTATATATTATGAAAGTTCTCCTTGTAGGAGGACTTTCTGTACTAGATAAATATAGCAAGTCTTAGATTTTCTTAAAATTTATAAAAAATATTATTTTTTGTTTTTTTAAAAAATCTATTGTAATTTTTTTTAATCTGTGTTAATATAATTAAGTAATTGATTTAGGGGCATAGTGTCAATGGTAGCACATCGGTCTCCAAAACCGCTTGTCTGGGTTCGAATCCTAGTACCCCTGCCATATTGAAGAGAATAGTATTAACTATTCTCTGTTTTTTTATTTTCTCTTGAAGGGACTGATTTTTTTGAAAAAGTTTTTTTATTCAGTAATCTTATTCACATTTTTTATATGTATATTTTTTATTCCAACTTTTTCTTCTTCTAACATACAACAACCACCATTAGAAAAAGATTTAATATTCTTAGGTAACTCAAATTATGCTTGGCCAATTCCAGGTTATACCACTCTCTCCTCAAAATTTGGAAAAAGAATAGCTCCAACAACAGGGGCATCAACATTCCATAAGGGTATAGATATTCCTGCACCAGAAGGAACAAATTTAATTGCAACATGTGATGGAATAATTACTTTTACAGGATTTCTTGGTGGTGGTGGATATACAATAACATTAACAAATTCTGATAATATAAAAATCTCATATTGCCATGTCTCCCCTAATTATATTGTTTCAATTGATGAAGTTATAAAACAAGGACAAATTATTGGAAATGTTGGACCAAAATATGTATATGGTGTATCTGGAAATAACTATACAGATCCTTCAAATGGCAAGCCTACAAATGGAGCAACAACAGGATGTCATCTTCATATTGGTTTTAGAATAGAAAGTAACTATGTAAATCCATTAGATTATTTACAATAACTCATTTTTGTGGTATTATCATTAATGGTTATAGATCCGTAAAATCTAAATTTATAAATAAGGACTGATTTATAATGGCATTTGATGGAATTGTTACCAAAGCAATTACACATGAATTTAAAAATATTTTAATTGGTGGAAAAATTGATAAAATACACCAACCTGATAAAAACACTATTGTATTAGGAATTTACTCAAATTCAGTGCATTATGCCTTAAATATATGTATTGATGCACATAATTGCAGAATAAATTTAACAACAAACTCAAGACCTAATCCTCTTGTTGCTCCAAATTTTTGTATGTTACTAAGAAAACATCTAATTGGTGGAAAAATTTCAAATATTGAAATGTATGGATTAGAAAGATTAGTAAAAATTGATATTGAAACAATTAATGATTTTAATGAAATTGAAATAAAAAGTTTAATAATTGAACTTATGGGAAAACATAGCAATATTATCTTAGTAAATGATAAAAATATTATAATTGATGCTTCAAGACATATTTATGCAACAGATACTATCTATAGAGATATTCTTCCATCTAGAACATATAGTTTCCCTACTTCTGAAAAATTGGATTATTTAAGCATATTAAATATATATGATATCTTTCAAAATAATTTAGATCTTTCAATTGAAGAATTTTCAAAATTATTTGCCAATACATTTACAGGATTTAGTTTATCATTTGTAAAATCTGCTCTTGAAAAATGTAATATTACTAATATTAATAAAGAAAATATATTAAAGTTAGAAAAATATATAAACAATATTTTAACATTTCCATGTAACTTATATTTTGAGGAAATCCATAAAAACAATAAACTTTCAGATTTTGTTTTAACACTTGGAAATAAACAAACTTATGAACTTATATTAAACAATTTTATTGATAATTTTTATTTTAGTAGAGAAGAAATTGAAAAATTTAATAATTATAAAAATAATGCTTTAAAACTAGTAACAGATTCACAAAAAAAATTATTAAATCATTTAAATAGTATTAATAACAAATTAAAAGATTGTGAAGAAAGAGATAAATATAGACTCTATGGAGAATTAATAACTTCTAACTTATATAAATTAACAAATACACATACAGATTATATAGAACTAGAAAATTACTATGATAATAATAATTTAATTAAAATACCATTAGAAAAAAAATATTCTCCAAATATAAATGCAAAACATTATTTTAAAAAGTATAATAAATTAAAAAATGCTCTTCAAATTGTTTCACTTCAAAAATCAGATACAGAAACAGAATTAAATTATATTGATAGTGTTATTTATGAAATACAATCAGCCTCTTCTGTTACTGAAATTCAAGAAATTTTGGATGAAATATCTGAAAACTTAATTAGCTCAAAGAAACAAATCCAAAAGAAACAAAATAAAATTTCAAAAAAGAAAAAACAAGAAAAGCAATACTCACCTCTCCATTTAAAAATAGATAATTTTGACGTATATATTGGAAAAAATAATAAAGAAAATGATTGGCTTACATTTACATTTGCAAATAAAAATGATATTTGGCTTCATACAAAAGATATTCATGGAAGCCATATTATAATAAAAACTTCAGGATTAAATGTTTCTGATGATACATTAGTAAAATGTGCAAAACTTGCTGTTGAGCATAGTAAAGCAAAATTCTCTTCTAATGTTCCTGTTGATTACTGTAAAGTTCAATATGTCAAAAAGCCTAATGGAGCAAAACCTGGTATGGTAATTTTTACAAATAATAAAACTATTTCAGTTACAAATTATAATGAGGCTCATTGATTTGAGCCTCATTAGTTTTTTTGTTTATGCTTCTGGTTCTATTAAACCAAAATTTTTACCATCTTTTAATCTATGGATAACATTTACTTTACCACTTTCTTGATTAACAAATGTTAAGAACATTTGACTTGGTCTTTCTTCTAATTTTAATTTTGCATCTTCTGGTGTCATTGGTTTTATTTCATAGTATTCTACTTTTAAAATTTCATCTTCTACTTCATGTACTATTGTTTGTGCATTTAAGTCTTTTAAGCTTGAATCTTTTTGCATTTTTTCTCTTTTTGTTTTTGCTTTTCTAATTTGTCCTTCTATTATATCTATATCTTTATCTATAGATGCATATAAGTCTTTTTCTTCAGCAACTGCTCTAAATGTTTCTCCATTAGCCATTACTTTGATTTCTGCTATTTGATAATTTTTTTCAACTTTTGCTATTATTTCAGCTTCAGCATTGTCAAAGTATTTTTCTATCCTTTCCATTTTCTTTTCTACATAATCGTTTATTGCATCTGTTATCTTAAGTTCTTTTCCTGTAATTTTTATTTTCATAAAAAATCGCTCCTCTCTTTTCTTTTATTGTTGACACCTAGTTCACATTCATTATATCTTTTTTCTTGCTTTTTGACAAGGCTTTTCATATAAATTTTACATCAAAACTAATATATAAAAAAGCGAGTCTAAGATTTTCTATCAAATGAAAATTTTAAGAAAATCTAAGACTCGCCATATTTATCTAGTACAGAAAGTCCTCCTACAAGGAGAACTTTCCTACTATATAAAAAAGAAACGAAAATCTTCCGTTTCTTTTAATTTGATGTTTTTTGTAATTCAGTATTAATTATTGTCCATACATTAGATGTTTCCATATCTTTTCTCCAACCTGATGTTCCACCTAATCCATATTTTGAAACTAATGAAACTTTTGCTGTAATTGATGTTCCATCTTCAATCCACATCTTTACAGTATCTTTTCCATCTGCATATTCAATATAATATTGTTGCAAATCTTCATTCCATTGTTTTTCAACTCCATTTGGAATTTTTATATTTAACATACTTACTGTAGGTGGTTTTCCTGTTAGTTCTCCATTAGAATTTACTTTCCATTTTCTTGTGTAAAATGGTAATGCTAAAATAATTTTATCTGCTTTTACTTCATCATATTCAATAATTTTCTTTAAATTTGTTTCTACCCAATTATATCCTGCTGTTGTTCCTGGTTTTGTGCTTGAAGCTCCATATTGGTCATATGCCATAAATATTAAATAATCTGCAACATGTCCAATTACATTTCTATCATAACATAATGACCAGTTGGCATCTCCATCTGGTGCAGTTACATCAACAGATAATACTACTCCTAGTTCTTTCATTCTTGGATCTAATTCTATTATAAATCTTGAAAATTTGTCTTTATCTGCTTGATACATATTTTCAAAATCTATATTTATTCCATCTAATTGATATTCGACACATACATCAACTATATTTTCTATTAATTCTTGTCTTTTGGTATAACTATTTAATATTGTTGATGTTACTTTTATTCCAGCTTCATCATTTTGTATAGCTGGCCAAACCTTATATCCATTTGAATGAGCCCATTCTATATATTTCTTTCCTGATTCACCTATTTTATCTTTTAAGTTTCCATTAGAGTCTATATAGAAAAATGTTGGTGATACTACATTTACCCCTTCTATTACTTGTCCAGTTCTATCTGGTGCTTGTACATATTTTGAGTAATAATCCCAAAACATATTTACTTTTCCTGTTATTTGTTTTTCTTCTTCCCAATCATCTCTTGTTGTTGTATAATTTGTTAATTTTGTGCTTTTTACAAAGCCTACATTTCCATTTTCTGTTCTAATTCTTGTCCATCCATCTTTTTCCTCAATTGCAACAACTACATCTCCTCTTTCTATTTTATCTACTGTTTTTGAGAAAAAGTCTGCTTTCCATTTTACAGATAGGTTTGATTTTGCATATGCTTTTACTTGTTTTCTTGTTAAAGAATCTAATATTACATTATTTTCTACAATTGTTGTTTCTAAATTATATACATCTTTCATTTCTACAATTGGCATATATATTACATCATCTTTTTTTATTGCGTGTGCATATATTTTTTTTGTTGCACCATTTAAAGTTAATTTGTTTGTTTCAAATCCTATGCTTGCTATTTGTTTATCATATGTTGTTACAATTTCATTTATCTCATCTTCGATATAAATATATTTGTCAAAATAATTTTTTATATCATCTATTGACATATATATATTTCCATCTTCTTCTATTATTTCATGTTTTAAATTTGCTGTAACATTTTTGTTATTTAATACTAAATTAATTTCATTTGCAGTTTTTTCTTTCAAATAGTTTTCAGCTTTATTTAATACAAAAACAACAAATAATAATAATAATGCAATTATTACTATTCTTTTTAATACATTATCTTTCTTTTTTTGCTCTTTATCTATCTTAATTTTTAGGTCATTTTTGTGCTTCATTTGTTTGTTCTCCTCATTTTTTTCTTAATTATATTATATCAATAATAAAATAGCAAGATTTTTCTTGCTATTTTGTATTAATTTTTTCTTATTACATTTTTCTAAAAACTCCTGCAACTTTCCCTAAAATTCTACAGTCTGGAACAATTATTGGATCCATCGTGTGATTTTCTGGTTGAAGTCTTATATGGTCTTTTTCCTTATAAAATGTTTTGACAGTTGCTTCATCTCCAATCAATGCTACTACTATCTCTCCATTATTTGCATCACTTTGTTTTTTTACTAATATATAGTCACCATCTAATATTCCAGCTTCTATCATACTTTCTCCTCTTACTGTCAACATGAAACTTTCACTATTTCCTACAAAATCTACTGGAATTGGAAATGTGTCTGTTACATTTTCTACTGCTAATATTGGTTGACCTGCTGTTATTCTACCAATAACTGGAACATCTACTAATTCTTTTTGAACATAAAAATCTTTAGAAGATTTTACATATGGTTCACCATTACTTCCTTTTATAATTTTTAGTGTTCTTCCTTTTTTATCTTCTTTTTTTATATACCCATCTTTTTCTAATTTTTCTAAATATGCATGTACTGTTGCTGTTGAACTTAGTCCTATTGCTTTTCCTATTTCTCTTACTGATGGTGGATATCCATTTTCTAATACTTGTGTTTCTATGAATTTTAAAATTGCTTTTTCTTTTTTAGTAGTTTCAGCTCTTGTTCCCATTTAATCACTTCTCCTTTTATACAGAACATTTATTCCGTTTATCATGGCTATATACTATCATAAAAGAAAAGAAATGTCAAACAAATATTTGACATTTTTTTAAATTATTTTGTTATTGATAAAATTTGATATTTTATAACACCTGCTGGTGCATTAACTTCAACTGTACTTCCTTTTTTTGCTCCTAATAATGCTTTTCCTATTGGTGATTCATTTGATATTTTATTTTCTGCTAAATTTACTTCTGTTGAACCTACTATTGTGTATTCAACTTCTTCTTCAAATTCTACATCATATAACTTTACAGTATTTCCTATTTGAACAGTTTTTGTATCTATTTCTTTTTCATCTATTATTTTTGCATGTCTTATTTTATTTTCTAATTCTGCTATTTTTCCTTCATTTTCAGCTTGTGCATTTTTAGCTTCATCATATTCAGAATTTTCAGATAAATCTCCAAAGCCTAATGCAACCTTTATTCTTTCTGCAATTTCTGTTCTTTTTTCTGTTCTTAAAAATTCTAGTTCTTTTTCTATTTTATCATATCCTTCTTGTGTTAATATTACTTCTTTTTCTTCCATAATAATCGCTATCCTTTCTTATGCATAAAATATTTTGGAAAACTTTTAAATATTTTCCAAAATTCATAATTTTGTTTATGTAGTATATTATATTATTTTTTGTATTTTGTCAATAGTTTTTTAGTCTTTAAACAAGTCTTTTCCATCTTTTAAATAGTTTATTCCTGAGAATATTGTTGCTATTACAGATAATGTTAGTACTATTGTTGTTATTATATTTATTATATATTGTCCTGTTGTCATATATATACTTGCTGAATTTATTTGAGCTTCAGCTTGTGTTGATACTCTATAAATAAATTCTCCAAAGTTGAATTTATCTAAAAATGCAAATATTATTCCTATCATTTGAGTTACTGTTTTTAATTTTCCCCATATTGATGCAGGAATTACTTTTCCACCTTTTTCTACTGCAATTAATCTGTATCCTGATACTATAAATTCTCTTGCTAATACTATTATTGGAATCCATGATGGTATTTTACCATATTCTACCAAAATAACTAATGCTGATAGTACCAATATTTTGTCTGCCAATGGATCTAAAAATTTTCCAAATGTTGTTACTTGATTTCTACTTCTTGCTATATAACCATCTAATTTATCTGTTATTGATGCTACAATAAATATAATATTCATTATCCAAAATGCTGTTGAAATTTCTAAAAACTCTCCAGGAATTCCTACTAGATTATCAATTATTGGAATTAACATTATAACTGGTACTAATATTATTCTAAATATTGTTAATTTATTTGCCAAATTCATCTTCATTTTAAATTCCGTTCCTTTCTTGCTTTTCTAAAAGTCACACATAGTAAAGAAAGATTTTATTTTCTTTCAAACTAATTTTTCCTTTTAATATACTTAAATATAAGCTACCATAAAAGTAGCTTATATTTTTTATTAGTCTAATTTCCTATTTTTTCTTTAAGTATTTCTTTAGCTTTATTTAATTGTGTATCATTTGCATCTGTTGGTTCTCTTGTTATACTTGTTTCTAATAAAACCTCATAATCTGGTATTATACCTACTTTATTTATCTTTGCTTTATTTGGAGTATAATATTCTTCTACTGTAATTTTTAATCCTGCTCCATTGCTTAATGTCAATAATTGTTGAATTACACCCTTTCCATATGTTTTAGTTCCAACAATCTGAGCTGCCCCCAAATCTTTTAAAGCTCCCGCCATTATTTCAGAAGCACTTGCAGAACTTGCATTTACTAATACTACTACTGGTTCTTCAATTAATTTATCTTCTTTTGATTTTGTAACTTCTTCTTTTCCGTCTTTATCAACAGTTATTAATGTTGTTTGATTTTTTGGAACTATATAGTCAACTATTTTTAATGCTTCATCAACAAGTCCTCCACCATTATCTCTTAAATCAATTACTAATCCTTTTATTCCTTGTTCTTTTAAAGTTAAATATTTAGCTTTAAAATCTTCTGCAACACCTTCATCAAAACTTGATATTTCTAAATATCCTATATCATTTTCTAGTTTTTCTGAATATACTGGATTTGTGTTAACTTTTTCTCTTATAACTTCAAATGTTAATGTTTCTTCACCTCTTAAAATTTCAAGTGTGACTTTTGAACCTTCTTCACCTTTTATTATATTAGCCATTTCTGTCATTTGGTCTGCAGTATATGATACTCCATCTACTTTTGTTATTAAATCTCCTGCTTTTATTCCTACTTTTTCTGCTGGACTTTCTCTAATTGGTGAAAGTACCTGTACTAAGTCTTTCTCTGTATTTTTTACCATATAAATTCCTATTCCAACAAAATTTCCCATTACACTTTCAGTATATTCTTTCATTTTATCTGCAGGAATATATTCTGTATATTCATCTCCTAAAGCATTTATATATCCAGCTATTGCTCCATCAATTGTATTTGTTTCATCAATATCTGATACATTTAAATATTTGCTTTTTACTAATTTTTCAATGCTTTTTAATGATTTAGTTAAATTGCTTTCATTTGTTAATCCACTTAATATTGAAGTTGCACCTGAGTTATTACTTGTCAATGAATTATTTTCTTCTAATTTCACTATATATAAAGCTGTCAATATACTTGCAATAAATGCTGTTAAAACCATTAACATTATAATTTTATAAATTCTTTGTCTTTTTATGTACTTATTATCATCTTCCATTTAATTATACTCCTTTATTATAATTATTTACTTTTATTTTATGGTAAATATGGCAA
Organism: uncultured Clostridia bacterium; assembly: GCA_934122085.1. GTDB lineage: Bacteria > Bacillota > Clostridia > TANB77 > CAG-508 > CAG-269. The sequence continues at coordinate 83,499 of CAKOVS010000006.1, read as the reverse complement.
TGGGTTTACAGGACTTCCACCAACTCTAACTTCAAAATGAAGATGTGTTCCTGTTGAATTACCTGTTGATCCTACTGTTCCGATGACTTGACCTTGTTTTACTTTATCTCCAGGTTGAACTTTTCTTGAATTCGCTAACATATGTCCATATAATGTCATTGTTCCATCTCCATGACTTATAACTACATATTCTCCATAACTAAAGTACCTTCCATTACTTATACGTGCTGTTGATATAACTACTGTTCCATCTTTTACTGCTACAACATTCTTACCAACAACTCCTATGTTAACATCAACACCTGTATGTCCTTTATATGATGGATATGTTTTATTATTTATATTTGATTTACTTAGTCCTTGTACTGGAAATATATATCCACTTGCACTTGGTTTTTGAGAAATATTTGTTGTATTCTTTTTTGCTTCTTCTTCAGCAATTCTTTTTAACTCAGCCTGTATCTTTCTTTTATCTTCTTCAAATTTTTCTATTTCTTGTTGATTTTCTTTTTCTTCAGCTGTTAATTTTGCTACATATGTCTGTTTTTCTGATTTCAATCTTTCTAAAGAATTTTGTTTTGATTGTTGTTTTGAAATAGCATCATTTAAAGTATTTTTACTTTTTTCAAGTTCTGCTTTTTGTTCTTCAATTTCTTTCTTCTCATATATTACCTTTTGCATAAATTCTTTATCTGCATTCATAAGAGTTTCTGCATAATAATATTTTGATAAAAAGTCTTTTAAACTAGATGATGATAAAAATATCTCTAAATATGAATTTTCTCCATTTTTATATAATGCTACAACTCTTGCATCTAATAATTCTTTTTGTTTATTATATTCTTCTTCCTTTTGTTCTATGTTTTTTTCTGTAGCTTTTATTTGTACTTGCAAATCTTTTACTTGATTTTTCAAATCATCAATTTCATTTTCTACATCTGAAATTTGATATATTAAATCTTCTACAGATTTCATTGTTTCAGATTTATTTGCTTGTATTTTTTTTTGCTCATTTTCAAGTTCTTTTATTTGGTTATCAATATCTGATTGTTGATTTTGCAAACTTGACTTCGAACTTGTTGCATATGATATATTTTGAAAGATTATTATTATAGATATTACGATTCCAATAATTTCTATTATTTTCTTTTTCATAATTTCTTTCCTTTCTTATCTTTTTTAATTATTCTCCGTACTTTTTGTTTTATTTTCTTCATCTTTATTTGAATTTGATGTTATACTATTTTTATTTTGATAATAATCTAATGGATTTACTGTTTGACCATTTATTCTTATTTCAAAATGTGCATGTGGTCCTGTTGAATACCCTGTTGATCCTACTTCTAAAACTGGAGTTCCAGCCTTTACTTCATCTCCAACTTGAACTAGAATTGAATTTCCATGTGCATATAATGTTTGTACTCCACCACCATGATCAATTATAACCATATTTCCATATGCTGTATTATATGTTGCTTTAGATACAACTCCATTTGCAGCTGCAACAAAGTATGTTCCAAGTGGTGCACTTATGTCTATACCTGTATGTAATTTATATGCTCCTGTAATTGGATGAACTCTCATTCCATATAATGATGTTAATGACGTACGTCCTGGAACTGGCCATACTAATGCTCCTCCAACATAATCTTCACTTATACTTCCTAATGCTAACATTTTAATTTCATTTTCAATTTGTGTTACTTGTGTATTATATTCATCAATTTTAGTTTGAAGTTCTTGCTCTTGCTTTGTTAATTTACTTAAATAATATTCTCTTTTCGTTTTAGAATTTTGAATTACTTGTGTTTTCTTTTCTTGAAGTTGTTTACTTTCAACAATTGTTTTTTTCTTTTCAGATAATATTTTTTTTGTTTTTTCTATTTCTTCTACTTGTTGTTCAGCAGTATCTAATAATGTTTTATCATATTTACTTAACAATACTAATTTATCATATGTTTGGAAAAATTCTTTTACATTTTTTGATGCAAATAAAACTCCTAAAAATTGTAAATTATCTGATTTATATATTTCTATTACTCTTGCATCTAATACTGTTTTTATCTTATCATATTTTTCTTGAACATTTGATAATTTTTGTTCACTTTCTGATATTTGAGTTGCTAATGTACTAACTTCTGTATTTAATTTATTTAATTCTTCTTCTAATTGTACTAATTGAGTATCCAGTTCTTGAAGTTGTTTCATGTTTTCTGACATTTGTTCTTGAACTGCTTGTAATCTATTATTAGTTTCTGTAATACTTTGACTTATTTGATTAGATTTTTCTTGTAATTCTGTAATGTTTTCAGCATATACGCAAATACTTGTAACACTAATCGTTACAATTGTTAAAATAGTTATTAAATATTTGCGCATATTCTGACCTCCTAAACTTCCAAATATTTTTTCATAGATATTGTGCTTCCTACTGCCCCAACACCTATTCCTAATCCAAGATATACTAGAATTAATAATTCACTCATACTTGAGAAATCAATGAATTTTATATTTGCTATTTCAAAAAATGATGTTCCTGAAATTTGTCCAACAATATATGTATATGCTAATCCTATAATTACAACTGAAATTGTTCCTGCTACAATCCCTATAATAATACCTTCAACTAGAAATGGCCATCTTATAAAACTATTTGTTGCTCCTACATATTTCATTATTGATATTTCTTTTCTCCTTGCATGTACTGTTAATTTTATTGTATTTGATATTATTGCAGTAGAAATTATTATCAATAATATTAGAATTACCCATGTAACAATTTTAATTCCTTTTGCTAATCTTATTATTTGCTCAATTACAATATTACTTGAACGTATATCGTCTACATTTGGTATTTGTTTTAAACTATCTTGAACATCTGAACTTAATTCTAAGTCTGTAAGTGTTACTTCATAACTTGCTGGTAATATATTATCTGTTGCATATCCTTCAACCATTTTATCCCCTAATGTTTCTCTCATTGATTCAAGTCCTTCAGTATTTGATATATATTTTGCATCTCTTACACCATCTATTTGTAATATGTCTTTCCCAACTTGTTCAATTTCCTCATCTGTTGCCCCTGTTTTTAGATACACCATTATTCCTTGGGCATCTGCTACACTTTTTACAAATGAATTAATATTTTCTCCTATAACTAGAAATAATCCAAATATAAGCATTGTTGCACACATTATCATTAAACATGATATTGTTGATTTTTTATTTTTGAATACATTTCTAATTCCTTCTTTTAATAAATAACTTATAACATTAAATCTCACAATCGTACCCACCTTTTTTATCATCTTTTATGATTACACCTTTGTGTATATGTATTACTCTTTTTCTCATTTGATCAACTATATCTTTTGCATGTGTTGCAACAACAACTGTTGTTCCTCTTAAATTTATTTCATTTAATAAATTCATTATATCCCATGCTGTATCTGGATCTAAATTTCCTGTAGGCTCGTCTGCAATTATCATTGATGGATTGTTTACAAGTGCTCTTGCTAATGCTACTCTTTGTTGTTCTCCTCCTGATAATTCATTAGGATACATTTTTGCTTTTCCACTTAAACCTACTAATGATAATACCATTGGTACTTGTCTACGAATATGTCTTGGTGTAGCTTTTACTATGTACATTGCAAATGCTACATTTTCATATACCGTTTTATCTGGTAATAATCTGAAGTCTTGGAATACTATTCCCATACTTCTTCTTAAATATGGTACTCTACTTTGTTTTAAAAATGTTGTGTCTTTACCATTTATTATTATATTTCCACTTGTTGGTTCTTCTTCTTTTAATATTAATTTAATTAATGTTGATTTTCCGCTTCCTGAACTTCCTACTAAAAATGCGAATTCTCCTTTTTCGATTTTAAAACTTGCATTTTTTACTGCTTCAGTTCCAGTATTATATCTTTTACAAACATTCTTAAATTCTATCATTTTTCTTTCCCTTTCGAAATTTTACTCTCTCTTATCATAACAATAATACTCTTTTTTTGCAATAGTTAAAGAGCAAAATTTTGTGGAATTTTGCCCCTTTTTCTCTATTTATATCTTATTTGTAAATTCTTTGTAAATTTTTTAAAATAGTCTCTTTTATCCAATAAAATCTTCGACAATCTTTAATATTTTTCCTGTATTTTTTACATATTTTTGAGGAATAAAATCTTTTACTTTTTCTAAGGCTTCACCTAATTCACTTACATCATGTAGTCCTATTATATATCCTTTTTCATTAAATGATTCTATTATTTCTACTTGATGGTCATTAACATGTTCATTATATTTTCCTAATCTAGGAACTGCTATTACTTTTTTTCCTTTTGTTATAGCTGTTATTATTGAACCTACTCCTCCATGTGTAATAATTAAATCTGATTTATCTACTAATTTTGCAAATTCATCTTGTGGTACTTCATCTAGTATTTTCATATTAGGTGAATTAAATTTTGTATATCCACTTTGTACAACAACTTCTTCTTTTATTTTTCCATTATCTATATTTTTTTGAACTTCTTCTAATAATCTATGGAAACTATTATTTTGTGTTCCTAATGTTACTAATATCAATATATTGCACCTCCATATACAGCTTTTGGATATATTTTTAACAATTCTTCCCATTGTACAATAAATAAGTCTGCTATTGGATAAACTAACCTTCCTGTTGCTGTTTTTCTATTTCTATTTGCAAATGTTTCTATATATATTATTTTACTTCCAAATATTTTTCCTAAATAACACATTGGTCCTGCTGTATGTGTTCCTGTCGTAACTATATATTGTGGTCTTAATTTAAAATATAAATATATTGTTTTAAAACATAAAAATGTGTAAATAAAAATATATCTAAATAATTTTTGTCTTGTTCCATATGGTAAATACATTATTTTATCACCATATTTTTCTGTTAATTTTTCTGTTGATTTGTCTTTTTCTGTTATTATATGGTAATCATATTTTTCAAATAATGGTTGTAATTGTTGTAATTCATTAAAATGTCCACCTGTACTTGATATAAATAATACTCTTTTTTTCTTCATTTTTATCAAGACTCCTTTGTTCATTTAATTTTTTATTTTTGCTATTAATGCTTTTACTTTTATTCCTTGTTCTGAAAACATTTTTTCATGTTCTGTTTCTATGTTGTTTTCCCATATTGGTTCACTATGTAAATCATATGTTTTATTTATTATCTCAAAACCAGCTTCTTCAAAATATCCTAAACTTGCTCTAAATAAATCATCATCATCTGTTTTGAAGTAAATTTCTGCATCATTTGCTAAAAATTCTTTATATTTTTCTAATTGTCTTGTATGTGTTAATCTCTTTTTTCTGTGTTTTCCCTTTGGCCAAGGATTACAAAAATTTATGTATATTCTTTTAACATTGTCTTCTTTAGATAGTATTAATCCAATTCTTTCTATGTCAAATCTTGTTAATAATATATTATCTATTTTTTTATTTGCTTCATTATATGTTTGTTCAACTGTTCTTTTTGCTAGTCCTAACATTGCATCTACTAAATCTATTGCAATATAATTTATTTCTGGATTTTGAAATGCTATTTGTGATATAAATTGTCCTTTTCCACAACCTAATTCTAAATGTATTGGATTTTCTTTATTTTTAAATTCTTGTATCCATTTTCCTTTTAATTCTTCTGGATTATCTCTATAAAATTCACTTGCTTCTAGTTCTGGTCTTGCCCATGGTTTAAACCTTATTCTCATCTAACTTCTCCATTCTTACACAATATTTGTCATATACTTCTCTAATATTCTTTTTTGTAAGTGTTTTATCTATTCCTTGTTCACTTACTTGTGTAAATATTTCTAATAAAAATTTGTCTATTTGCGGATGTACTATTGATGTTTCTCTTTCTTTCATATAATATTTTATTTGTGTGTCTTGTTTCCAATCTTTACCATTATATACTATTCCAGCTGCCATTTTGTCACATACCATTTCTACTGCATATTTATATGGCATTATTATTGCTTTTTGTGGCAATGCCCAATCTACCCAATATTCTGGGTGATGCTTATTTCTTCCTTTATGATGTAGCCATGCTTTTGAATATCCATTTTTTTGCTTGCATACTATTATAGGGCTTTTTTTTCCATTATAGTATTTTACGCTTTCCCAAAATTCTTCTGGTGAGAATTTTGACCAATCATGCATAAATCCTCTCCATGGTATTCCTACTTTACATGCTAATTTGAGTACTACCCATTTGTGTTTTAATACTAGTTTTATATGTTTGAATATTTTTTCTACTATGTTCATTATTTTGTTTCATTTCCCTTCTTCTGCCTTATTTTCTACGTATGTTATTATATCAAGTTTTGTATAGATAGTCAATTTGTATTTTAAATAAAACAAAAAAATCAGACCTATTAATAGGTTTGATTTAAATTTTTTTGATTTTAATATAATTTTTGATTATAAATATGTAAAAGATTAATTTTATCTGATTCTAAACTATAGATTATAATATATTTTTTGAATTAAAATCCTCACTATAATTTAATTGCATATTTTTCTAATAATAATTCCTCCATCTCTTTTTCTGTATAAAACTCTCCATTTTCAATTTGTTTTTCTGCCTTTTGTATTTTATCAATAAATTCTTTTCTTTTTTGCTCACTTTTAAATGTCATTTTCCATTCTTTATCATATATAGAATTCTTGTTTCTTGTAAACTTTAAATTTTTATCATTTGCTATTTGCTTTAAAAATAATACATTTAACATTTTATCACCTCTCTAAAAATATTCTACACTACTAACTATTATGTGTCAACTAATAAAACAATATTCATTGTTGTTCTTTTCGACAAAATTTGACTATTTATAAAAGATTTTGTAAAATAATTGCGGAGGCTAATATGTACTTAGAATATAAAGTTATAGATAATAAATATACAAATATAAATCAAATTTTAAAACAAGAATTCAAACTTTCAGCAAGATTGATTCATAAAGTAATTAGTAATAAACTTGTGTTATTAAACAGTATTCCAATAGATACACGTACAAAACCTGACAATGGAGATATCATAAAAGTTGATTTGAATTATGAAGAAGAAAATGACAATATTGTTCCAACAAAAATGGAACTTAACATTTTATATGAAGATGATGGTCTATTAATTTTGAATAAGCCTGCTGGAATTGCAGTCCATCCATCTATTTTACATTTTTCAGATAGCTTATCAAATGGTGTTAGATTTTATTTTGATTCTATTAGTTTAAAAAAGAAAATTAGACCTGTTAATAGACTTGATTTAGACACCTCTGGAATTATAATTTTTGCAAAAAATGAATATGTTCAAGAATGTTTAATAAAACAAATGAATTCACATATATTAAAGAAAGAATATATAGCAATTGTTTCTGGAATTTTAAATGAAAAATCTGGTACCATTAATCTTCCTATTTCTCGTAAAGATGGAAGTATTATCGAAAGATGTGTTTCACAAGATGGTCAAATATCAATTACAGACTATTCTGTTATTAAAGAATTAGATAATATGTCTGTTGTAAAATGTGTATTACAAACAGGTCGTACTCATCAAATAAGAGTTCATTTTAGTTCAATTGGTCATCCACTTATTGGTGATTTTTTGTATGGTTCTAAATCTGATTTTATCAATAGACAAGCATTACATAGTTATCATATTTCTTTCATTCACCCTATTTCAAATAAAATTATGGACATATATTGTGAATTACCTGAAGACATGAAAAAAATCGACTAAATTAGTCGATTTTTTTTCTTCTACTTACAGCAAGACCATCTCCAACTTCAAGTATTTCAGTTTCAAGGTTTGGATCTTCTGTAACCTCTTTTATATATTCACGCAAATTTCTTACAGCTGTACGTTGTTTATGTTTATTATAATCACTCATAACATATCCTTTATATAGTATATTATCAGCTAATATAACTCCATTAGGTTTTAACATTCGTAATGCTTCTTTTAAGAAAAATGGATATTTTCCTTTTGCAGCATCTATAAATGCAACATCATATTGTTCATTTAAAGTTGGTAGAATTTCAACAGCATCACCTTCATAAATTTTTATCTTATCTTCTACTCCAACATTTTTTATATTTATTTTTGCTTCTGCAATTCTTTCTTCATCTCTTTCTATGGTATCAATTATTCCACCATCTTCAAGATATTCAGAAAAGCACATTGCTGAATATCCAACAGCTGTACCTATTTCTAATATTCTTTTGGGTTTTACTTCCTTCAAAATTTTATCTACAACTTCTAATGTATCATCCATTATTATTGGAATATGCTCTTCCAATGCTTTTTGTTTTATTTTTTCTAATTCTTTTTTATTCATTTTATCTTGCCTCATCATAGCTATTACCTTTTAATTTTCTTATTTTTTGTTCTTCTTTTTGCATTTCTTCATTAATCCATTGAAGTATAACATTATTAGAAAATGTATTTTCTCCATATATTTCAGCAATCATTTTATATGCTCTGTCTATTTTTCCAGTTTTTTTGAATTCATTCCATGCTAAAGCTCTTGGTCCTAATTGTGGTTTTCTTATCTCTTTTTTATCTTTTGCAGTTTTTTCAATACTTATTAATTGTTTTTTACAAACAATTCTACTTTTTACACTTCCTTTTAAATAACCTTTTCTATTGCAATCTCTTTTTGACATAAAACTCATTCCTTTCTCGACAAAAACAAAGACTAATTAGATAAATTTATTTCACCAAATCAGTCTTTGTTTTAATCATCTATTTATTTGCGTTTCTTGCTGCTCTTTCTCTTTCTTTATTGTCTAAGATTTTCTTTCTTAATCTTATTGATTTTGGTGTAACTTCTACTAATTCATCATCTTGGATAAATTCTATTGCTTTTTCAAGTGACATTTGAATTGGTGGTACTAATCTTAAAGCATCATCAGATCCTGAAGCTCTTGTGTTTGTTAAATGTTTTTCTTTACATACATTTATAGCTAAATCTTCTCCTCTTGAATTTAATCCAACTATCATTCCTTCATATACATCAACACCAGGTCCTATGAATAATTCTCCTTTGTCTTGTGCATTGTATAATCCATATGTTATTGATGTTCCTGCTTCAAATGCTACAATTGTTCCTCTAACTCTTGCTACAACTTCTCCTTTATATGGTTCGTAGCAATCAAATATACTGTTCATAACTCCTTCACCTTTTGTATCTGTAAGGAACTCTGTTCTATATCCAATTAATCCTCTTGCTGGAATCTTGAATTCGATTTTTGTATGTCCTGCTTCAGCTGGTTCCATATTAACCATTTCAGCTTTTCTTCTTCCTAATTTTTCAATTACTGTTCCTACTGAGTCATCTGGAATGTTTACAACTAATCTTTCAATTGGTTCACATTTTACACCATCAATTTCTTTCATGATTACTTTTGGTCTAGATACTAATAATTCATATCCTTCTCTTCTCATTGTTTCTATTAATACTGATAAGTGTAATTCTCCTCTTCCTGATACTATAAATGAATCAGGTGATGCTGTTTCTTCAACTCTTAAACTTACATTTCTGTCTAATTCTTTGAATAATCTATCTCTTAAATGTCTTGATGTTATGAATTGTCCTTCTCTTCCTGCAAATGGTCCATTGTTTACACTAAATGTCATAGATACTGTTGGTTCATCAATATCTACAAATGGTATTTTTTCTGGATTATTGAAATCACATATTGTGTCTCCAATATGAATATTTGGAAGTCCTGCTAATTCTATAATATCTCCAGCAGATGCTTCATCAACTTCTACTTTCTTTAATCCCATATGTGTATAAACTTTTGCTACTTTTCCTTGTGATATTTTATCATCTTTTTCACAAATGCTTACTGGCATACCAACTTTTATTGTTCCTCTTTCAAGTCTTCCTACTGCAATTCTTCCTACATAATCATCATAATCAATATTTGATACTAACATTTGTGCAGGTCCTTCTACATCACAGTTTGGTGCTTGAATTGTGTTTATTATTGTTTCAAATAAACATGTTAAATCTCCATCTGGATCATCTAAGTTTAATTTTGCAACTCCATTTTTAGCTGATGCATATACTACTGGGAAGTCTAATTGATCATCATTTGCATCTAACTCTATAAATAATTCCATTACTTCATCTAATACTTTTTGTGGTTCTGCACCAGGTCTGTCTATTTTGTTTATTACTACAATTGGTTTTAAATTCATTGCTAATGATTTTTTTAATACTTCTCTTGTTTGTGGCATTGCTCCTTCAAATGCATCTACTAATAAAAGTACTCCATCAACTGTTTTTAAAACTCTTTCTACTTCTCCACCAAAATCAGCATGTCCAGGAGTATCAACTATATTAATTTTTACTCCATTAAACATAACTGCTGTATTTTTGGCTAATATTGTAATTCCTCTTTCTTTTTCTTGGTCATTTGAGTCCATTACTCTTTCTGCTACTTGTTCATTATCTCTAAATACATGGCTTTGTCTTAATAATGCATCTACTAATGTTGTTTTTCCATGGTCAACGTGTGCTATAATTGCTATATTTCTTATATTTTTGTTATTCATTTTTTATTTCCTTCCTTTTATTACTTTGATTTTTGCACTATTCGTGTTTTGTTTTTATTAACATTTTTATTTTTCTTTACTTAATTTTATTATCTCTTCCATTATTTCTTCTGTTATTTTGTCAAGCTCTTCTTTATCATTTTTATCTCTATCACTAAAGTCCATTGGCTTTCCATATCTAATTGTCATTTGTTTAAATGGCTTTTCTCCTCCACTTATTCCTACTGGAATAACTTTGGCACCAGTTCTAACAGCAAAAAATGCAGCACCATCTTTTACTTTTTCACCTTTTTCTATCCCATTTCTTGTTCCTTCTGGAAATAGTGCTATACTTTCACCATTTTTTAATGCTTTTAATGTTATTTTTATAGCTGATAAATCTTTTGAGTCTCTTTTAACATATATTCCATCAAATACAACTCCAAGAAATGCAAAAAATTTGTTTTTTCGTAATTCTTCTTTTGCTAAAAATCTTACATGTCTTTTTGCTGTTACTACTATTAATGGTGGGTCTTTATATGTTCTATGATTTCCACAATATATTAATGGCTCTTTTTTATTCTTTGGAATGTTTTCTTGTCCAATAACTTTTACTCTATATATTACTACAAAATACAGCTTTATAGCAAATCTTACTATTATTCTAATTATCTGTTTAAAAAATAATTTAATTTTCTTCATTTTCTTTTTCTGGGACATAGACATTTTTAGCTACTACTTCTAATGATACAACATTCATTGATGTTAATTTATCTATTTCCTTTTTTGCCCTTTCTTTAAATTCTCTTAAAACATCTTTTACTTTACAACCATATATTATTGTTACTTCCATATAGATACTCGGTCCTTCTGCAGAACTTGTTACTCTTGTTCTTTGAACTTTATATATTTCTGGAATTTTTCTTGCAACATTTTCCATTATTTGTCTAAATACTGCATCAGATATTGTGAATTTTCCCATATAGCTAAATGTTGGTCTTATTATTGTTTTTTCTGATATATACGGTTTTTCTCCAATTCCTTTTGATTTGAATATTTGTAATGGATCTAATAAATATCCAGAAAAATCTTTTTTTAACTCAAATGTTGGTACTGGTATTACATGTTTTCCTTGTGTTTCTCTAATATGTCTTGCTGTTTTCATTTCTTCTTCTGTTGCTACTTCACTTATATATGTTGTTTTTGATATTTGTGGTAAGCCTAAATTTTCTGCTATTTTGGCTACCATTCCATCAGATGTTCCTAATATTAATATTTTTTCAGGTTTATATTTTTTTAATGCTTTATCTATTTGATCTTGTTCTTCTTTATTTAAAAATAATGCATGTTTTACTGTTTCTATTTTTGTTGGCGCTTTTTTTGCAGATAATCCTGCAACAATTTCATTATCTTTTATAAGCAATCCATCATCTATTATGAAGTTTATATCATTTTCACTTGCAACCATCTGTGCTCTATAACTTTTTCCTGTTCCAGATGGTCCTACAAATGCATATACTTTGATTTTTTCAAATCCCATATTTTTTCCTCTATTTTAGTTTTTATCTTTTTTGTAAAACAAAAGTGGATTATTTTTCCACTTTATTTACATGATAAAGACACGATTATACGTGTCTTTAGTTTTAAATCTTTTCAGGAACTTCTTCCTCTTTAACTTCTGCTATTTTTATATCTCTAACATGATCTATTTTTTCCCATGTTGTTTCTCTTTTAAATAAGCATTTTAAATTTATTATTACCCATGTTCCCATAAATGCTGGATAGCATAATAGTCCTTTTATCATAGGTTTTATTGGTTTCTTTTCTAATATCATTACAAATAATGCTGTAAATATTGGGAATAATAGTGTTGGAATTAGATAATTTAAAATGTTTACTATAAATAACCATGTTGTCATCGCTTGACTTGCATACATTATACAGTTTATTAATATTAATCCAAATGTTACCACTAATATTGGGGTTGTTCCAGCTATATAAAGTAATCCATCAAAGTTCATTAATGTTTTGTGTTCTTTTACTGCTTTATATAATTGACCTGTATATGTTTTTAAACATTGCATATGTCCTACTGTCCATCTACTTCTTTGTGACCATGCTTGTTTAAATGATGTTGGTTGTTCGTCATATACTATTGCATCTGTTGCCCAACCTAATTTTCTTCCTTGAATTATTTGTTTTAACGAAAATTCAATGTCTTCTGTTAATGTTTGTGTTTCCCATCCATTTGGTTTTACTACGTCAAATTTCACCATAAATCCTGTTCCATTTAATAGTGGTGATAACCCTATATTATATCTTGCTAAATGGTACATTCTGTGCATTGTCCAATAAAATAATGCATATCCTGCTGTTATCCAATTGTCTGTTGGATTTTTTATATCTCTATATCCTTGAACAACTTCTTCTCCTTGGCATAATTTTTTGTTCATATTTATTATAAAGTTTTTATCAACAATGTTGTCTGCATCAAATACAAAGAATGCATCATAATCTGCATTTTCTGCTATTTTTTGTTTTAAAAACCATTGTAATGCATATCCTTTTGTTTTATGTGCATTATCAAATCTTTCATACACTATTGCTCCTGCTTTTCTTGCAACTTCTGCTGTTTTATCTGTACAGTTATCTGCAATAACATATATGTCATATAAGTTTCTATCATATGTTTGATTTTTTAAGCTTTCTATTAAATTGGCTACAACCATTTCTTCATTATGTGCTGGTATTATTGCCATAAATTTATGATTTTTGTCTACTAAATATGGTTTATCTTTTAATTTAACTAATGCACATAAACTTATTACAAATTGATAACACCAAAATGTTGTCAATACCCATATAAGTGCTTGCTTTAGTATATATAAATATTCCATTTTTTAACCTCTCTCTTTTCTTATACTATATATTTTTTCTTTATATTTACTACATTGTATTTTTTTGCCTTTTATATTATACTATGTTTATTATTATTTTGCAATAATTTTAATAAAATTTTTGCCATTTTTTACTTTTTATGTAAATCATTTTTGTAGTATTTTTCTTATATATTCTTTTATTTCGCCATCTTCAGCATTTTCAAAGAAGTATTTTTTAAATTGATTTCTATTTACTGTTTGGTATAAAAATTCTTGATCTATTTCTTTCAATATTGTCATCATATCTTTATGTGTTATCTTTTTTACTTCATCTAATATTTTTTTATTTGCTTGTTCTGGAACAACTCTTTCTTTTGGATATCCTCCTCCAAAGTCTGATTCAAATAATTTTTCAAATATGTATGTTAATGTTAATTCACTTCCCCAACCAAACCCTTTTGCATATCCTATTGCTACTGCATTTCCAGCATTTATTTGGCTAAATAAATATGCATCTGTTGGATCTTCTATATGCCCACATAATACATTTGGAAAACTATTTAATGCAAGCATTGCACCTTCTCCTGTTCCACAACCTGTTATTATGAAATCTACAGCTTTAGAGTTTATTAATATTGCTGATAATAATCCTGCTTGCACATATGTTAAATTCTCTTCATCTGTATTTTCCATTCCATAATTATATACTTCATATCCTTTTTTATCTGCTATTGGTTTTAATGCATCATATATTATTTTATTTTTTGTTGTTTGACTATTTTCATTTATTATTGCTATTTTCATTTTTATCATTCCTTTTCTATAAAATTTATGGGTATATTTTATTTCTTTTTTTATTTTTTTTCAATAGTTTTTTTAATTATTAATAGATTGTTAATTTTTATATAATGTATAAAAAAGCGAGTCTAACAAAAATATAAATTATATTTCAGTTAGACACTTTTAATAATATTATTTAATTGATAGATCTGTATCTTTTTTATTTTTTATTATAATGATTATTATTAAAAATATTATAATAACTATTCCTGCTATCACTCCTATAACAATTTTTGAATTTACTGTACTTTCTTGATTATTTGGAGTTTGACTTATTATATTTGATAAGTTATCTCCGTCTTTATCTGCATTAGAGTCAATTGTTACTTTTCCTAAATAGTTTCCTTTTGTTTCCTCATTCCAAAGATTTTTATTAGCAAGTTTTATATAATATCTAGAATCATTTTTTAATGTTTCATATGGTTCACCTATACTTAAATATACATTATATTCTCCATCTTCCATATCTTCTGGCAATTTTTCATCAATTTCTAATATATAATTTTGATTTTGTAGTTTTTTTCTAATATCTATATTTGTTTCAATTTTATATGTATTTTTTGAATTTTTATATATTAAACTAACCTGCTTTTCTTTTATTATATTTCCAAATCCTATATTTTCTAAATTTATAGACACATTTGCTTTTTTTCCTGCTTCAGTTCCACTCATTTCAACATTTGTTAATAATAATCTATATCCTAAATGATTTTGAATATAAATATATCCGTTTTTTCTATTATATAATTCTTCACTTCCTGTATAAATTGTACCCTTCCATTTTTTCTTAACATCTTCATCTTCGTCTTTATCTAAATATGTACAATGTCTACTAAACATATCACTTATAGCATTTTCTAGGTCATTATATGTACTCTTCCAATTTTTTACTGTTCCTCCAAATATGGTATATTGTGTTTGTAAATTTTGCCATTTTAGATTTTCTATTTTTTCTATCCTTTGATATGTGTCTTCATCTGTTTCAGATGATAAATATCCACTATTATATAATCCTATTCTTGCTATTATTTCTGATGTATATGCATTTTTTTCATTTACTGTATTTTGACTTCCTATATAATCTGTTATAAAAACTGGTTTTCTAAAATTTATCTGTATTTCCTGTGGTATAATTTCCAACATTTTATCTATGACTTTATTTTTTTCTGATGTATATCCATCATATCTTCCATTAATCCATTCTCCATCTGCACCTAAAAATCCTGCTTCTACAACAAGTATTATATCTTTATTAGATTTATACACATCTTTTAATTGTTCTATTTGTTTTAAGATTGTATTTATTTCAGGTTCAGGATTTTCTTCTGATCCATATATAACTTTAAATATAACTTTATAACCATTTTCTCTTATTGTTAAAAAATACTTATTGATATCTTCTACTTTTTTATTTGTAATTTCATTTGTTTGTATAAAATTTTTTAAATTTAATTTTAATAATATTAATGATATATCTTTGTCATTTTCTCTTATTTCATCAATTTTTTCTTGAAATTTTTCAAAATCTTCGTCTTTTTGTTGTAATTCAATCTCTATTTTTTTATAAAAACCTCTGTCTGGATTTTTTATTATAGATATATCTTCTTCTGTTATATCTGCATATACAGTTGATTTTCCGCTCAAAATTAAAATAGTAAAAATTAGAATTAGCATTATATTCTTTATTATTTTCATGTTCTCTTCTCCTTTATATATATATCTTTTATTTTATATCTTTTTTTATTTGATTGTCAATAAGAAAAAAAACTAAAATATTTTTCAATATTTTAGTTTTTTATTTGGTGGACAGAGATGGATTCGAACCATCGTACTCATATGAGAACAGATTTACAGTCTGCCGCCTTTAGCCACTCGGCCATCTGTCCAAAGATTATATGCACTTTCTCAATGCTTTTTAATTATACTCTTCGATTTATCCTTTGTCAATACTTTTTTTTATTTTTTTATAAAAATTTAAGCAGGAAGAGTTATAATAACTCTTCCTGCAATGGTTAAATTATTTCATTCTGTTTTTGCCCAAATTTCACAAGTACAACTTCCTTCCCCTGTTTTCATAACAAGCTTAATAGTCTTACCAGTTGTATTCGTAAACTTAAAATCGCAATTTCCATAAGAAACTGTTGCTTCATCTTCACGGCTAGCATAGCTAACAGGAAGAGAATGCTGTCTTGCATTTGTTTTAATTCCTAAAGATTTAGCAGCAATATTCACTGTTGTGGATACTTGGCATACACCACCACCAATTCCTTTAGTTTTTTTGCCATTACTATAGACTGTTGCATCTTTATAACCTTTGTCATAAGTACATTTTCCTACAGTATCCCAAAAAGAAAATTTTTCGTTTGGTTGCAAAATCTTACCATTAATGTAACTTGATGCTATACTAATATTGACATCTCTGTTAGTATTAGCTCCAGCTTTAGTTGTCGAAGAATTCAAAAGATACCATTCCTCACCATCATTTTCTGTCACCAAAACATATTTTTTGGCAATATATCCTTCAACATCTCCAACTCTTACTTTAATTCTTGTTCCAAATTCGTCTTGGTTTTCAACCTCACTTCCCACAACAATGTTTACCTGCGTTCCCTGTGAAAGACTTGTAATTTTGATTGTTTCTCTAGTCGGACCTTCTCTTAGGATAACATTATTAGTATTTATAATACCAATAAGATTATCAGCTTTCTCACTAGTTGCTCCTGTTTCTTCTGCCTCAATAGAAGGTTCTTCTGCCATTGCATAAACACAAAACATGCTCAATGCAATTGCGATTAAGAAAATACTTACAAACCGTTTAACCATATAAACAAACCTCCTTATGGTTTTGTACTAAGTATTATATCACTCAAAATTAATTATATCAATATTTTTATGTAAATTTATTGCTTTATAATTTTTTCTAGAGCAGTTTTTTGATTTGAATTAAAAAGTTCATCAATATCATTTGTATTATTTTCTATTATTCCTTTAACTAAATTATATAATTTTTGATATTCTTCTTGCATTTTATCACTTATTTTTTCTAACTTTTCTATATCATTATATGCTGTTATTAGTGTCTTAGCTAAATAATAATTATTATATTTATTTAATTCCTTTATATGTTGGCTTGTATACAAATACCTTTGAATAATTATTTCTGTATAATCTAATATAGTACTTTCTGTAACATTATTTACTAAACTATCTGATCTTTTTAAATAATAATACTCTGGTTCTGATGTAACTACTATTTTGTCACATTTTTCAAACACATAAAATGTTGTTCCTATGTCTTCATATTTTTTTCCAATTGGATATTTTATTTCATCAAATAATTCTTTCTTGTATAGTTTATTCCATGCATAGCTTTGAATATTTTTATCTAATAATACTTCTTTTAAAATATCTAATCTGCTATATTCTTGTATTCCATTTTCTTTATTTCTTATATATTCTTTTCCATCAATTACATCATATAAATTACATATACTAACATCTGCATTATATTCTATTATTAAATTTAATAATACTTCATACATATCTTCTTTAATATAATCATCACTATCAACAAATCCTATATATCTTCCTTTAGCTTTGATTATTCCAACATTTCTAGCATCTGATAGTCCACCATTAACTTTATGTATTACTTCAATTCTTGAATCTTTTTTTGCATACTCATCACAAATTTTTCCACAATTATCTGGTGAACCATCATCTACTAATATAATTTGTAAATTTGTATATGTTTGTTTCAAAACACTTTCTATACATTTTTCAAGATATTTTTCTACTTTATAAACTGGTATTATTATCGATATTAAATCTTTTTCCATTGTAATAAGACCCCTTCTTAAATTTGATTTTTTAAATATTCTATATCTGCTAATCGAATTATTTTAAATTTATTATTTTCATATTCTAATTCATTTATTGCTACATTATGTTGGCAAAATTTTTCTCTTTCATATTTAAATTTTATATTTTCTATTTTTCTTAAAAATGCCTCTATTGCTACACCATGTGAACTTATTAATATTGTTTTACCTTCATTTTCCTTTAAAATTTTAAAAATACAATCATACATTCTATTAGCTACTTCTTCCATTGTTTCTTGATTTGGAATTCCTGTTATTTCATTTATTTCTTTTTGAGTTTGTTTTATTTCTGGTTGTATTTTATTTACTTCTTCCCATCTCAAACCATCATATTTTCCAAAATTCATTTCACATAATTTATCTTTTTCTTCTATTTTTAAATTTTGTTTTTTGGCTATTGGTTCTATTGTTTTTATTGCTCTTCCTGATGTACTAGAATATATTTTATCAAATTTTATATTTTCTAATTCTTTTGTTAACTTTTTAATCAATATTTTTCCTTTTTCTGTTATTTCATAATCTTGTAGTCCTGTTAATCTTTCTTCAACATTTCCTATAGTTTCTGTATGTCTAACTATAAATAATCTTGTTTTCATATTTATTTTTCCTTCCAAAAAAATAAAGAACAAATAAGAAAACTTGAAAATTATTCTTTTATCTAAATAATTTCAATGTTTCTTCTTTTATTTTTTTAAATTGTTCTAATGCAAATTTGTTATCATATTTTTCAAATTTATTTGACATTAAATATTTTATATTTTCATCTATTTCTTCAACATTATCTACATATTTTATATATCCTAAATGTTCTAATGTTTCACTACATGATTTAATTTTATGATTATAATTTCCTAATGCTATACATGGTGTACTTGTTATTGCTGCAAATATCATTCCATGTAATCTGTCTGTAATTACTAATTGACATTTTCTATATTTTTTTAGCATTTCTTCTATTTTTTCTTCTCTATATTTTGATAATATTCCTGGTCCTTTGGCAGTATCATCATATACTATATCTTTAAAATATTTTAGTGTTGTTTGTTCTATTTGCCTGATTTTTTCATCATCTAAATTTGCTTCTATATCACTTCTTAAAATTAATAATGCTCCATCTCTTTTTTGGTCTATTCCATTTTTGTTTAAGTATGTTACAATATCTGGTGTCTTTATTACAATATTTTTATTAAACTCTCTTTTCATTGTTTGATATGATACTTCTTCTCTTGCTACTATAACTAATCTTTTATGTCCCTCATATATTTCTTTACTTTTAGCAAGTTCTTCTCTTCCTTTTTCTGTATTGCTAAAATGCATTGTTTGTGGGAAAAATATTATAATATTGTTTGGAAATAATTGTACTACTTTTCTTCTTGCTTCTTCTACATATAAATATTCGTCTCCTAAGTTTCCTCCTCCGTGTAAAAATATTATATCATCTTTATGTATGTGTTTTTCTACTTTTTCCAAACATTTTTCTGCTGTTTCTTCTGATACTTCATAATATTTATATTCTCTAAAATTATCTTTTATATATTCTCTTTCTGCTAATACTATTGCATGATCTCCCAAATTATTGTGATGTGGTACTCCCATCAATACTGCCTTTTTTTTTGTTCCTATATTATTTTTCAAGCTTATTCTCCTTTTTTCGACATTTTTCTTCAATTCACTTTATCTAGTATATCATATTCTTTACATAATTTCAATTGATTTTTCTTCTTTATTTTATAACAATAATGGGAGTATAAAACTATACTCCCATTATATTATATCCATTATCTGCATAAATAACTTGACCTGTAATTGCTTCTGACATAGAACTTAATAAAAATGTTGCTACATTTCCAACTTGTACAGTTGTAACATTTCTGTGTAAAGGAGCCTTTTGTTCTACTACATTTAATATTGAACTAAAATCTTTTATTCCTTTTGCAGATAATGTTTTTATTGGTCCTGCTGATACTGCATTAACTCTTATATTTTCTTTTCCTAAATTTTCTGCTAAATATCTAACACTAGATTCTAATGCTGCTTTAGCAATTCCCATTACATTATATCCTTCTAATACTTTTGTTGAACCATGATATGTTAATGTAATTAAACTTGCATTTTCATTTAGCATATCTAATTCTTTTGCCATTCTTGCAATTAATACAAATGAATATGCACTAACATCACAAGCATGTGCAAATCCTTCTTTACTTGTATATATAAAATCATTATGCAAATCTTCTGTATTTGCATGTGCTATTGCATGTACTATTCCATCTATTTTTCCATTTTCTTCTTTTATTTTTGTAAATGTTTCTCTTACTTTTTCATCTTCTGAAGCACCATTTAATACATATGCTTTACTTCCTTTAAATTCTGATACAAGTTCTTCTATTTTTTCTTTATTTTCTTCTCCCATATATGTAAATAATAATTGTGCTCCATTTTCATAAGCTGATTTTGCAATTCCAAATGCTATACTCCATTTATTTCTTATTCCCATTATTAATATTTTTTTACCTTCTAATAACATTTCTTTTCCTCCTTTTTATAATATTTGAAATTCTCCCATATTTCTAAACTTTTGGTATCTTTCTTCTTTTATATCTTCTGGCTTCATTTTAGCATATTTTTTTATTGCTTTCAAAATTTCATCTTTCAAATTTTGGCTAACTACTTCAAAACATTCATTTTCTTCAATTTCTGGTTCTTTTATTATTTCATCAATTACATTCATTTCTTTTAAATCTTTGGCTGTTAATTTCATTTTTTCTGCCGCTTCTTTTGCTCTTGAAGAATCTTTCCATAATATACTTGCATATCCTTCTGGTGAAAGAATTGAATATATAGCATTTTCAAGCATTAATACCTTGTTTCCAAGTCCTAATGCTAAAGCTCCTCCACTTGATCCTTCTCCAATAATAATACTAATTGTTGGAATTGTTAAACTTGCCATTTCTAACATTGAACTTGCAATTGCTTCACCTTGTCCTCTTTCTTCTGCTCCAATTCCTGGATATGCCCCTTTTGTATCTATAAAAGTAATTACAGGCCTATGAAATTTTTCTGCTTGTTTCATAAATCTTATTCCTTTTCTATAGCTTTCTGGATTTGGCATTCCAAAATTTCTTTCAATATTTTCTTTTGTTGTTCTTCCTTTTTGTTCTGCTATAATTGTAAAATTTTGATTACCAATTCTTGCAAGTCCACAAACTATTGCTTTATCATCTTTAAATTGTCTATCTCCATGTAATTCAATAAATTCATCAAATATTTTTTCTATATAATCTAATGATGTTTTTCTTTTAGGATTTCTTGCAATTTCTACTTTTTCATAAGCATCCATTTTATCTTCCCTTCCTTTATTATATATATTATTTATTTAATTGTATTAGATTTGATAATGTATTTTTCAAATCTTTTCTTTCAACAATTTTATCTATAAATCCATGTTCTAATAAAAATTCTGCTGTTTGAAATCCTTCTGGTAATTTCTCTCCAATAGTTTGTTCAATAACTCTTTGACCAGCAAATCCTATCATTGCACCTGGTTCTGCTAAAATTATATCTGCTATACTTGCAAAAGATGCTGTTACACCTCCATAAGTTGGATCTGTTAGAACAGATATATATAATAATCCTGCTTCATTTAATTTAGATATAGCAGATGTTGTTTTTGCCATTTGCATTAATGACATTATTCCTTCCTGCATTCTTGCACCACCAGAAACGCAAAATATTATTATTGGAAGTTTTAATTCTATTGCTTTTTCTATTGAATATGTAATCTTTTCACCAACAACTACTCCCATACTTCCCATCCAAAATCCACTATCCATTACACATATTACAACATCTTCACCATTTATTTTTCCTTTTCCTGCACTTACTGCTTCCTGCAATCCTGTTTTTTCTCTTAAAGCTTTTATCTTTTTAGGGTAATCTTCTAAGTTTAATGGATTTGTTGTATCTATATTCAAATCAAACTTTTGATATGTTCCTTCATCAATTATACTTTCAAGCCTTCTATTTATATGCATTCTAAAATACCCACCACAATTAGGACAAATATTCATGTTTTCTCTGACTATTTCTTTATAAATTATTTCTTTACATTTATCACATTTTACCCATTTTCCAACAGGTATATCAACTTTGTTTTCTTTTCTTTTGGCAGTAGGTTCTCTTTTTTTTATTTTGTCTACTATCATATTTAACCTCTTTCAATAAAATTATTTCTTTAAAATCTCTTTTTCAATAAAAGAAGTATCAAAATTTCCTCTAATAAAGTTTGGATTTTTAATTATTTTAAATAAAAAGTCTATATTTGTATCAACACCTTCAATTACAGTTTCTTCCAATGCTCTTTTCATTTTGCTAATTGCTTCATTTCTACTATCTCCATGTGTTATTATTTTGGCTATCATTGAATCATAAGTTGGTGGAATTGCATATCCTTCATATATTGCTGTATCTATCCTTACACCATTACCTCCTGGTAAGTTTAATCCTGTAATTGTTCCTGGACATGGCATAAAATTCTTACTAGGATTTTCTGCATTTATTCTACATTCCATACTATATCCTCTAAATTCAACATCTTTTTGTTTTAATTTTAATGTTTCACCTGCAGCTATTTTTATTTGTTCTTTTACTATGTCTATACCTGTTCTTTCTTCTGTTATTGGATGTTCTACTTGAATTCTTGTATTCATTTCCATAAAATAAAAGTTTTTATCACTATCCACTAAAAATTCTATTGTTCCACAACTTGTATATCCTGCAGTTTTAGCTGCTTTTACTGCCGCTTCTCCCATTTTATTTCTTAATTTATCATCTATTGCTGTTGATGGTGTTTCTTCTAATACTTTTTGATTTCTTCTTTGAATTGAACAATCTCTTTCTCCTAAATGTATTACATTTCCATGTTCGTCTGCTAATATTTGAATTTCTACATGACGAGGATTTTTTATGAATTTTTCCATATATATTTCATCATCATTAAAAGATATTTTTGCTTCTTGTTTTACTATATTATAATTTTTTTCTAGTTCTTCAGAATTATTTGCAATACGTATTCCTTTTCCTCCACCACCAGCTGCTGCTTTTAACATAACAGGATAACCTATTTTTTCAGCTGTTTTTATTGCATCTGTAAGTCCTGTAACACTTCCTTTTGAACCTGGTATTACTGGAACACCTGCAGATTCCATTAATTTTTTGGCATTTGATTTATTTCCTAATAATTCTATTACTTGATATTTAGGTCCTATGAATTTTATATTTGATTCTTCACATATTTTTGCAAATTGGCTGTTTTCTGATAAAAATCCAAAACCTGGATGTATTCCATCTGCCCCTGTAATATGTGCTGCCTCTATTATGTTTTTGAAATTCAAATAACTTTTATTTGAGCTTGCTGGGCCTATACAAATTGCTTCATCTGCAAGTTTTGTATGCATTGCATCTTTATCTATTTCTGAATATACTGCTACTGTTTTTATATTCATTTCTTTACATGCTCTTATTATTCTGACTGCTATTTCTCCTCTATTTGCAATTAATATCTTGTTCATTTATATTTCCATCCTTTTCTCTATTGTTTCAAGTTCACACATATTAACAATTTTTTATTTGTTATCAACTACTGCAAATGTTAATTCACCTTTTGCTACAATTTTACCATCAACTGTGGCTATTGCTTCTCCAATTCCAATTGGACCTTTTCTTTTTATAATTTTTACTTCTAATTTTAACTTATCTCCTGGAACAACCATTTTTTTGAATTTCATTTTGTCTATTCCACCAAATAAAGCATTTTTTCCTTTATTTTCATCCATACTTAATATTGCAATTGCTCCAGCTTGTGCTAAACTTTCTGTTATTAGTACACCTGGCATTATTGGATTTCCAGGAAAATGTCCTTTAAAATACCATTCTTCTTCATTTACATATTTATATGCTACTGCACTTTCTCCTGGTATATATTCTTCTACCTCATCTATCATTAAAAATGGTTCTCTTTGTGGTATTATTTCTTTTATTTGCTCTTTATTTAACATCTTTATTTTCCTTCCTTTTATTTTATCTTAAATAATGGCTTTCCATATTCGACCATCTCTCCATCTTTAACAAGTATTTCTGCAATTTCACCATCAAATTCACATTCTATTTCATTCATCAATTTCATTGCTTCTATAATACATAAAATATCACCTTTTTTTACTTTTTTTCCAATCTCTACATAAGGATTTGAATTAGGATCTGGTTTTAAATAAAATGTTCCAACCATTGGTGATTTTACAATTTTATAATTATCTTCTTGTGTTTCTGTTTCTACAATTTCATTTACTTCTTTTGGCTCAATATGTTGTATGTTTTTTTCTTGTACTTTTTCAACTACTTTTACTTCTTTTTTCATTCCAATTTTAGTTCCATCTGGAAAATCTATTGAAATCTCTGTTAATTTAGAATTTCCCATGTCATCAATTAATTTTTTTATATCTTCATAATTCATTTTTATATTCCTTTCTGTCAGCAATATTACTCATATTTTTTTAAAATAATACTTGCATTATGTCCTCCAAATCCTAAAGAGTTTGACATTACAATATTTATTTTTTCATTTCTTACTTCATTTGGAACTATATCTAAATCACATTCTTCATCTTTTTCTTTATAATTAATAGTTGGTGGAACTTTTCCTTGTTCAATTGCTTTTGTACAGAAAATTGCTTCTACTCCACCTGCTGCTCCTAATAAATGACCTGTATTTCCTTTTGTTGAACTTATCATTACTTTTGAGCTATATTCTCCTAATGCTTTTTTTATTGCCATTGTTTCGCAAGAATCATTTAAATGTGTTGAAGTTCCATGTGCATTTATATAATTTATATCTTCTGGTTTTATTTTTGCATCTTCTATTGCTCTTGTCATAGCTCTTGCTGCACCTTCTCCATCAGGAGCTGGTGATGTTATATGATAAGCATCTGATGTTGCACCATATCCAATTATTTCAGCATATATTTTTGCACCTCTTTTTTGTGCATGTTCTAGTTCTTCTAAAACTAAAACCCCTGCACCTTCTCCCATTACAAATCCACTTCTTTCTTTATCAAATGGAATACTTGCTCTTGTTATATCTGTTGCACTTGATAATGCTTTCATATTTTCAAATCCTGCAATTCCAATTTCACATATTGATGCTTCTGAACCACCTGCTACTATTACATCTTCTGAACCATATTTTATTGTTTTATATGCTTCTCCTATTGCATGTGTTGATGATGCACAAGCTGAAAGTATTGAAATTGATTCCCCTTTTGCACCTAATTCAATTGCAACATTTCCTGCTGGCATATTTGCAATTGACATTGGAATAAACATTGGTGAAATTCTATTATGTCCTTTTGTACAATTTATTGTACATTGTTCTTGGATTGTGCTTAGCCCTGCAATTCCTGAACTTACAAATACTCCTACTCTTTCAAAATCTGTATTTTCTTTTGTAATTCCACTATCTTTAAAAGCTTCTCTTGAAGCTATAATTGCAAATTGTGAACTTCTATCTAATCTTTTTGATTGTTTCAAATCAAAATATTCTTGTGATTCATAATTTTTAACTTCTGCATCTACTTTTGTTTTAAATGTAGAATTATCAAATAAAGAAATATTATCAATTCCGCATTTTTTATTTAATATACTATTCCATGATTCATTTACATCTTTTCCTATTGGAGTTATTGCTCCAAGTCCTGTAATTACTACTCTTCTTTCCATATCATTCTCTCCTATTTTTTTCACTTATTCAAATTACATAAGCATACCACCATCAACATTAATAACTTGCCCAGTAATATAAGAACTATCATCAGAAGCTAAAAACTTAACAACATTAGCAACATCTTGAGCAGTTCCCATTCTCTTCAAAGGAATATTTTTGGCAATTTCCTGTTTAACATCATCTTTTAAAACATCAGTCATATTTGTTTCAATAAAACCAGGAGCAACAGCATTTACTAAAATATTTCTAGAAGCAATTTCTTTAGCCAAACTCTTTGTAAATCCAATAATTCCTGCTTTTGATGCAGAATAATTTGTTTGACCTGCATTACCTGAAATTCCAACAACAGATGAAATATTAATTATTCTTCCAGAACGAGCTTTCATCATATATGGCACTGCATTTTTTGTAACATTAAATGTTCCAACTAAATTAGTATCTATTACTTGTTCAAAATCCTCTTTCTTCATTCTCATAAGTAACATATCTTTTGTAATTCCTGCATTATTTACTAATACATCTATTTGTCCAAATCTTTCTATTACTTGTTTTACAAAGTTTTCACATTCTTCAAAATTTGTAACATCACCTTTTACTGCTAGAACTTGAACTCCAATTTCTTCAATTTCTTTTTTAGTATTTTCTAGTTCTTCATTTTCTTTTCTATAATTTAATGCAATATTATAGCCTTGTTTTGCTAATGTTATTGCTATTTGTTTGCCTATTCCTCTTGTTGCACCTGTTATTAATGCATATTTCTCCATTTTCTTCCACCTTTCTTATTGAAAAATAATTACAATTTAATTCTTTTCCAATACTTGATATAATATATTTTCCAATGTTTCCACATCTGTCACATTAAAAATCCTAATCTCTTTATCTGTTTTAATCTTTTTAGCAAATCCAGACAATGTCTTACCTGGTCCTATTTCAATAAAAGTATCAACACCAAGTTTAATCATATTCTCCAAACTCTTTGAAAATCTTACTGGACTTATTATATGTTTTGCTAAAATATCTTTCATATCATCATTTTCTGTATAAACTTCTGCATCTATATTTTTAATAACTTTTGAATCTCCATTATTAAATTTTATTTTATCTAATTCTTTTCTTAATTCATCAGATGCTTTTTGTAATTTTATAGTATGAAAAGGACCTGATGTTTTCAATTCAATAACTCTTCTAGCACCATATTGTTTAGCTATAATTTCTGCTTCTTTTATTCCATCTTTATCACCTGAAATTACAATTTGACCTGGGCAATTAAAATTTACTGGTACTGCAAATCCATTTTGAACTTTTGAACATACTTCTTCAACTTCATTTTCTCCCATTCCAAGTATAGCTGACATTAGCCATTCACCATCTGGAACTAAATTTTGCATATATTCTCCACGTTTTTGAACTAGTTTTACTCCATCTTCAAAATTTAATATCCCACTATATATTAGTGCAGAATATTCACCAAGGCTTAAACCTGCTGATATTTCTGCTTTGACTCCATTTTTATTAAGTATTTCTAATATTGCTAAACTCATTGTTAAAATACAAAGTTGAGTATTTTTAGTTTGATTTAATTCTTCTTCAGGACCTTCAAATGATATCTTTTTCACATTTACTCCTGTCAAACTTTCTACTCTATCATATATATTTCTAACTTCATCATATTTCTCATATAAATCTTTTCCCATTCCAACATATTGTGAACCTTGACCTGGGAACAAAAATCCTATTTTCATATTATTCTTCTATCCTTTTCATTAATCTTTTTTCAAATATTTTGCAAAATTCATTTACAATAAATAAATTATCAACATCTATGTTAAATTCTTTTTTAATTGATGTTGCAATATTTTTTATATCATCACTAAAATTCTTACTATTAGTATTTATGCCTATTCCTACAACTATATATTTTGTTTTCTGTCCAACAATTTTAGATTCTGTTAATATTCCCCCAACTTTTTTTCCATTATAATAAAGATCATTTGGAGCTTTTATTTGAAGATTTATTCCATATTTTTCTTCAAAAATTTGTATTAATATTTGTGCAATTTCTATTGTTATACCTTCAAGTTTTTGTGGATCACATTCTGTTTCAATATAAAATGAAAATGCAATATTATTTTCATTACCTGTATGCCAAACTCTACCATGTGTTCCTTTTCCATTTGTTTGTCTATCTGCCATTATAATTGTTCCATTTTGTGTTTTACATTTTTCTATTCTTCTATGTATTTCTATTTGTGTAGAGTCAATTTCTTCATAATGTTCAAATACATTACCTAAAATTTGTGTTGTCATTATAACTCCTTCATTATTTGTTCTAGATTTTTTTCTCTTTTAATTTTATTTGTTGTAGTTTTTATTAATGGTTTATCCGAAATAATAATTCCTCTAATTGCTTTATAATGTGGCATTGTTTTATTTATTGATTTTATTTTTTCATTAAAATATTCATTTATTTCATTTTCTGTTTTTCCTTCAAAACTTTCTTTGTTATAAACAATTTTTACAAAAATCTTTATATCATTTGGATCTTTTGAAATTGGCTTTCCAAAAATAAATGATTCTTCTACACCATCTTCTTTATTAATTAATGTTTCCATTTCTTCTGGGAAAATATTTTTACCATTTTTTAATACAATTACACTTTTCTTTCTTCCACAAATAAATATATAACCATCTTCATCAATTCTTGCTAAATCACCAGTTTGAAACCATCCCTCTTTTAATACTTTTTCTGTTGCTTCTTTATTTTCATAATATTCAAGCATTACATTAGGTCCTTTTACTGCTAATTCTCCAATTCCGTCTTTATTTATATCTAATAATTTTACTTCATCACTTGGAACACATTTTCCAATAGATCCTGTTTTATGATATTTTTTATTTCCTATTGCAACAACTGGTGATGTTTCTGTTAATCCATATCCTTGAACCATATTAAATCCAAGCCTTCTAAATTTTTCTTCAATACTTGGTTCTAAACTTGCAGCACCACTTATAAATAGTTTCATATTTCCTCCAAGCAAATCATGTATTTCTTTAAATACTTCTTTTTTCTTTTCCATACTTGAATCTTTATATTTTTCTTCATCTTTAAGTATTTGTTCAACTTTTCCTTGTTTTTCTAAGTGCTTTTTTATTATTTTGAATAATCTTTCATATATTGCTGGAACAGATGCCATTACAGAAACTTTATATTCTGCTAAGTTTTCAGGAATATGTCTAATTCCATCACAAAATACTGTCTCAGCTCCAACATATAATGAAAATAAAAATCCAACTGTACATTCAAATACATGATGTAATGGTAAAAATGATAAAAACACATCTGATGAATTTACATCTAATATTGATGATATATCCATTAAATTTGAACATATATTTTTATGTGAAAGTGCCACTGCTTTTGATATTGATGTTGTTCCAGATGTAAATAACATTATATTCATTTTTTCATTATCAATTTTTGCATTTGTAAAACTTGTATCTCCAGATTTTACTAGTTGTATTCCTTCTGATATAAGTCTTTTTTGTGATATGATTCCATCATTATCATTTTCTAAATCCATTGAAATGATATATTTTAATTTTGTCTTTTTTAATATTTCGACATATTTTTGTGAACATATTATTGCTTCTGCTTTTGATCTTTCAATTAAACTTTCTAATTCATTTTCTGGTAATGATTTGTCTAATGGTACTACTGTTCCTGTCCCACAAACTATTGATAAATACGCTATTTCCCATTCATATCTATTTTCACCTATTACAGCTATTCTTTTATCTTTTAATCCCATATCTATCAATTTTGTTCCAAGCCCATCAACCATTTTCCTTACTTCACTATGTGTAATTTCTTTATATTCATTTTCTTGTCTTATTTTATATGCTATTTTTTCACCATATTTTTCTCCTGACTTTTTTAGCATATCTTTTAAATCTGTTATTTCTATATATTTATATAATCTTTCCATTCTTTTTCCTTATTTTCTTAATTTTGTTTTAGGTTCGTTTGAAAACCTTATATATTTATACCATTTTTTAAATATTTTTTGATTATACTGGGAGGTCAGTACAATTTGGTATTTTAAAACAATTTTCTTACCATTGACATTTTTTTATAATTATGCTAATATAATAATAGCAATTGCAAAACAAATCGTGCAATAATAACACAAAAAAGACTAAGAACCTCCAATTCTTAGTCTTTTCTTTTTGCTATTTACTCAAAAGCTTTACTATGTAGTAAATCAATATAAGTTTTAGCAAGTCCATTAAATCGTGCAAAATAATAACACCTCCCTTCTACCTTTTGGCGAAAGGCATATTTAATATATATTCATCCCTAGATTTTGTCAACAAATTTCGTCTTACATAATTTGACATTTTATGTAAAACGATGTATAATAAAATATATGTAGCCATAAAAGTGGTTATATTTATTATCCGATGACTGATTTATTTAGTTATCTACAAGCAAGCTATGGAGGGCTTGAATCATGGAAAACACTACGAACTTTGACATGTTACCTACCCCGCAGATGTTCCTCACCATCAACAGACGTTCTAAGGAACTGTTGCTCGAAGATGCAAAAAAAATCATCTTCGACCAAGTCAGTTCTATGTATGAATCAGACTCTAAAAGTTCCAACAAGAACATGAACCTCTTCGATGACTCTACAGTCGTTCTGTACCTCTTCGAAGATCAGTTTGAAGTTGATGAATCGTCTCTCCCTCTGAACAAGCTTCACTTTCTCAGCATTATCAAGGATCCTCTTTTTCCCAAAGAAGAATTCAATACTTGGTTGAGGGAGCACCATTGGAAGCTCAACTGTTTGGTTGACAAGTTTAGGCTCATCGAAATTAATTAACCCATAGCACAGAGTGGCACTTATCCTTTACAGAAAAGTGCCACTCTTTACTTATTTTATATTTTTGTTGTATTTTTATTTTCTCTTTCAGTCATCTTTTTTTCTTTTTGCTTAATTTTCAAATTATCTTTAGCAACTGTCATAAGAAGTTTAATTCTATTTGTCTGATTTGCTTCACTTGCACCTGGATCATAATCAACTGGTACAATATTTGCATCTGGGAACATATCTCTAATAGTTTTTATTACACCTTTACCAACAACATGGTTTGGTAAACATGCAAATGGTTGAACACAAACTATATTTTGAATACCATTTTCCATATATTCAAGCATTTCAGCCGTCAAGAACCAACCTTCACCTGTTTGATTTCCTGTTGATAAAACTGATTTTACATTATCTGCTAAATGCCAAATATCACAAGTTGGTAAATATCCTTTTTTAGATTTTTCTAATGCTTTTTTAGCATCTTTTTCAAATGAATTTATCAATTTTATTGCAACATCAAATAACATTGATTTCAATCCATTATTTTTTAATAATTGATGTGATATTACTCCATTTGCTGCAACATATTTAACAAATCCCATAAAGTCTGGTAAAACAACTTCTGCACCTTCTTTTTCCAATAAATTTGCTACATAATTATTTCCAAATGGATGATATTTAATTAGGATTTCTCCTACTATTCCTACTTTTGGCTTTTCTTTTCCTTGCTTCCATTCAATTTTTTCAAAATCATCAACCATCTGATATATACTTTTGGAAAATTCTTTTGAACTACTATTTATTGCAAGTTTTTTTGCCTTTTCCATCCATTCTGCAAATAATTTATCTGTTTCACCTTTATTTTTTTCATAAGCTCTATTTTTATATAACATTTTTTGTAATAAATCTGCATAAACCATTGATTTTAATAGTTTTTCAACTAATGGTAATGTCAACTTAAATCCTGGATTTTTCTCCATTCCAACAACATTAAATGAAATTACTGGAACTTGTCCAAAGCCTGCATCTTTTAGAGCTTTACGAATAAATCCTATATAATTTGTTGCTCTACATCCTCCACCTGTTTGTGACATTATTAATGCTGTTTTATTTACATCATATTCTCCAGATTCTAATGCTTCTATCATTTGTCCTGTTGTTATAATTGATGGATAACAAGCATCATTGTTTACATATTTCAAACCTGTTTCAATTGTATTTTGTGTACACTCTCTTAATAATTTTGCTTTATATCCTTCACTTTGTAAAACTGGTTCAATAAAATCGAAATGAATTGGTGCCATTTGTGGAATTAAGATTACATATTCTTTTTTCATTTCTTCTGTAAATGGATTTTTCTTTAAGAAATATTCACCTGTTTCTTTTTCATCTTTTTTATTATTTAATCTTTTATTAATACTTGCAAGTAATGAACGTAAACGAATTCTTACAGCTCCTAAGTTATTTACTTCATCAATTTTTATTAATGTATACATTTTTCCAAAACTTGTTAGAATTTCTTCAACTTCATCTGTTGTAACAGCATCAACTCCACAACCAAATGAATTTATTTGAACAAGCTCTAAATTATCATGTCTACCTACAAAATCTGCTGCTGCATATAATCTTGAATGGAACATCCATTGGTCAACAACACGAAGTGGTCTTTTTGGTAATGCTTTATCTGCCACACTATCTTCTGTTAATACACACATTCCTAAACTTGTTATTAATGTATCTATTCCATGATTTATTTCTGGATCTACATGATATGGTCTTCCTGCTAACACAATTCCTTTTAAATTATTTTTTTCAATATATTCAATTGTTTCTTTTCCTTTTTCATGTATATCTTGTCTACATTTTTGATATTCTTGTTGAGCTTTTTCTATTGCATTTTTTAATTCTTTTTTGTTGAAATTATATTCTTTAAATTCAGGTAATTCCATCATTCTTTTTAATAATGATTTTGATTCAAATGGTAAAAATGGGTTTATGAATTTAATATCTTCACTTTTTAATTCTTCAATATTATTTTTTAATACTTCTGAATAAGATATTACAATTGGACAATTATATCTATTATTGCTATCCACATATTCTTTTCTTGAATATGGTATACATGGATAAAATATTGTTTTAATTCCATTTTGTATTAAGCTTATAACATGTCCATGTGATAATTTTGCTGGATAACATACAGATTCAGATGGCATTGATTCAATACCTTTTTCATATATCTTTCTTGTACTTTTTTCTGATATTATTACTCTAAATCCTAAATTTGTGAATAATGTAAACCAGAATGGATAGTCTTCATACATATTTAAAACTCTTGGAATTCCTATTGTTCCTCTTGGTGCATCTTTTTCTTCTAATGGTGTATATCCAAATATTCTATCATATTTGTATTTTACTAAATTTGGTAAATCTTTGTGTGAATTTACTATTCCTTCACCTTTTTCACATCTGTTTCCAGATATATGTCTTTTTCCATTACTAAATCTATTTATTGTTAATTGACAATGATTTTCACATCCATTACATCTTGTATGTGTTACCTTTATATCTAATTTATCTATTTCTTCAATTGTTGCAAGTGTTGAATGATATTCCATGTCCATATTTGCTTCATATTGTTCACATGCAAGTAATGCCATACCATAAGCTCCCATAAGTCCTGCTATATCTGGTCTTGTTACATTTCTTCCAACAATCAATTCAAATGCTCTTAATACTGCTTCATTATAGAATGTTCCACCTTGTACAACGATATGGCTTCCTAATTTTTTTACATCTCTTATTTTCATTACTTTTTGTATTGCATTTTTTATTACTGAATATGATAAACCTGCTGATATGTCTCCAACTGAATATCCTTCTTTTTGTGCTTGTTTTATTTTTGAATTCATAAATACTGTACATCTAGAACCTAAATCTACTGGATTTTGTGCTTCTAATGCTTCTTTTACAAATTCTTCTATATTTAGGTTCAAACTTTTAGCAAATGTTTCAATAAATGATCCACATCCTGATGAACAAGCTTCATTTAACATTATATTGTCTATTGTGTTATTTTTTAGTTTAATATATTTCATGTCTTGTCCACCAATATCAACAATGCTTGTTACTTTAGGTTCGAATTTTTTTGCAGCTGTATAATGTGCTATTGTTTCAATTTCATTCAAGTCTACATTTAATGCTGTTTGTATTAATTTTTCTCCATATCCAGTTACACCACTATAACGAATAATTGCTTCTTTTGGCATAACAGAATATAATTTCTTTAACATTTCTATTATACTATCAAGTGGTTTTCCACCATTTCCTTGATATGCTGAATATAGTAATGTTCCATCTCTATCTATAACTACTAATTTTGATGTTGTTGAACCTGCATCTATTCCAACAAAACAGTCTCCTTTATGTTCTGAAAGTGGCTTTTTGGCTACTTTATCTTTTTCATGTCTAGCTTTAAATTCATCATATTCTACATTTGTCGAAAATAATGGTTTTAATGGTACTGTTGTTGTATCATGTGAATGTTTTAATACTTGTATTTTACTTTTTAATTTTTCTACACTTATTGGAGACTCATCTTTTGCTTCTAAACATGCTCCTTTGGCAACTAATAAATGTGCTTCTTCTGGTACTATTGTTTGCTCTGGTGTTAAATGCAATGTTTCAACAAATCTTTTTCTTAATTCTGGCAAATATGTTAGTGGTCCCCCTAAAAATGCTACATTTCCTCTAATTGGTCTTCCACATGCTAACCCTGATATTGTTTGATTTACAACTGCTTGTAAAATAGATACTGCAATATCTTCTTTTGCAGCACCTTCATTTAATAATGGTTGCACATCTGTTTTGGCAAATACACCACATCTTGATGCAATTGGATATATTGTTTGATATCCTTTTGCAAGTTCATTTAACCCTGCTGTATCTGTATTTAATAATAATGCCATTTGGTCTAAAAATGCTCCTGTTCCACCTGCACATGTTCCATTCATACGTTGTTCTACAGATCTTCCAAAATAAATGATTTTTGCATCTTCTCCTCCAAGTTCAATTACTACATTTGTTTGTGGAATATATCTTTCTACAGCTCTTTTACATGCAACAACTTCTTGAATAAATGGTACATCTAAAAATTTGGCTGTACTCATTGCCCCTGAACCTGTTAATGCTATTGTAAATTCTTTATCTTTATATTTTTCTACTAATTCTTCTAATACTTTACATACTGTATTTTTTGTATCTGAATAATGTCTTTCATATGATGTATATATTTCTTTTAAATTTTCATCCATAACTACTATTTTTACTGTTGTTGAACCTACATCCATTCCTATATGTACTAATTTATTCATATCTTTTCCCTCTATACTTTTATTCAATTCTTCTGCTAATATATCATATTAGTGTATTTTTTTCAAGTTAAAGTTTTTGACTGACTTTCCATTTTAATGCAGTTTATTATATCTTATATTTATGAATTATGTGTGAATTATACTCAAAAAAAACAGTTCCCCAACATTAGGGGAACTGCCGTGTGCTATTTATATGTTTTTATTCGGATTTTAGCATTTATTCACCGAATTCCTGCTGGAAATCAGTACTAAGCTTACCATCATTTCCTATCTCATAAGGGACAGAAAAGAATTCATCTTTCAATGTAACATATCCAATGTATCTGCCATTCATACCGTAACGAGTAAGACCAGCAACTTTGTCTTTGATGAAAATGAGTTCTTTCGTCTTCAAGTTCATCAACATCAAGTTACTATCAGGAGTGATGAAATACAACGCATTGTCCTTCATATCACAAAATGTGATATACTCCTCATTCTTAAACTTTACATGAGGTCGAACAAATTCTTGGTCACAACATCCATCATGGACTTTGCCACACTTCGGACAAACCTCAAAGAGATCATCTGAATCTTTTGTTTCTTCAATAGAAACAATTTCTTCAGGAGCCAGAACTTCAGTCTCTACATTATCGGCATTAGTAGCAAATGCCGTAATAGAAAGTGTTGCCAGTGCAATAATCATCAGCATCATACTAACAAGTTTTTTCATAGTTGTCCTCCATTCTACAATAGCACACTAAAACAGATTCTTTCGAACCTATTTTTATTATATCATTTTTTCTTCTCAAAGTCAAAGCGAAGCCCCCACCTACGGGAAGGTGGGGGCTTCTAGATGGAGGGCGGCATGGGCCAAAGATTTTTGCCCTTTATGTATAAAGGTTTCCTATTTCTATATTAAATTAGAAAGGAGGAAAAGTCATGATGAAAGTAGCCTAATAGAAAACCTTAATATCTCCACAATCGCTTTTAGCGATATTTACTACTCTAGTATAATACATATTTACATAATTGTCAAGTTTTTTTTGTGTTTTTTTACATTTTTTTTGCTATTTGCACAATAATTTTATTATTTTTCTAAATATTTTTTTAAAAATTTACCTGTATAACTTTTTTCATTCTTACAAATTTGTTCTGGAGTACCTACTGCAATTATCTCTCCACCTGCATCTCCACCTTCTGGACCTAAATCTATAATATAATCTGCTGTTTTTATTAAATCTAAATTATGTTCTATTACAATTATAGTATTTCCTGTATCTACAAGTCTTTGTAAAATATCTACTAATCTATGTACATCTGCTATATGTAGTCCTGTTGTTGGTTCATCTAATATATATAATGTTTTTCCTGTAGCCTTTTTAGAAAGTTCTGTTGCTAATTTAACACGTTGTGCTTCTCCTCCTGATAATGTTGTTGATGGTTGTCCTAATTTTATATAACCCAATCCTACATCATATAATGTTTGTATTTTATTTTTTATTCTTGGAATATTTGCAAAATATTCCAATGATTCCTCTACTGTCATATCAAGAACATCTGCTATGCTTTTTCCTTTATATTTAACTTCAAGAGTTTCTCTATTATATCTTTTTCCTTTACATACTTCACAAGGTACAAATACATCTGGCAAAAAGTGCATTTCAATTCTGTGAACACCATCACCTGAACAGCTTTCACATCTTCCACCAGGTACATTAAAACTAAATCTACCTTTTTCATATCCTCTCATTTTTGCTTCATTTGTACTTGCAAAAATATCTCTTATTAAATCAAATGCACCTGTATATGTTGCAGGATTTGAACGTGGTGTACGTCCAATTGGTGATTGATCTATATTTATGATTTTATCTATATTTTCTAATCCTTTTATTGTTTTACATTTTCCTGGCTTTTCTGTTGCTCCATTTAATTGTTGAGCAATATTTTTATATAATACTTCATTTATTAAAGTACTTTTTCCTGAACCAGATACACCTGTAATACAAATGAATTTACCAAGTGGAAATTTTACACTTATATTTTTTAGATTGTTTTCTGTTGCATTTACTATTTCGATATTTTTCTTGTTTCCAGGTCTTCTCTTTTTTGGTACTTCAATCTTCTTTCTTCCACTTAAATAAGCTCCTGTTATTGATGTTGGAACATTTTTTATTTCTTCTGCTGTTCCTTGTGCCATAACTTGACCACCATGAACACCTGCACCTGGTCCAATATCAATTATTTGGTCTGCAGCATACATTGTATCTTCATCATGTTCTACAACTAATAAAGAATTTCCTAAATCACGCAATTTTTTTAATGTTGCTATTAATTTATCATTATCTCTCTGATGTAATCCTATACTTGGTTCATCAAGTATATATAATACTCCTGTAAGGCCTGAACCTATTTGTGTTGCAAGTCTTATACGTTGCGCTTCTCCTCCTGACAATGTTCCTGCACTTCTTGATAGTGTAAGATATTCAAGTCCTACATCTACTAAGAATTGTAATCTTGCATCTATTTCTTTTAATATCATTTCTGCAATCATTTTTTGTGAATCTGTTAATTCAAGTTTTCTTAAAAATTCTTGTAAACTTTTAACAGATAAATCTGTCATTTCATTTATATTTATTCCACCAACTTTTATTGATAAAATTTCTTTCTTTAATCTTGCTCCATTACATTCATCACATGGAAGTTCACTCATGTACATTTCATAAAAATCTCTCATTCCTTGTGATTTTGTTTCATTATGTCGTCTTTCTAATGTTGGTATTACACCTTCAAATGGTGCTTTAAATTTTCTTGTTCCTAATGATGATGTATATTCAAAATCTATTTCGTCATTTCCTGTTCCATATAATATCTTATTTATAAAGTCTTTTGGCAAATCTTTTATTTTTTTGTTTTTAATATCTATTCCATAATATTTTCCTACACTCTCAAAGTACATTTTTGCCATTGTATCGCCTTTTTTCATTGTACTAGCTCCAAATGCTTTTACACCATCATACAATGTTTTAGTTTTATCTGGAATTATTAAATCTTCGTCCATTTTCATTAAATATCCAATTCCAGAACATTTTGGACATGCTCCATAAGGGTTATTAAATGAAAACATTCTTGGAGTTAATTCTGGAAAACTGAATCCACAATCTGGACAAGCATAATTACAACTATATAAAACTTGCTTTTCTCCTACTATATCAATAAGTACTAAATTGTCTGCTTGTTTTAATGCTGTTTCTATTGATTCTGTAAGTCTTCCTACTATATCTTCTTTTATTACTAATCTATCTACAACAACTTCTATTTCATGTTTTTTATTTTTGTCTAATTTTATTTCATCAGATAAGTCATATATTTCTCCATCAACTCTAACTCTTGCAAATCCATCTTTTTGCAAATCTTCAAATAATTTTGTATATTCACCTTTTCTTCCTCTTACTACAGGTGCTAATATTTGAATTCTTGTTCCTTCTTTTATTTTCATAACATTGTCTACAATTTGGTCTATTGATTGTTTTTCAATCTTTTTACCACAATTTGGACAATATGGTGTTCCAACTCTTGCATATAGTAAACGAATATAATCATATATTTCTGTTACTGTTCCAACTGTTGAACGTGGATTTTTTGATGTTGTTTTTTGATCTATTGATATTGCTGGAGATAATCCTTCTATTGATTCTACATCTGGTTTTTCCATTAATCCTAAGAATTGTCTTGCATATGATGATAAACTTTCAACATATCTTCTTTGTCCTTCTGCATATAATGTGTCAAATGCTAATGATGATTTTCCAGAACCAGATAGTCCTGTTATTACTACTAACTTGTCTCTTGGAATCTCTAGATTTATATTTTTTAAATTGTGCTCTTTTGCACCTTTTATTATTATTTTATCATTCATATTTCTATCCTTTCCGACAATATTCTACTACATTTTATGTATAATTGCAATAACAAAAAATGATGCAAGAAGAAGTTGTTGGAAAAGAATTAAATTTTGGCACGGCAAATTTCATTTAAAAGGCAAGGGCGCATACGAGTTGTATGTAACCGCGTTTTAAATGAAATTTAACACAGCCAAAATTGTAATTATTTTACAACCTCAACATCAAGCATCAATTTTTCACCATTAATACTTACTTCTGTATAAGTATCTCTTTGTGTATTAAATACAATATTTTCTGTTAAAGTTTCTTTCTTGATTTCAGATTCAAATTTCTTTACAAGTTCTTCTAGCATTTCATTTTCAGATACATATAAGTTTATCTTATCTAATACTTCAAATCCTTTATCTTTTCTCATGTTTTGAACTTTTGATAAAATTTCTCTTACATATCCTTCTTCTTTTAGTTCAGGAGTTATAGTTGTATCTAATACTACACCAATTTCTCCTTCACCAGCAAATGCAAATCCTTCTTTTCCTTGCATTGTAACAAGTAAATTTTCTGATGTTAATTCTATTTGTGTTCCATCAATTTCTATATATTCTACTCCACCATTTTTTACTTTATTTGCTAAATCCATTTGATTTAATTTTGAAATTTCTTCTCTTATTTTTGGTATTAATTTTCCATATTCTTTTCCTAATACTGGTAAATTTGGTTTTATTTCAAAATGAACATATTCATTCATGTTTGCACCTAAATCTACTTCTTTTACATTTAATTCTTCTTTTACTATATTTCCATAGTATTCAGGTAAAGTATCTACAGATATTAACATTTTTGAAAGTGGTTGTCTATTCTTGATATTTGCTGAATTTCTTGCACTTCTTCCTAATTTTACTAATGAATAAGCTAAATCCATTTCATTTTCAAGTTTTT
Source organism: uncultured Clostridia bacterium (assembly GCA_934122085.1). Lineage (GTDB taxonomy): Bacteria > Bacillota > Clostridia > TANB77 > CAG-508 > CAG-269. The sequence goes on along the minus strand of CAKOVS010000006.1, from coordinate 43,470 downwards.
TATCTATTGCTTTTTCATTAACTTCTGGCCATAAGCATAAATGAACACTTTCAGGTGCTTTTTTATCTAATCCTACAACTAAGTTTTGATAAATTTCATCTGTCATAAATGGTACAAATGGTGCTGATATTTTTATTAAATTTACTAATACTTTATATAATGTTGTATATGCTCCTATCTTATCATCTGTTAATTCTTCTCCCCAGAATCTTTCTCTGTTTGTACGAACATACCAGTTTGAAAGTTCATCTGTAAAATCTTCTATTTGTAGAGCTGCACTTGTTATATCATATTTGTCTAATTTTTCTGCAACTTCTTTTATTAAAGTATTTAATTTTGATAATATCCATTTATCCATTATATTTTCTGATTTGAAATCAGCATATTTATTTGGATTGAATTGGTCTATTTCTGCATATAAAACATAGAATGAATATACATTCCATAGTGTACTTAAAAATCCTCTTTGTGTTTCTTGTACATTGTTTAATCCTAATCTTGTTGGTAACCATGGTGCTGAACATGTATAGAAATGCCATCTTGTTGCATCTGCTCCAACTTGGTCTAATAATACCATTGGGTCTACACCATTTCCTTTAGATTTTGACATTTTTTGTCCTTTTTCGTCTAAAACATGTCCTAATACTATACAGTTTTCATAAGGTGTTTTATCAAATAAACATGTTGATACTGCAAGTAATGTATAGAACCATCCTCTTGTTTGGTCAATTGCTTCTGAAATAAATTGTGCAGGGAAGTGTTTTTCAAATTCTTCTTTGTTTTCAAATGGATAATGTAATTGTGCAAATGGCATTGATCCAGAATCAAACCAACAATCTATTACTTCTTTAAATCTTGTCATTGTTTTTCCACATTCTGGGCATTTTAAATGTACATTGTCTATATATGGTTTATGTAATTCTATTTCATCTGGACAATCTATTGCTTTTTCTTTTAATTCTGCTATTGAGCCTATACATTCTTCATGACCACATTCACATTTCCATACTGGTAATGGTGTTCCCCAATATCTGTCTCTTGAAATTCCCCAATCTATTACATTTTCAAGGAATTTTCCAAATCTTCCTGTTCTAATTGTATCTGGATACCAATTTATTTTGTTGTTATTTGCAACTAATTCGTCTCTTAATTTTGTCATTGCAACAAACCAACTTTCTTTTGGATAATATAAAAGTGGTGTGTCACATCTCCAACAATGTGGATATGAGTGTAAATGTTTTTCTTTTGCAAATAGTTTTCCATGTTCTGCAAGCCATTTACAAATATCTTCATTACAATCTCTTACAAATCTTCCTGCCCATGGTTCAACTTCTGGTACAAATTTTCCTGATTTATCTACTAGATTTACAAATGCTATTCCATTTTGTTTTGCAACTAAACTATCATCTTCACCATAAGCTGGTGCTATATGTACAATTCCTGTACCATCTTCTATTGTTACATAATCTCCATGTATTACTTCAAAGGCTTTTCCTTCTACTTTTGCAAATGGCATTAATTGTTCATATTTGGTTCCTAATAATTCTGTTCCTTTGAATTCTTTAACTATTTCATAAGGTGTTTCTTTTAATACATTTGTTAGTAAATCTTTTGCTAATATATAATTTTCATATTTTGGTTCATCATCTGTTCCAATATTTGCTTTTACTTCAACATATGTATATGCTTTGTTTACACATAGTGCTAAGTTTGATGGTAATGTCCATGGTGTTGTTGTCCATGCTAATATATATTTATCTTCTCCAACTACTTTGAATTTTGCAATACATGTTAAGTCTTTTACATCTTTATATCCTTGTGCAACTTCATGTGATGAAAGTGCTGTTCCACATCTTGGACAATATGGCATTACTTTATGTCCTTCATATAATAATCCTTTTTTCCACATTTCTTTTAATGCCCACCATACTGATTCTATATAATCATTATGGTATGTTACATATGGATGTTCCATATCTACCCAAAATCCGACTTTATTTGTCATTTGTTCCCACATATGTACATATGTGAATACACTTTCCTTACATTGTTTTACGAATTTTTCTACACCATATTCTTCTATTTGTTCTTTTCCTGATATACCAAGTTTTTTCTCTATTTCAAGTTCTACTGGTAATCCATGTGTATCCCATCCTGCTTTTCTGTCTACATGATATCCTTTCATTACTTTGTATCTTGGTATAATATCTTTCATTACTCTTGTTTCGATGTGTCCAACATGTGGCTTACCATTAGCTGTTGGAGGTCCATCATAAAATGTGAAATATCTTTGACCTTTGTTCATTTCAAAGTTCTTTTTTATTATGTTCTTTTGTTTCCACATTTCTGCTACTTCATTTTCCATTCCTACAAATCCATTTTTTAGTTCTACTTTTTTGTACATAATTTTTTTACTTCCTTTCCTAAGTTTATATTTGGTTTTGAAATTATAATTATTATTTCTCAACCTACTTTATTTGTTTTTTACACTTTTAATATTTTGTAATTCAAATCTATATTTTTGTTTTATATTTGGATATTTTTTATGATCTACTTCTGATAAAAACATATCTTTTGGACGTACCCATAATCCTCCATCTTCATATAATCTTCTATAAATGACCATTTCTTCTTGTGTTTCAGAATCTTTTGCAATTCCTTCAACTAAGTAGTAATCTCCTTTAAAATGTTTATAGATTCCATTAATTTTTAGTTCTTGCATAAAATTTCCTCCTTTTTTCTAACAAGTTTTTTTTCGCCCGCATATAATTTAAAAGAACAAAGCGACATAGTCGCCCTTTGTTCTCGCCCGATTTGAGTTTTCGCCTAAAAGGAGAAAATCTCAAAGGGCTAGCGATTGTAGCTTTTATATACTAGGAAGTTCATAGAACTTTCCTAGTATATAAAAAAGTCCTAATATACATTTCTGTATATTAGGACGAATTCTCCGCGGTACCACCTATTTTAATATAATATAATTTATATTCTCTTATTTTTTCTTTAACGCAGATATACGGCAAAGCTTACTCTAAATTTGTTCTGCTCTGCAACTTAACCTAGGTGATAACAAATAATTTTTACTTTCAAACTTTCACCAATTGTTTGATTCTCTACTAAGATATTTTATTATTTGTCTTGTCCTTGTTATTGTTTTTTATTGTTAATTTGAAAGTATTATATCACTTTTTTTTTACTTTGCAATAGTTTTTATAAATTTATTATCTATCAATTTCTATTCCTTGAACTTCACTTGGATTTGTTCTTGAAACTTCTTTCGCAACATCTCTTGATACTTTTGAAGATTTTAAAATTTTTGAACCTTTTTTTACTTCTCCATCTGATTCTAGAGCTTTTTCCAAATCCTCTTGTGTTTTCCAAGAATCTTTAAATGCTTTTACTATATCAGCTGAAAGCCCAATTTTTTCTATATTTTCTTCATTTAATTCTCCTATTTCTGTTTGTGTTTCTGTAAAACCAAAAATAGTTTTAAATAAATCTATTATTCTACTCATATTATTTATTCTAATTTCTTAGAATCTCCTCTCTTAAAATTACTACATAATATTATATCATGTTATACATAAAAAATCAAGTATTTTCTGCAACTTCAGAAAAAGTCGTTTTTATAGCAGAAGTAGGGTACCTAATAGGTACCCTACTTCTGTCTAAGTTCTTTTTACTTAGTGCCTCTTTACACTATAAACAGCTCTCCTTTTTTTGCTATGTGGATTTCTCATTCCACACTTTTTTTCATGTAATTTTTCTTTTTTGGGAGCCCTAACATTGTATAGTTTTGCTCCCATCAATTTAAGGAGCCCCCATTGTCCAATTGTAATTGTGTGTCCACTAAGGACTTCCACCCGCTTTCCGATTTTTTCTGTAATGATTTTGTCTTTGAGCATGTATTGGGATTCAATTTGACCATGATTAATCATAATCGTCTTAATGTTGCCCAACTTTCTCAAAAGGTCAATTAATTCATCACACTTTGCATGAGATGAAAATTCACCTGTTGAGTATATTTCTACCCAAATTTCAAATGTGTCTTTTCCAATCTTAATTATTCCATCATCAGAATGCATAATTCTATATCCAAGACTAGATGGAGAAACATAACCAGGAAAATAAAATACAAAATCTGGTCTAGAAATTAACTTTGGAACATATGTCTGCGCTGGACCATGATCAGCCATGCCAGAGGTCGTAATTATAATTTTTTGCTCATTTCCCATTGCAACTTCAGGCCGATTATATTTGTCAACTAATGTAACATTTTTCGGCAAGAAATCAATATCTGTGTAATTTTGCATAACTTTAGTAAAAAACTGTGCAAGACTACCATCGATATAAATGGGGAGATAAGTTGGAATTAGGCCATAATCTTGCATTTTTTTAATTTTATACAAGAATGTCTGTGCCCTTTCCTGAGCATATGTAAATTGTACAATGCTCTTTCCTCTTGCAATAATTTGTGGAATGTCTTCTTCATAATGGTATTCAACTTCTGAACTATTCATATAGCCATATGTAGACTCCATAACTATATCTTTCGGAAGTTCTTTTACCCATTCAGGAATTTTCGCAATTTCCCGCCACATAGATTTTGCTTTATAGTCACCAGTGAACAAGATATTAAAACTTTTTTCACCGTAATAACTAATCTGAACCAAAATCATAGCAGCACCAGGCAAATGACCATTATCTAAGAATGTTGCCTTGATTCTTTCATCAAGATAAACAGTTTCTTCATACTCACATCCTTCTGTTCTAGCCATCACATCATCAATATCTGACTCATTATACATAACTTTCTGCTTTTTGTTTTTGGCATTACTCATCATGATTTTGTAATCATCCATTAACGAATGATACATAACTTTTTTTGTAAACTCTGTGCAATAGACTTTTCCTTTAAAGCCCTCCTTTGCCAATACAGGCAGTCGTCCATTATGGTCTGCATGATTATGAGTAATCAATGCAAAACTAATCTTCGAACTGCAGAATGGTAACTGCTGATTGTTCAATTGTATATAGTCCGCTTCTTGGAACATACCACAATCAACTATAAAATGTGTAACTTTGCCATCAGGATAATGCACTTTTACAAAAAGACAAGAGCCTGTGACTTCAGGATGAAGTGCAGTTATAGTGTAGTAAAACCCGCCCTTTGCAAAAGAACTCATAAAATGTTCACTCCTTCAATTAATTAATTAGGAATTTGTTAAGGGTTTTTGCTGCTAATATTATACATTATCTTTTCGCACAAATCAACCATTTTTCGACATTTTTGCAAATTATGTTGACTTTTTCTAAAAATGTTGACTTATTGCATTAACCATTTCATAATTCATACATGCATCTTTATTAATTGACCAAATAGTAACTGCTTTCAATTCAGGATATGCTCTCTTTGGTACATATGGTCTATAATCTGTATCATATTGTGAACTTTTTCCTTCTATTATTGTTGTTAATGCATCAATAATTTTAATTGGTTCCATATATGCTTTAGGTAATCCTCCACCTTGTGCTTGATCAAAACTTAATATTGTTATTCCTATATTATTATTTGAAATATTCTTATCTTCTAATTGTTTTATTGCGACTGATGTTATAAAAGAAACATGTCCCTGTTCTCTAGACCACCATTGACCATAATTAAAATCTTCTCCACATTTTGTTCCTGTATTATAATATCTAGAAGATGTTATTGAAAGCATATCTTTAAAATTTTCAGCAAATGTATATCATACATTATCTTCTCCTGAATCATTAACATCTTTGCTTTGAATTCCAGTTAAAGTAGTATTCAATGTAATCATAATATTACTTGCATATTTATCTGAAAGATCTAACAATGCCTTTTCCAAATATTTTTCATCCATATTTCCACTTTCTATATCTATGTCTACTCCATTAAAATTATATTTATCTATAATTTGACTTAAACTATTTGAAAAATTTTTTGCTTGTTCTTCATTTGTTATTTGTATATTTCCACCATCTTGACCTCCGATTGATATTAAAACTTTTTTCCCATTTGATTGTAAACTTTTTATATCATTGATAAATTCATCTTCTGAATATTTTAACACTTGACTTAAATATTCATTCAAATGAAACTCTATTGCACCATTATTTTTATTTGTATCATTTCTCGCAAAAGTTATGTTTATAATCTCATATAATGGACTAATTTGAGAAAGTTTCATTTGAGGTTTTTTTCCATTAAATTCGTTGTCTACCCAATTTTCCCAATATCCGGCAATTACATGTTTTGATACTTTTTTATTACTATATTCTCCTAAGATTTCTTCAACAGAAGCATTCATTCCATCTAACTTAATATTAGTTCTTTCTATTTCTCCTTTTTCTTCTAAAATATCTTTGATTTCATATTTTGTTAAATATTCTTGTTTCTCAAGAAATTTATTCGCTTGTGCTAATTCTATTTCTTCTCTTATTTGTGCAATTTCATTAGCTAATTTTGCTTTTTTGACTTGTGTAATTATTCCATTTTCACTTATTAGTGTTGATATAGTTACTCCTGCTAATATTAACATTACAATTATTGTAACTGCTAGTGCTATTAATGTTATTCCTTTTTCTTTTTTTCTGATGTACATATTATTTTCCTCTCTTTCAAAGAAATTATATCAAATAAAAATAATATTAGCAATACTTTATTCTATAGTATTCCACTTGTTGGGATATATGTTTTATTTGGTGGTAATACAAATATATTTTCAGGCATATCAACTTTTTTTATTTCTGTCACTTTTATTATAGGAATTTCAGAATTATGATATTTTCCTTTTGTAATTTCTCCAACAATTTCAATCCATTCATCATTTTCAAAGTGCTTTATTTCTTTGTTTTCACATAAAAAGCCTACAACTACTGATTGATTGTTTTCAGTGTTTATTAACATGTCTCTTCCTAATACAAATTGATTTTCATTAAAGTCTAATACTCTATAAACATATCCTGTAAACTTTATTTTTAAACCAATATATGAATCTAAATCATCATGTACTGCTTGTAATATATTTGTATATTCATCTGCATTAATTTCTTTTATTTCATTTTGTTCTATTTTATCTTTTACAAAGAATTTTCCACTTGAAAAAAATATTTTATATATACTAAATAAAAATACAATAAGCATAAACAATGATAATACTACAATAATAATCTTTAGTGCTTTTCCTCCATTTATTTTTATATTATATATATGCATAAAAGCCCTCCACTTAAATTTATTTATTTAAGTTTATGAGCTTATTATAAAAAAAGAACATTTTTAGAAAAATCTATTATAAAATCCTTCATCAATTTCTTTTGCAAATATACTTTTTAATATTATTAAAACAATTGGTCCTACTAACATTCCCATTACACCTATTAGTTTAAATCCTGTATACATTGCTATTAATGTAAATATTGGATGTATTCCAATTTTTCCACTTACTATTTTTGGTTCTAGAAATTGCCTTACAACTGACATTATAATCCACAAAACAATTATTGATATACCTAATTTTAAATCTCCATTTAATGCTGATATTATTGCCCATGGTACCATTACTGTTCCAGATCCTAATATTGGAAGTGCATCAACAAATCCAATTGCTAATGCTATTAATAACGGATATTTTATATCCATTCCTATTATTTTTAATAAATATAATCCTATTACAGATATAATAAATGATATTAATATTAATGTAGCTTCTGCTTTTAAATATCCCCCTAAACTAAAAGTTATTTCTCTTATATGTTTTCCTAATTTACGTATCCATTTTTGTGGCATGTGATGTTCTAGCAAATCTAACATATATATTTTATCTGTACACATAAAATATAATGACATTATTGTTATTACCACATATATTGCTATTGCTGGAATTGATGTTATTATTTCTATTAAATTTGTTAAAAATTGTGTCATCCAATTTGATAATTTTACTAATATTTCTTGTGATGTATTTTGAAACATGTTTATAATATCTTTTGATACACTTAATTTTTCTATACTTAACTTACTTATACTTTCTTGAACTTGTGTATATGCTTTGTTTATATATAAATTAAGCATTTGCAATAAATTAGTTGATTCTGATATTAATGAAATTATTGCCCATGTAACTGCTCCAATTATTATTGCAAATACTATTATAAATATTATTATAGAACTTATTTTTCTGTTTAATTTTGTTTTATTCATAAAAAACCTTATAGCTGGCTCTATAATGAGTGAGATTACAAATGCTATTAAAAATGGCATATAAAATATTGCTAACTTTATTCCAAAATACACTCCTAATATTATTAAAACTATATTTATTATTCTTTTTATCATTGTACAAATATAGTTTAAATCTTCTGACATTTTACCTCTTTTCTATGTATAGCAGTTCTTGATAGAACTGCTTTGCATTATTAACGATTATTTTTATGTCCACAATCGCAAATTTCTTCAAATGTGTTACTAAAGTTTTCTTTTCCTGTTTTTTGACTATATTTTGCAAGATCTCCTAATGTTAATATTCCAACAACTTTATTGTTATCTACAACAGGTATTCTTCTTATCTGATTTTCAGCCATTTTTTTCTCTGCATTTTTTACATCATCATCTTGATTACATGTGCAAACATTGCATGTCATTATTTCACTTGCAGTTGTGTTTTGTGCTTGTTTGTCACATGCTAAACTTCTTAATATAATGTCTCTATCTGTTATTAATCCTACAAGATAGTTTGAACTATCACATACTGGAACACAACCAATTCTATTTTTTTCCATTAATTTAGCTACTTCTGTTAATTTTGTCTCTGGTTTTACACAACATACATCTCCACACATACATTCTTTAACTTTCATTTTTCACATTCCTTTCACTTTATTTGGCATGTTGTACATGCTTTTATATATTGTAGTCAAAAAAATTTTAATTTATTCTTATTTTTATATAAAAAAGCGAGTCTAAGATTTTCTATCAAATGAAAATTTTAATAAAATCTAAGACTCGCTATATTTATCTAGTACAAAAAGTCCTCCTACAAGGAGAACTTTCCTACTATATAAAAAACAAGAGACTGACTTTCATCAGCCTCTCATTTGGAATTAGTTAGGAATATCTACAGGAGCAACTTTGTTTCTATCAGGTGTGGCACCATCCTGAAAATGCCACCATTCAGACTTCAAGCTCTTCATACCAACATGTTTCATTACTCTTGCAAGATATCTTGCATTTTCACAAGCAGGTGCATCAACATTAACCCAATTATACTCCGCAGAGCGATAATCAAGGTTATGCATTGCAGTAGGCATATCCATGATATTGCCAGTTTTCAAATCACGCAAAGTGATATCAACTGCAATACCATAATTATGCGAACTTGCTTTCTGTGCCAAGAACCAGCTTTCGCCAAGATTTCCAAACCACTTCTTTTTAAAAGAAGAAGATTTAGTATTCAAATATGCTCTATAAGCACTCTGAAATTCTCTTGTCACAGTATAAGGACGGTATGCATCATTTACAACAATACATTTTCCATCTTTCAGGAAAATTTCTTGTGCTTTTGCCAATTTCTTGGCTGTTGCAACTGTAAGCCATGCTTCAGTTCCATTTTCAGAACCAGATCTGTTATAGAACTTTTCGCCCCAAAGCCCAGTAATTCCTTCGCCAGCCATTTGGAAAATAGCCTTGTCAGCCATTACCAAATTCACTTCAATGCTAGGAATATAATTCTTTACATTGATAAAAATCTCATTTGAGTCAATCCAATAGTTTTCTCCGTTTATCTCAATTGCAAACTTACCATTATCTTCACTCAGGATTGTGAAAATATTGTCCTCTGCTATCATAATAGTATTAATACCATTGCTTGCAGATGTTGCATGAGTCGTCCGGATTTTGCATCCAACAAATTCCGTTCCTTCTGCATTTGCAGAAAGTGTCATAATCGTGACCATAATCATAGTCACAATTGCCATTGTCAATTTCTTCATTGCCGTCCTCCTTGGCATAGAATCAAGTAAGAGCAACCACTCTTGTTTTTTCTTAATTCTATATTACATCAATATATCTATATTATAACACTTTTTTTATGCAAAAACAAGAAAAGCTAGCAACCATGCTAGTTTTCTTGACAAATTAATATTCATATATATCATAATCTTGTTCATACATACTTCTATTAAATGGTGGTCTGCCAGGTCCTGGTCCTATTGGAGGACGAGGTGGTCTTGGAGGTCTTGGTGGAGGTGGTGGCGGAACTGGAGGTCTTGGTGGTGCAGGTGGTCTTGGTCTAAATCCCGAATTATTTACTAATTCTCTTATTAGTAATATTTTTATTAAATCTTGTAATCCTTGATTTCTTATTTGCCTATCTTCTTTTGGCATACTTTCTTGTCTACTCAGATTTGTTTTGTTTTCTATAGACTTTGAGCCTGTTTTCACATCAATACTTCTATTTTTAATTTCACTTGCTCTATTTTCATTTAATTTGTCGTCTTCTATTGCATTATATATTTCATTTGTAAGTTCATCTACTAAATCACTGCTTAATGCTCTATTATTCTGCGAACATGCCTTTTTTACCATTGGATATACTAAATTATATATATCTGGATAACAACTTTCAAGTCTTGATGTTTCTAAATTGCTTTCTATTTGTTGTGTCATATTAAAATTAGAATAATTAATATAATCATTATATTCTGCATCATATGTATCTCTGTATCTTATCGGCTCATATCCTAAAACATTTCTCATATATTCTTCATATACTGAACTCATATATATCACATTCCTTTCTGAAGTTATGATATATAATATGATTTGTTTATTTATATGTTACAAAAAGAGGATACTATTTTGATAATAATATCCTCTTTTAAAAATTAATCTTTTAACAATTCATCCATAGAAACATTAAAAAATTGTGAAAATGCATAAAAATTATACAAACTTATACCTCGTTCTCCATTCTCAAATTTATTATAACTTGTTCTATCCATTCCTATTGCCTTTGCCAGTTTTGCTTGTGAAACACCACTTTCTACTCTAATCCGTTTCATATTATTTTTCATGGTTTGTAACAAAGCTTCTTGGTCTTTCATTTTGTTTTTCCTCCAATTTAATTATTATGAATTGTAGTATAAGAACTAAATAATTATCTAATTCTTTTTCGGCATATTAACATAACTATACTATCATATTTTAAATATTATGTCAAGAAAATTATTTTTCCTTTGTTGGAACTTTTATTACAACTTCAGTACCTTTTCCAACTTCACTTTTTATGTCAATACTACCACCATTTCTATCTAATAAATCTTTAGCTATTGAAAGACCTAATCCTGTTCCACCCATTTCTCTACTACGAGCCTTATCAACACGATAAAATCTTTCAAAAATCCTGCTTAGATCTTCTTCTGGAATTCCAATTCCATTATCAAAAATTTTTATATATGCATCATTGTAAACAAATCCAACATATATTTTGATTTCTCCACCTTCTTTAGTATATTTTATACTATTTGTCATTATATTTAAAACAACTCTTTCAATATCATCTTTATCTGCATAAACAAGTGGCACATCTGCTGTTACAAAACAATTTACATTATGATTTTTCCTTTTTATTTCTATTGCAAGCTTGTCCTGACATTTCTTAACAAGTTCACCTAAATCAAATTGTTCTTTTTTTACAACATTTCTATTATTATCATTTTTTGATAATGTTAGCAAATCTGTAACTAATTTTGCCATTCTTCTAGCTTCTGATGCTATAACATTTAAAAATTTACTTTGTGTTTCTTTGTCATATTCTTCTTCTAATAATGTATCTGCATATCCCATAATTGATGTTATTGGTGTTTTTAACTCATGTGATACATCTGCAATAAATTCTTTTCTCATATTATCTAATTTTACATGTTCTGTTATATCTTGTAATACTGCTATAACTCCAACAGTTTTATCATTATCTTTTTTAAATGGTGCAAAATATACATTTAAAAATCTATCATCAATATTTATTCTTTCTTCTGTGTTTGTCCAGTTTTCAAGATATATTATTTTTTCTAGATTTATATGCAATCTTCCAAAAATATCTTCAAATGTTGTATCTTGTGGAGATATATTCATCATTTGCTTTGCTGCTGGATTTATTAAAATAACAACACCATTTCTGTCAAAAGCAATAATTCCATCTGTCATGTGTAAAAATACACTATTATTTATATCTAAATCATCATTTGTAACTCCTGAACCTTTTATTAGTCTTGTCTTTGGAAATAACATTTTTCTTTTTAAATACTTTTTCATTAAAATTTCACTTATAATTAGTATTATTATGTCTACAATAATCATTAATATTATAAATTTATAGTTTTCCAATTTTATTTTCCACCTTTTACTATTTTTTTAATCTCTGCATATATTTTTTCTTGTACATTTTTTACTGATTTAGTAGATGCTTTTTCTCCCATTTCTTTCATTTTTGCTTTGTTTGATGCTATTTCTATTATTTCTTTATTTAATATATCTTTTTCTAATTCATTATTTAATATAATTTGTGCTGCACCTATTTTTTGTAATACTTCTGCATTTCTTAGTTGATGATCTTGGCTTACATTTGGAAGTGGTATTAATATTGATGGCTTTCCTAAATTTGATATTTCTGTTATTGTCATTGCACCACTTCTTGCTACTATTATATCTGATATATTCATTATTTCTTCCATATTATAAATATATGGAAGTATTTTTGCATTTGGTACTTTTTCTATGTCTATTGAAGATTTTTTTAATTCTTCTTTTACAATATCAAATTGTTTTGGTCCTGTTGCCCAAACTATTTGATATTTTTGATTTAATTTTTCTTTTAAAATTCCAACAACTGCTTCATTTATTTTTTGTGCTCCTTGACTTCCTCCAAATATTAAAACAATTGGTAATTTTTCAGACAATCCTAATTCATTTAGTATCTTGCTTTTTTGCTCACTTGAAAATTCTCTTTTTTGAATTTTTACTGGTGTTCCTGTAAAAACAATTTTTTTAGCACTATGTATTCTTTCTCTTGCTTCTTCAAATGATATTAATACTACATCTGCTTTTTTTGCAAGAAATTTTACTGCCTTTCCAGGAAAAGCATTACTTTCATGTAATGCTACTGGTATTTTTTCTTTTTTAGCAGCCCATACCACTGGTCCACAAATATATCCTCCTGCTCCTATTACTACATCTGGTTTAAATTCTTTTATAATTTTTCTTGCTTTTGATGTTGCTTTTAATGTCTCACACATTTTCTTCATATTATCAATTGAAATTTTTTTGCTTAATCCATATGCTTCAATTGTTTTTAATTCATATCCAGCTCTTGGGACTAAATCATTTTCTAGTCCTCTTGTTGTTCCAATAAAAATTATTTCTGAATCTTTTTCTTTTTCTTTTATTTTATTTGCTATTGCTAAACCTGGATTTATATGTCCACCTGTTCCAGCTGCTGCAACAATAACTCTCATTTTAAATCTTTTCCTTTCTTATAGCTCAAAATCTGGTTGAAAAAATTAGATTTTACCATAATTATTTTTTTATCTATTTACTCTATTGTTTTGAACTAGCTCTAGAAATGCTCAGCAAAATTCCCATTTCACAAAGCAATAAGAATAAAGCTGTTCCTCCATAACTGAAAAATGGTAATTGCATTCCTGTTACTGGCATTGATGATGTAACTACTGCTATATTTATTATTACTTGCACTCCTACTAATGTTGTTATTCCTATTGCAACTAAACTTCCAAACATATCTGGTGCTTTCATTGCAATTAATACACCTCTCCAAATAAATATTGCAAATAATAAAAATACAACTAAACATCCTACAAATCCAAGTTCTTCTGCTAATACTGAAAAAATAAAGTCATTATGTGGTTCTGATAAATATAAGTATTTTTGCTTGCTTTCTCCTAATCCTGCTCCAAATAGACCTCCTGAACCTATTGCATATAAACTATTAACAATTTGCCATCCATCACCAGTTGGATCTTTCCAAGGATCTGTAAATGTTATAACTCTTGTTACTATGTATTGAAATTTATTTCTAAACCATTCACTAGCAAAATATAATATAGTTGCTACTACTCCTGCAATTCCTCCAACAGCTAATCCTGAAACAAGAAATTGCCAAAATTTACAACCTGCCATTATCATCATAATGCAACATGTAATTATTATTACCATTGATGTACTAACATGTGGTTCTGCCAATAATAATATTATTATTGGAGCTAAAAGTACTACATGAAATACAAATCCTTTAAAATATTTTCCTAAATTCTCTCTATTTCTTACCAAAATTCCAGCATAGAATATTATCATCAAAATCTTTACTATTTCAGATGGTTGGAATGAAAGACTTTTAGTTATTTCTATCCATCTTCTTGCCCCATGGCTTTCACTACCAAATGCTAATACTGCAACTAACAAGAGAATTGACACTCCATATGCAATCCAATAAAATCTCTGATATATTCTATAATCTATTTTTGAAATAAACCACATGGCTATAACTCCAGCAACTGCAAATATTAATTGTTTTTCAAAAAACTTATAACTATTTCCATACTTTTGTAATGATGATGGTGCACTTGCTGAAAGTACCATTATTAAACCTATAGAAAGCAATAGCAAAATTGTTATTAATAATGTGAAATCTATTTGATTATTTAAAAAACTTGAAAAGCCTTTTACTTCTTTTTTGTTTTTTTCTTTTCTTGCCATTATAGCATTTTTCCTTTCTTATGTTTAATATATTTTATATAATCTTTAGTCCTATTACACAAGCTATTAATGTTATTACACTAAATAACATTACAACTTGATTTTCTCTCCAACCTGATAGTTCAAAATGGTGATGAAGTGGTGCCATTTTGAATACTCTTTTTCCAGTTTTCTTAAATACTGCAACTTGAATTATTACTGATAATGTTTCAAGTACTGGTATAATAGCAATAATTAATAATAATAGAGGCATTTTTAAGTATAATGCTATTCCAGATACAACTCCCCCTAGAAATAGTGAACCTGTATCTCCCATAAATGCTTTTGCTGGATATATATTAAACATTAAAAATCCTAATGTTGCTCCTATTACAATTGCTCCAAATACTATTATTTCTTTTGTTCCAAACATTGTTGCTATAATTGTTAAACATGTAATTATTATTGTGCTAACACTTGATGATAATCCATCTATTCCGTCTGTTAAGTTTATTGCATTTGTTGTTGCAAGTGTTACTAAAATTGCAAATGGTATATATAACCATATTGGCATTGTTACATATTTATTGGCAAATGGTATATATGTTTCTGTTCCTATCTTTAATCCCCATACTAAATATGATACAAATGCAATTGATATTATTAATAACCCTAACATTTTTAATTTTGGTTTTAAACCTTCTGTATTTTTTAATACTAATTTTTTATAGTCATCTATAAATCCTATTATTCCAAATCCTGTTGTTAAACAAAGTATTGGAATTAAATTTTTTGCGAGTGATGCATCTTTTCCTTTATAATATACATATGCACAACATGTTGCAATTATTATTCCTAACATGATAATAATTCCACCCATTGTTGGTGTTCCTTGTTTTTTTAAATGTGATTGTGGTCCATCTGTTCTTTCTATTTGACCTACTTTTAGTTTTCTTAATATTGGTACTATTATTAATCCAAGCAGTACTGTTACTGCAAATGTTCCTAATAGCATTTTTGTTTGAAAATCCACTTTTATCAACCTTTCTTCTGTTTTATTTATCCTATAATTTCTTTTACTATTATTCTTTCGTCAAATGGATATTTTGTTCCATTTATTTCTTGATATGGTTCATGACCTTTTCCTGCAAGTACTATTATATCTAGTTTGTTTGCCATTTCTATTGCTTCTTTTATTGCTTCTTTTCTGTCTACTACTACTTTGTATTTTCCGTTTGTTTTTTTCATTCCTTCTTCAATTTCTTTTACTATTTCTTCAGGTTCTTCTGTACGAGGATTATCTGTTGTTATAAATGTAAAATCTGCTATTTTTCCTGATATCTCTCCCATTAATGGTCTTTTTCCTTTATCTCTGTCTCCTCCACATCCAAATACTGATATTACTCTTCCTCTTGTATAACTTTTTACTGCTGATAATATATTTTGTAAGCTTTCTGGTGAATGTGCATAATCTATCATTATTGGTATTTCTTTTTTATTTGGTACCATTTCAGATCTTCCCGGCACTTTTATTTCTGCTAATGCTTCTATTACTTTGTCTGATGCTATTCCTAATTTTTTTGCTACACATATTGCTGCAAGTGCATTATATACACTGAATCTTCCTGGAATATCTACTTTTACTCTTTCATTTCTGTCAGATACTTTTACTCTGAAATCCACATAAGAGTTTGTTATTGTTATGTCTTTTGCTAATACTTCACAATAATTGTCTATTCCATATGTCATTATTTTATTTTCTGGTAATAATCTTGGTATTTTTGATACTTGTAAATCATCAACATTTATTATTCCATTGTCACACATTTTAAATAATTTTAATTTTGATTCAAAATAGTCTTTCATATCTGGATGTTCTTTTTCACTGATATGATCTTCTGAGAAGTTTGTAAATACTACTATGTCAAAATTGCATCCATCTACTCTATGTAGTTTTAAGCTTTGTGATGATACTTCCATTACTACATATTCAACACCTGCTTCTACCATTTGTGCAAATGTTTTTTGTAATTCTATACTTTCTGGTGTTGTTCTTGCACTTTCAGATATCATTTTTCCGTTTATATATGTTGCTATTGTTCCTATTAATCCAACTTTATGTCCTGCTTTTTCTAATATTTCTTTAATCATATATGTTGTTGTTGTTTTTCCTTTTGTTCCAGTTACTCCAATTAATTTGAATTTTCTTGATGGATTTCCATAAAAATTACAACTGCATATTGCTAATGCTTCTCTTGTGTCTTTTGCCATAATTATTGTTACATCTGCTGGTAATTTTATTTTTTTCAAGTCACAGCCTTCTTGAACCATTACTACTTTTGCTCCTGCTTCTATTGCATTGTTTATATAGTCATGACCGTCTACACTATAACCTTTTATTGCTATAAACATATATCCTTCTTTTATGTTTTTTGAGTTACTTTCTAGTCCTGTTATGTCTAATTCAAGTTTTCCTTTTGCTTTTAGTCCTTCTAATCCTACTAATATTTTCTTTAATTCCATGTTATTCCATTCCTTCCTTAAGGTTCTATTGTGGTTGGGAAAGAATTAAATTTTGGCAAGGAAAATTTTATTTAAAAGGCAAGGGCGCATACATGGTGTATGTAACCGCGTTTTAAATGAAATTTGACACAGCCCAAAATTGTAATTATTTTTCAACCTTGTCTCCTTTTGCCTACTCTAGCTTTTGGATAGGCTTTAATTTACAGGAAAATTGTCAGTTGCCTTTTTTCCCATTATCGCATACATTATATAACTATTTTTTTGTTTTGTATAGTGAATTCGAAAAAATCACTTAATAAATTTTATTAAGTGATTTTTTGTTTTATTCATTTGATTAAAGTGTTTTTATAAATTGCTTTTGCATTATTTTTGATAGTTTTCTCTATATAGTTCACTTTTATAAGTGATTATTCCATTTTGGGCAAGTCTTCCAACAATAAAACTCATTGGTATTTTTTCTTGAATTGATATTTCTTTTAATGTTTTTTCGTTTATTTCTCCATCAACAATCTTTTTCCAAATGTTTTCTGGAATCATTACTTCTAATGCGAATTTATCTGCTTTTTCTTCTTTTAAATCATTTCCATCTATAATTACTTTATTTTTTCCTTCATTATAATCTGATTTACAATGTCCTAGTTCATGAAATAATTCGAAGAAAAATGAGTCTTTTCCAGCATAGTTATCTGTTACATAAATTGCTGGTTGTTTTCCTTTAACTCTAAAACATCCTCTTATTTTTGTTCCTGTTAAGGCTTTTTCACATGCAAAATAAATTCCATATTTATTTAATAGTTCTCTTACTTTGTCTATATCTATTGAGTTATTGTAGGCTAATTCTTTCAAATCTTTTATTAATAACATTAAATTATAACTATTGTATTCATTTACATTTTGTTGTTTTATTGTTTCATCACAATGTGCTATCCACAATGCTATTTTGTTAAAGTCATTACCTGTTTTTTTTAATAGTATTTGTTTTTCTAATTTTGGAATTATGTCAAAGTCTTTTATTTTTAAGAAGTCTAATAAATCTATACATACTTGTAAGATATCTGTTTCATCTTTAAATTTTATCCAATTTCTCTTTTTTATTTCATTAATATGATATTTTATTGTTATTTCTTTTTTTAAGTTGTCTATGTTTCCATATTGTTTTAAAACGTTTTCTTTTAATATTCTTGAGTTTTCTACATTTATAATAAATTCTGATTTGATTCCTGTTAGTCTTTCTATATTTCCTGCCATTTCTAATGTTATTCTTGTTTTTCCATTTATTATTTCATTCATATGCTTTTGTGTTATTCCTATTCTTGTTGCAAATTCTGTTTGCGATATGTTGTTGTATTCTAAATAGTCTTTTAGGTATTTTCCAAAATAAATCATATCAATCATCTCCTATCCTTCTCCATAGTGTTGGTCATCTATTTCTCTTAATTCTACTTCCACTATTTCTTCCAACTTATATGGATATTCGCCTATAGGCTTTATATACATTCTTAATTTCATATTTACATTTGCTGTATATATTTCTTTTAAGTTTCCTTGTTTCTTTTCAATATTATATACTCTTGATAAAGGGTTTATTATTACTTCTTGCATATTTTTACTTTGTATCATTAATTCTTCTATTGTTTCTTGTTCTTTTTTCTTATGTTTGTTTTTTATTTTCTTTTGTAGGTCTTTTATGTATGTTTTTGTTTTTAGTATTTGCAATAATAACCCACTCCTTTGTTTTTAACATATTATAACATACAAAGTTATAACATATCAAGATGTTTAGAACAAATAAGAAAAATTTTCAATTTTTCTTTGATTTGTTATTTCTGAGCAAAGCGATAAAACCTCAAAGGGCTAACGATTGTAGCTTTTTATATACTAGGAAAGTATAACTTTCCTAGTATATAAAAAATCACTTAACAAATTTATTATTAAGTGATTTTTTGTTTTAGTCTTTCTGTGTTATTTCTTGTTGTTCATGAATTAATTTATTTAAATCCGTCAGTGCTTCATCACATTCTTGTACTGTTGCTGTGTATGAAGCTTGGCCTATGGACTGACCTGTAATTTCTTTTTTTTCACCATATTCTTCTATTATTCTTTCACATCTTTCTATCAGTGCTATTTCTGCTTCTCTTAGCCTATATTTTTGTTTTATTTTTTCTCTACTTAATCCTTGCTCTTTTCCTTTTTGATATTTTTCCCAAATACCATCTTTTTTTCTTTTAAAAGTATTTAAAGCATTTGCTAAACTATCCTCTATTTTCTCTTCTTCTGACTTTATTTCTCTTATTTGTTTGGGCAATCTTCTACTATATTCTGGCTTCCCTTCATTTTTTTCTTTACACCATTTTTCTATTTTTATTATATTATTCGCTAAAATATTTAAATCTCCATAATCATATTCTTCTATTACTCTTTCATATCTTTCTGCTAGTGCTATTTCTCCTTCTCTCATTCCATATTTTTGTTTTATTTTTTCTCGACTTAATCCTTGCTCTTTTCCTTTTTGATATTTTTCCCAAATACCATCTTTTTTTCTTTTAAAAGTATTTAAAGCATTTGCTAAACTATCCTCTATTTTCTCTTCTTCTGACTTTATTTCTCTTATTTGTTTGGGCAATCTTCTACTATATTCTGGCTTCCCTTCATTTTTTTCTTTACACCATTTTTCTATTTCTATTATTTTATTCGCTAAAATATTTAAATCTCCATAATCATATTCTTCTATTACTCTTTCATATCTTTCTACTAGTGCTATTTCTCCTTCTCTCATTCCATATTTTTGTTTTATTTCTTCTCTGCTTAATCCTTGCTCTTTTCTTTTTTATAGTTTGTCCAGAAATCTTTTCCTTTAAAATTCTTTAAAGATTGTCTTAAACTATTCTCTCTTTCCTCTTCTGCCGACTTTATTCCTTTTATTGTTTGTGGCAATCTTCTACTATATTCTGGCTTTCCTTCATTTTTTTCTTTACACCATTTTTCTATTTCTATTATATTATTCGCATGAACATTTAAGTCTACATAATCATATTCTTCTATTACTCTTTCATATCTTTCTACTAGTGCTATTTCTCCTTCTCTCATTCCATATTTTTGTTTTATTTCTTCTCGACTTAATCCTTGCTCTTTTCCTTTTTGATAGTTTGTCCAGATATCAATTTTTTTAAAGCCATCTAAAGCACATCTTAAACTACTCTCTATTTTCTCTTCTTCTGACTTTATTCCGTGTATTTATTTTTTTTGGCAATCTTCTACTATATTCCGGCTTTCCTTCATTTTTTTCTTTACACCATTGTTCTATTTTTATTATATTATCCGCATGAACATTTAAGTTTCCATAATTATATTCTTTTATTACTCTTTCATATCTTTCTACTAGTGTTATTTCTCCTTCTCTCATTCCATATTTTTGTTTTATTTCTTCTCTACTTAATCCTTGTTCTTTTCCTTTTTGATATTTTTCCCAAATACCATCTTTTTTTCTTTTAAAAGTATTTAAAGCTAATCTTAAACTATTCTCTCTTTCCTCTTCTGCCGACTTTATTCCTCTTATTGTTTGTGGCAATCTTCTACTATATTCTGGCTTTCCTTCATTTTTTTCTTTACACCATTTTTCTATCTCTATTATATTGTTTGCCTGAATATTTAACTCTATATAATCATATTCTTCTATTACTCTTTCACATCTTTCTACTAGTGCTATTTCTCCTTCTCTCATTCCATATTTTTGTCTTATTTCTTCTCTACTTAATCCTTGCTTTTTTCCTTCTTGATATTTTTCCCAAATACCATTTTCTTTTCCTTTAAAGCTATTTAAAGCTGCTCTTAAACTATTCTCTATTTTCTCTTCTTCTGACTTTATTCCGTTTATGCGTCTTGGCAATCTTCTACTATATTCTGGCTCTCCGTCAAATTGTTCTTTACACCATTTTTCTATCTCAATTATATTTTTTAATGCTGTTTTTATATAATTAATATCTTCTACTTCTTTTTCTAATTCAACAAAATCATGCAAATTTCCTTTTACCTCAAAACTATCAACTTCTAGAATTTTATCACTTTCATCTTTGGTAATTCTTTCAAGCTCTCTATCCCATAGTTCTATTTCTTCACCTTTTGCTATAATATTCTCTATATTATTTCTTTCATCTTCTGTAATTCCTTCATTATCAATTCCATTTCTATATTCTATATATTTCTGTTGAATTCTATATAATGTTGCAGCATATCTTTTTTCTTGATTACTTGTACTTGTTACTTGTGGCAAATTATCTCCATGTGATTTTACCCAATTTACTACTATTGTTAATAATTCTAAATCATTTTTTCTATTATTGTTTTTTATCTCTTTATCTATATCTACTCTTTCTGTATTATTTGCAAAATCCATTACTGTCGGTCTATCTTCATCTTTTGGTGGATTATCTGGATCTACTGATGTTATTACTCTTCCTATTTGTTGTTTGTACAATATTTTTGAATTTTCATCTAATGGTCTAAACCATAATATTCCATTTACTCCATCTACATGAACACCTTCGTTCAATTTATTCATTACTATCATAAATTTTGTTTTATCTGATTTTTCACTTTCAAATCCTTCTAATTGTCTCTCATTTTCCTTATCACTATAAGTTCCTAGCATTGAATAATATTCTGGTTCTATTCCTGAATTTTTTAAATATTCACTTATTTGCTTTTTCCATTCTTTTACTTTATCTATACTGTCTTTTCCTTCTTCATTCCCTCCAACTGGTATAAATACAATATATTTTCCACCTTCTTTTAAGTTTTCTTGTAATATTTCTGGTATTCCTTTTGCTTTCTCCAGATTTTTCCTTAGCCTATCATATTGTTCTAATTTCTTCTTTCTTTCATTCTCATCTTCTATTTCATTTATTTGTTCTGCTAAATTTTCCATACTTCCATCTGTTAATAAATTATACTCACATGAAACTACTTTTGGATTTATTACCATTCCTAATTGGATTGCTTCTTTTAGTTCTATCTTTGCTGCTATATGCTTTTCTGCTCTTATTTCTTCATCTGTATATCCTAATTTTTTCGCTATTTCATCAGACATATTTCTATCATCTGCATCTCTTGTTGGTGTTGCTGTTATTCCTAGTACTTTGGTTTCTTCTGATTGATTTTCTATTAATTTATCTAATGCTTTTTCCCATTTTTCTGCACCTGTTCTATGTAATTCATCAAATATCATAAAATCATATTGCTTTTTTAATGTTTCTTTTCCTGCTTTTGTTATTAAGCTTTGATATGTTGCAAACTCTAAATTTGGAAATACTTCTGCTATTATTTCATCTTTGTTTTTTCCTGTTGTTCCTACTTTTCCACGAATATGCTCTATTATTCTATCTTTTGTCTGCTCTAATATTTCATTTGATGGTGCTAAATATAGCATTTTTTTATTATTTGTTTTATATGCTATTTTTCCTAATTCTATTTGATTTTCTTCTATTGCTATTTCTTCTGCTGTTTTTCCATATTGTAACATTTCTGTTAATGCTACATATGTCTTTCCTCCTCCTGTTGGTAATATTATACTTGCATATCTTTTTTCTTTATATATTTCTTCTGCTTTGTCTACTGCATCTTGCTGATAATCTCTTAATTCTATTCCTGTTCCTTTTACATCATAATATCCTAAATATCTTTCTATTTGTTCTATTGATAGATTTTGTGTTATTTCTCCTATATTTTCTTGTATTTTTTCTACATAATTTTCTGTTTGTAATATTTCATTTAATCTTCCTTTTGATGCCATATTTATAACTGCTCTTGGTATATCTTTATTTTCTATTCCTGCTTCTTTTAATTTTTCATATATTGATACACAATTACTTTGTTTTAATTTCTGGATTAATTCATTTCTTTCTGTTACAGATATTTCTTCTATATTAAGACTTCCCCAATCATACATATCTACTATTGCACTTGCAAAATAATCTTCTTTTTCTATTTTTTCCATTGTCTGCATTTTAGCAAAATTTGATGTCATTATTTCTTTTACATTTGAAAGTCCTCTTTCTTGTATTATTTGCATTTGTTCTTCAGTTGTTAAATTTCTTATTGAGTCTACTAATCCTATTTCATTTGGTTTTAGGTTTAAGTTTACAGATTCACTTATTCTGTATCCTGTATTGCTTTTTCTTGTTGTTATTTTTGGTTCTATTTCAAATCCGTTATTTTCAATGTACTTTATAATCTCTTCATATTTTGGATTATTTCCTGTTATCTCTCTTAACATTCCTGCTAATATTCTTGCATTTGCTTGTCCTTTTGATAGATAATACATATTTTTTACAATAGAACTTGCTTGTCCATATTCTACTTTTCCTTCTGTTATCTGATACATCTCTTCTATTGATATATCGTCTCTGGGTGTTCCATTATCTCTTAATATACTTCCTTCTGGTACTTCTAATTTTCCACCATTTATTATGTATTTTACTAATTCTGTTTTTAATTCATTTACTACTTCTTTATCTTGATTCTCTACTTGTTGTATTAACGCAAACATATCTAAAAATTCTTTTGATATATCTGTTACTTTTCTTCCTTCTATATCTCCATAATATATCTGCTCTCCTGATGCAAATGCACTTCCTAGTGTTTTTATTAATTCACTATTTGTTTTTATTTTTGGAACTACTGGTCCAATTAATCCTTTTTGTTCTAATATTGTTAATTTTGCTACTATTTTATTTTTTTCTAATGTTTGCTCATCATCTAATGTTTGAAAACTACTTACTCTAGCTAATGGTGCTTTATATACTATTCCTTTTTTCATTCCAGATTTACTTGTATCTATTCCATTTGAAGCTGTATATTTTACTTTTAGTATCTCTTTTAATTCTTTTGATTCTGTAGCTTCATCTATTTTTCTAAAATCTTCTAATACTTCTTCTGGGATATTTCCTTGGGCTATTCTTTCTTGCACTTTTTTATCTATTTCTGACAACATATATTGTCCTGCATTATATACTCTTTGTCCCATTTCTTTCTTTGGAACTTTTATCATTACATATTTATCACTAAATGTTTCTCCATACGTTCTTGCTACATTGGCATTGCTTGATAATGATATACAATTTGTTTCTAAGCTATAATGCATTTTTATATGATTATACATTTCTTCTAGTGTTACTGTACTTTCTGCATTCCATCTTGGCTTTATACTATGTGTTTCTTCCCATCTTTCTCTATCTGTACGTAATCTTATATATTTTCCATTCTCATCTTTTATATTTCCTTCTTCTAGGTCTTTTATGTCTCCTGGCTCTAATGACCTAAAAAAGTAGTAATTTTCTTCATCACTTATTATATTGAATTTTTCTATATCAAACATTTCTTCCATAGTGTTTTCCTCTCATTTTCTCTTTCGATTTCTCGACTTTTTACTTCTTTTATTTTAGCATATTGATTATTTTTTTTGAAGTGGTTTGTAATAAAAAAATAGTAAGACATTTAAATCTTACTATTCTAATTTTTTTCATTTATATATTTTTCTACCATTTTTATTAATTCTTCTGCTGTATCAATCTGTTCTTTAGTAGCTTCAGGTCTAACTGTAAACTCATCATCATAATCACTATCTTCTCGTAGTTTACTACATTTTGAAATTTTTCTTCCTATCATTTTAGGAAATATTCCTTTATTAACATAATTTTCATTAAAATATGCAATAACCACTTTTATGCCTTTTAAAATCAATTGGTTCTAAAGCTAGAACTCCTCTTATAGCATGAAATACTGAATAATATGCTCTACTATTAGCAGATTTATAATATTGTTCATTATATAAAGACTTACTTGCCCCCAAATCTTCTTTTGCTTGTGCTAATCTATGAAGTGCTAACTCTTTTGAAATCTTATTAGTGTTCACTTAATATTACCCCCTCTTTTTCTACATTCATATAAAAAGGCAATGCATTTAGCCAATAATTAAATTTATCTATATTTTTTACTAATGGAGATAATATTACATTATTTTCAAGTTCTATATCATATACTAAATCCCACAATTTATCACGATATTCTATTAATTCATCTTCATTTAAATCTGTTAAAATCATAACATCTATATCAGAACTTCTATTAAAATCACCTCTTGCATAGGAACCATATAATATTACTCTTTTAGCTTTTTCTCCAAATACTTGGTCTACTAAAATTAATAATTCATTTATGCTTTTAGTTATTTTTTTTGGGATTTTTTTCATATTTTATCTCCTTTCCTATATTTTTATTTCTATTAAAATTTTAACATATTCTATATAAAAAATCAATCTCTCTTTTCTCCAATTTGAATTAATTTATCAATATATTCAGTCATAAAAATTGGCACATTCAAAATATTTCCACTCATATATTTATCACACTTTTGCAATTCCAATAGTTTTTATATAGAAAAAAGCACCACATACTCTTTCAAGTTATGCAGTGTTTTCAATATATTCTTCTTAATTGACAAAACTATTTATTAGTAATTTCCTCTAATTCCAAAAGTTCATTCCATCTCTTATCAACTTCTTTTTGAAATTCTTCTATCATCCACTCATTTCCAGGTTTAAACATGTGTTTAAAACGTTTTTGTGGACGTAAAAATTCTTCAACTGGTAATTTTTTTGCTGGTTTATATGTTATATGATATTTTCCATCAACAACTTCATATAATGGCCAATAACATGTATCTGCAGCTAATTTATTAATTTTCATTAAATCTTCTGTTGCATATCCCCAACCTCTTGGACATGGTGCCATAACATTTAAAAATGCTGGTCCTTTAGTATAAATTGCTTTTTCTGATTTTTCATATAAATCTTTAAAGTTTGTCATTGCAAGTGTTTGGGCAACATAAGGAATATGATGATCTGCCATGATTTTTGTTAAATCTTTTCTGATTTGCATTTTTCCTGGAATAACTTTTCCTGCTGGTGATGTTGTTGTATCAGCAAATTTTGGAGTTGCAGATGATCTTTGGATTCCTGTGTTCATATATGCTCCATTATCATAACATACATAAACCATATCATGTCCTCTTTCCATTGCTCCTGATAAACTTTGTAAACCTATATCATAAGTTCCACCATCTCCACCAAATGCTATAAATTTTGTGTCTTTATCTTGTGGTAATTTTCCTTGTTTTTTTAAGGCTTTATATGCCGCTTCTGCACCAGAACATGTTGCACCAGCATTTTCAAATGCTGTGTGTATAAATGAATCTGTCCATGCTGTATATGGATATATAAATGTTGATACTTCCATACATCCAGTTGCATTTGCTATAACAGCATGATCTTCTGGTTTTAATGCTCTTAATACCATTCTTGCTACTACTGGGGCTCCACATCCTGCACACATTCTGTGTCCTTCTGTGAATCTTGATGGCTTTTCTGCCATTATCTTCTTTAACTCATAAGCCATTTTATTCTTCCCCCTTTCTTAGTCCTAAATATCTATATGGATTTCCTGCTTCTCCTGTTTTTACTATTTCTTGTAAATCATTATATACAGATTCTATCTGCATTGTTGTTGTATCTCTTCCACCAATTCCATAAATATAATTTACCATTGGTACTTGTTTCTTATTAACATACATTGCTGATGTTACATCTTCAAATAATGCTCCACCTGCTGCATTTAATGAATCTGCTTTATCAAGTATTGCTACTGCTTTTAATCCTTGTAATGCTTCTGCAATTTCTTCTGCTGGGAATGGTCTAAACATTCTTAATTTTAATAATCCTGCTTTTACACCTTTTTCTCTTAATTCATCAACAACTGCTTTTGTTGTTCCTGCTGTTGAGTTCATACATACTATTGCTATTTCTGCATCATCTAATTTGTATTTTTCAAAGAATTCATATTTTCTTCCTGTCCATTTTTCAAATTCTTCTGCAACTTCTTTTATTACTTTTTTAGCATTTTTCATTGCTTCTGCTTGTTGAGCCTTATGTTCAAATAAATATGCTTGTAAATCTAATGGTCCAATTGCTATTGGTTCTTTATCATTTAATAAATAATGTTCAGGTTTGTATTGTCCAACAAATTTCTTTACTTCTTCATCATTTTCTAATTCAATATTTTCAATTGAATGTGATGTAATAAATCCATCTTGACATATCATTACTGGTAATTGAACATCTTTATGTTCTGCAATTCTATGTGCCATTAACATATTATCATAAGCTTCTTGGTTATTTTCTGAAAATAACATTATCCATCCAGCATCTCTTACTCCCATTGCATCTGAATGATCATTATGGATATTTAATGGTCCTGAAACTGCTCTATTTACTAATGCCATTACTATTGGTAATCTTAAACTTGATGCTATATATATCATTTCCCACATTAATGATAATCCGTTTGCAGATGTAGCTGTCATTGCTCTTGCTCCAGCAGCTTCTGCACCAATTGTTGCAGACATTGCACTATGTTCACTTTCAACTGCAACAAATTCTGTGTCTACTTCTCCATTTGATACAAATGTTGAAAAATATTGTGGTATTTCTGTTGATGGTGTAATTGGGAATGCTGCAACTACATCTGGATTTATTTGTTTCATTGCTATTGCTGTTGCTTCATTTCCACTTAATCTTTCTCTTATACTCATTTTTTTATTTCCTTTCTAAATTTTTCTCATTATTCATAAAAAATCATTTTCATATTAAAATTCATATTTGTTCTTGCCAAATTTTATATTTTTGAACTTTAATTGATTTATTCAACTTTCATTTCTATTGCTTTAAATGGACATACTTGTGCACATACTCCACATCCTTTACAATAGTCAAAATCTGTTTCTGTTCTTTTACAATCTTTTCCTACTGGTATTGAATTATCTGGACATACTGCAAAACATAGTCCACATTGTTTACATTTTTCTTCATCCCATACAGGTTTCATGCTTCTCCAGTCACCTGTTTTAAATTCTCTTGCATTTCCTGCACAATATATGTTTCCACCGATTGTTAAGTCTTTCATTGGTGTTTCTTTGTTTATTTCTGTCATTTTTTCTCCTTCCTTTCCTATTACTCTATTAGGAAAAACTTAAGTTATTTTCTACCTTCTTATTGGATCTTTGTTACTTCTTTTAATGCTAATTCTAATGCTTTCATATTTCCTTCTATAACTTCTGGCTTTTTAGCAAATTTATGTTTAAATGAGCCTTTCATATCTTCTAAGAATGCTTCATCACTCATTATTCCTGTTACTTTTACAATTGCTGCAAGCATTGGTGTATTTGGAAAATATTTTCCTAATGTTTCTTCAGATACTTTTCTTGCATCTATTGTATAAATATTTCCATCATATCCATTTAATTTTTCTTTTAAATATTCTGGTGATTTTGTAGTATTTATTACTATTGCTCCTTCTTTTTTTAGACCTGCAGTTACTGGTACACTTTCTAATAATGTATCATCTACAACTACTACATAATTTGGCTCATATATATTACTATGTATTGTTATTGGTTTATCACTTATTCTATTATAGGCTGTTATTGGTGCTCCCATTCTTTCTGGTCCATATTCTGGAAATCCTTGAATGTATTTTCCTGTATTAAATGCTGCATCAGCAAGTAATAATGATGCTGTTTTTGCTCCTTGTCCGCCTCTACCATGCCATCTAATTTCTATTAAATTGTTCATGTTTTTCCTCCTTTAATTTCTATATTATATATAGAATTTACTTCATAAAGTATATTCTCTTTTACATTTATTGTCAAGTTAATTTTACGACCAAAGGGTCAAATTAAATTAGCTTCTTATTAAAGTATCACTATATATTCAAAATATTATTCAATATTCTGAATACATAAACAAACCTTAATAATAATGTTGTAGTTTTACATAATTATCAAGTATGTTTCTTGACTTATTTTTATATCCCTGTTATAATTGGGGTGTTATGCGTTTGCATATCTAATAGTTTATACTAAAACTATTAACCACATCCAAATTTATTTAATTAGGAGGAAAAATTTATGCCCGGTATTTTGTATCATCTTGCATTCGCTGAAGAAGTATATCGGAATTTTTCAGAACAAATGAAGTTGGATAAGGTTAACTTTATGGCTGGTAACCTTATTCCTGATCTCGCCAATGACAAAAAAGCTTCTCACTATAGAAAAAAGGCTTCTGTTGATGGATTTTTTGTCCCAACTATGGAATCTGTAAAAAAAGACTTATTTGTACCTTCTGACTCTGTCAAATTCGGTATGTACTGCCATCTCTATTTGGATTATTATTTTATTGAAGACTTTTTGATTCCTGAATTCATCTGGGATACTTCGACTATGAAAGTAATTAATCCTCGCAACCATAAGGAATGGGATGTGAAAACATTCTTTTCTCATGATGGTATGTATGGGTCTTATACCGAAATCAATGATTTGATGTTAAAAGATGGCCATGTATCTTTTGAAACTATATCTCAAATCCCTGAAATTTTGCCTTCCACTGGTATACATGTTTTTGATGACAGACGTGAAAAAACCTGGAAAGCTGAACTTGATGGATATTTGTCTCAGCACAAAGAATATACTGGTGATATCTTTGACTACAATCGTTTGTGGGCTTCTATCGAAAAAATTGCGAAACAATTTGTAGCAGAAGTTTCTTAAGAACAAAAAAGGTGGGTATAATAATAGATTTATTATTGTACTCACCTTTTTTTATTAAACTAATGCTGATGAAACATGAAATACTTCAACTTTATTATCTAGCATTTTTTTGGCAACTCTTAAAACAGCTTGTTCATCATCTAACATTATTGAAATATCACAATTTTTTTGTCTCATTTCTATACTTTTTCCTTTTATTTCATTTCTATTTTCATTTGAGTACTCACCAATTTCTTTTGTTAATATTATCCAGTTTTCCTCTTTAATAAATGGTACATATTTTTTTAACCATATTTTCTTCTTTTCTGTTATCTTTTTTGTCTTTGATAATGATAATATATACATCTCTATATTATTAATTTTTGAAATTTCTTCTAATACATCAATTACATTTTTTAATGGCTCATTTTTCAAATATTCTTCTTCCATTTTTCTTGAAATTTCTTCTGGATTATACAAGTGATATTCTGCTATTGTGCCATCCATATCTATATACATATCTACTTTTTTATTTTTTCTACAAATTTCTTTGATTTCATTTACAAATTTACTCATTTTTAGTCTCCTTTACAATACTATATTATCAAATAATCAATAAAATCTCAATATATTTTTTCTTGAAAGATTCATTTTTTATCTTGCCAATTTTATATATTATTTATATAATACTTTTGAAAGGATTTGCTTATGAAATTGAAATTAAAAGAGCCAAAAGAAAAACCTATTACATTAGAAGTAATTTTACAAAATGAGAGATTAAAAAGAGGTTGGAATTATAAACATTTAGCAGAACAATTAGCATTACCTAATGTCACTGCAAAAGATGTAAAAAAATGGGAATATAGTTTTGAATACCCTGATTTAAACACAATATATAAAATTTCTGAATTATATCAAATTCCAAGTGAAATATTAGTACAAGCAAAAAGCAATGGATATGCAGAAGGATTACATTCTGTACATAAAGTATTTATAAGAACAATTTGTTATATTTTTAATTTACCTATAAAAGCAATGATTATATTTTCATATATCTTCTTATATATACTTTTGCCTTTGGCTGGTGTTGGTGCAATTTTTTTATTTGCCTCAAAAATAGCTATTTAAAATTTTCTATCAAACTATTTTTGGGCTATAAAAAAATCACATACTACAATAAAAAAGCGAGTCTAAGATTTTCTATCAAATGAAAATTTTAAGAAAATCTAAGACTCGCCATATTTATCTAGTACAGAAAGTCCTCCTGCAAGGAGAACTTTCCTACTATATAAAAAACAGATTAGCTTTATAATATCAATAAGAATTTATTGATATTATAAAATTAATCTGTTTTATTTTATTATAAACTTTTCTATTAATTTTTCAAGAAAACTTGTATTATCAGCTTTAATTAAAGTTACTTCTTTTTCAACATTATCTGATTTATCAAGTTCTATAGCAATCTTATTTGCTTCTTGCATACCTAATTCTTCTGTTGCTTTTTGTTTTATCATGTTCCAATCAAGTTTACTTTCTTGCGCCTTTATATCTTTTTCAACTTGACCATTCTCTTTTTGAATTAATGCAAGTTCATTTTCCATTTTTTTCTTATTATTGAACATTTCCATTATAGAAATTTCTCTAAAACTTACTATAAGTAACATGATAAATATACCAACTACAATCAAAATTTGTTTAACATGATTCAACATTTCTATTTTTTTCTTTTCTTTTTTTATTTGATAATTTGTTTTTATTGTTTGTTTTTTTGCTGTTGTTTTTTTGGTACTGCTTTTTCTTCTTGTTTGTTGTGTTCTTTTTCTTGGTATATCATAATCTGGCTCATATTTTCTAGGACTTGTTTCATATTGATATGAACTTCTTGACATGTTACTTACCTCCTTCCTTTGTACTTTGTTCTTTTCTTACGCTTTATTTAATTATTTTTTCAAAAATTCTTAATTTTGCGCTTTTTGATCTTGAGTTTTCTTCTTGTTCTTCTTCTGTTGCTATTATTGGTTTTTTATTTATTATTTTTCCTTCTGATTTTGCACCACATACACAATATGGTAAATCTTTAGGACATGTGCACTTTCCTTGTGCATCAACATAAGCATTTTTTACTGCCCTATCTTCTAATGAATGGAATGTTATTATACATAATCTTCCTTCATTTTTTAATAATTCTATACATTTTCTTGATGTATTATATAATGGTTTTATTTCATTATTTACTTCTATTCTTATTGCTTGAAATGTTCTTTTGGCTGGATGTCCTTCTTTTTTGGCAAATGCAGGCATTGATTTTTCTATTATCTTAACTAATTCTTCTGTTGTTTCAATTTCTTTTTCTTTTCTTGCAATACATATATTTTTTGCAATTTGTCTTGAAAACCTTTCTTCGCCATATTCGTATATTATATTTGCTAATTCTTCCTCAGAATATGTATTTACGACTTTTTTCGCTGTTAAACTTTGAGTTTTATCCATCCTCATATCTAATTCATTATTTCCTAAATAGCTAAATCCTCTATTTCTTTCATCTAATTGATATGATGATACTCCTAAATCAAGTAATATTCCATCTACTTTTTCTATATTTAATTTTTTTAAAATTTCTTCAATTTCATCATGATTTCCATGTACATATTTTACATTTGAGTATTGTTTTAAATTTTCTTTTGCTGCTTTTAGTGCTTCTTCATCTCTGTCTATTCCTATTAACATTCCTTTTGATGATAATCTTTTTAGAATTTCTTTACTATGTCCTGCTCCACCTAATGTCCCATCTACATAAATTCCATCTTCTTTTATCTTTAGCCCTTCAATTGTTTCTTCTAATAGTACAGGTTTATGTTTAAATTCCAATTTTCAGCACCTCACAATTAAATTCCTAACATTGTCATATTTTCTGCAATCTCATCTGCAGATATGTTTTCATCACATTTTTGCCATGTTGCTTTGTCCCATATTTCTAATCTTGTTCCTACTCCTATAATCATTGCATCTTTTTCTAATTTTGCTGAAATTCTTAAATTTGCAGGTATTAAAAATCTTCCTTGTTTGTCAATTTCACATTCTGTTGCTCCTGATAAGAAAAATCTTACAAAGTTTCTGGCATTTTTATCTGATAGTGGTAATGATTTTAGTTTTTCTTCGAAGTTATTCCATTCGTTTTGTGAAAATACAAATAAACATCCATCTAAACCTTTTGTTATTATGAATGTTTCTCCGATGTCTTGTCTTAATTTTGCTGGCATTATTAATCTGCCTTTTACATCTAGAGAATGCTCGTATTCACCAATTAACATTTGGATTTCCTCCTCTCCATTTTTCTACCACTTTGTACCACTTTTAACCACTATGCATAAATAATAATACAAATACTATTTTTTTTCAAGTATTTTTAGGAAAATTTTTGAAATTTTTGCTTTTGAAGAAAATCTGTTCGTCTTAGAGTTGACTATGTCTCAGAACTTGTGTTCGTTTTAACTTTTTAGTATTTTATTCATATAATATATAAACCTTTAAGAAAGGATTTTTAATATGAATATTGTTTATTTTGATAATGCTGCAACAACAAAAATTAGATCTGAAGTTTTAAATGAAATGATACCATATTTAACATCAAATTATGGAAATGCTTCTTCTCTATATTCTATTGGTAGAACATCAAAACATGCAATTGACAATGCTAGAGCTCAAGTTGCAAGTTTAATAAATTGTAATCCAAATGAAATTTATTTTACTAGTTGTGGCTCTGAAAGTGATAATACTGCACTTAAAGGTATTGCATTTGTAAATAATAAAAAAGGTAATCATATTATTACATCAAAAATAGAACATCCTGCAATATTAGAGTCTTGTAAATTTTTAGAAAAACAGGGCTTTGATATTTCTTATATAAATGTTGATTCTGATGGTTTTATTAACTTACAAGAACTTGAAAATGCAATTAGACCTACAACTATTTTGATTAGTATCATGTTTGCTAATAATGAAATTGGTACAATTCAGCCAATTGAAGATATTGCAAAAATTGCTCATAATCACAATATTATTTTTCATACAGATGCAGTTCAAGCTATTGGAAATTGTTTTATTGATGTTCAAAAAATGAATATTGATATGCTTTCTCTTTCAGGTCATAAAATTCATGCACCTAAAGGAATTGGCGCTCTTTATGTAAAAAATGGAATTGAATTTGAGAATTTTATGAATGGTGGTCATCAGGAAAAAAATAAAAGAGCTGGTACTGAAAATGTTTCTGAAATTGTTGGTCTTGGCAAAGCTTGTGAAATTGCTAGAATAAATTTAAGTTCACACATTACTTATCTTTCAAGACTTAGAAATTATTATTTCAATTTACTTAATAGATATTTTAAAGATAGATTTAGAATTAATGGTTCTGTTCAAAATAGATTACCTCGGAAATGCTAATGTTTCTTTTGTTGGTACAGATGCTTCTAAATTAATTTTTGAACTTGATAATATGGGAATTTGTGTTTCTAGTGGTTCTGCTTGTTCTTCTGGTAATACTACTCCTTCTCATGTTTTGTCTGCCATTAATACTCCTAAATTATATATTAATTCTGCAATTAGATCTACTTTTAGTGATTTTAATACTTTTGAAGAAATTGATTATTTTATTAATTCTTTGAAATTGCTTTTGAAATAATAATTTGCCTTTGAAACAAACAAAAAACCTCATTTATATTGAGGTTTTTTGTTTTTATAACGAAATTTCATCATCATTCTGTTTTTATTTTATGAGATTTTCTTTTATTCTTCTTACTAATTCTAATGTTGCTTTATTACACATATTTTTCTTTAATGTTGCTATAGATTTATTATCTTCTCCAATTTGAAATTCTTTTATTATTTGAATATCATCTCTTTTTAATAATTCTTCTTCATATTCTATATTTGAAAGCAAAACACCACAATTATTTAATACTAGTCTATCAATTAATTCTGTATCACCAATTTCATAATTTGGAGCAATATCAATATTATTTTGAGAACAATATTCTTTTAAATGTTGCTTTAATGCTGTAGATTTAGGTATTATTATTTTACAATTTTCAAAATTACTCTCTTTAGATATTTTATTTTCCTTTATATAATCATTAGTTGCTATAAAACAATATCTTGGTGTACTTTTTAATGAAATAAAATCTATATTTGTATACTCTGTTGGAATATCTGATAAATTTAACATTGCAATATCTATTTCTCCATTTGATAATTTTTTTAAGCTTTCTTGTGTTGTTGCTCTTGATATTCTTATATCTATATTAGGATAATCTTTAATAAATCCAACTAACGATGGCATAACATATTTATTTACTAAAAATTTTCCACCACATATTCTTATTATTCCTTTTTCTAGATTTATATATTGAGAAAATAAATTCTCTGCATTATTCATTTTCTCAATACTATCTCCTATATATTCATATAAATTTTTTCCTTCTTCTGTAAGTTCTACTCCGTTTTTATTTCTAAAAAATAATTTTCCACCTAATATTTTCTCTAATTTTTGTATTGATTGTGTAACAGCTGACTGTGATATGTATACATTTTCGGCAGCTTTTGATATATTTTTATATTTTACTACTTCACAAAATATTCTATATAATTCTAAATTTGCATTCATATAATACTCCTTTTTTTATATCTTAACATTCTATTTTATTTTTTTCAATAGTTTAGACATTATAAGTTCTACTAATAATTAATATTTAAATAATTAATTTTACAAATATTATGTAATCTATTATAATATAAGTACTCAAAACAAATTAATTAATTTATTGAAGGAGAGAAATTTTATGAAAAAATATCTTTTAATTGACAGCAAAACTTCTATTCAAAGAAATTCTGCATGGCATCTTATTAAAATTTCGACTCACAACGGAAAAATTATCA
Source organism: uncultured Clostridia bacterium (assembly GCA_934122085.1). Taxonomy (GTDB): domain Bacteria; phylum Bacillota; class Clostridia; order TANB77; family CAG-508; genus CAG-269. Next base: position 7,609 of record CAKOVS010000006.1, on the reverse strand, counting down.
AAAAAGAAAATATTTTATTTCAACCTAACTGTAGAACAAATTATTCTTCTTTAGGATGGGCCCAAAATGCACTTATTAGAGATATTCATAAACAATTCGGTAAAAATATTATTATAAGCAAACAACTTTTGGAGGTTATAAAAAATGTTTCTGTTTATTTTACAGCTTTGGGAAATGTTTTACTTGATTTTCTCGAATCTCCTTTAAACTAACAGAATAACCTGCAAATGCAGGTTATTTTTCACTTTTTCCACTTTGACGCTCTATATCTGCATGTATAGCTTTTTGAGCTTGGTCTAATAATTCTGGATTTTTTATTGCTGATTTTGATGCTTCAAAAATTTCTCTTCCTGTTATTCCTTTATGTTTTGCTCTTATTCCCATTAACTTTTTTTCTACTAATTGAGCTTGTTCTTCATCTCTTAATAGTTTTGATGTAAAAATTTCTCTAATCTCTCTTGCTGTTTTATCAGCATATAATCCTGGGAATTTTGGTCCTCCGACACTTGCAAGCTTTTTATTAGGAAGAACAAATATTTCTTTTTTTTGCTTATTTCCTGTAATTTCATCTTGATTATAAACTGATATCTTTTCATTAAGAATACTTATAATATTCTCTGGAATTAATAGATTTTGACCTTTTTCATTTTTGGCATTAGGATTTAATGTTATTGAAAAAGTTGATTTTGATGAATCTCTTTTATATGGAGTAATCGAAATATACACATCATATCCTAAAGCATACGCAATATTTGAACCATTATATACAAATTGTGGAACTACTGCAATCTTCTTCTTTGTACCATTTTGCCCAATACAATATGAGTTTTGAGATATCAATTTGATTGCATTTTCTATATCATTTTTTCTTTTCATTGCAAAATCATATAGTCCATATCTTTTTAATTGTTCTTCATCTAAACTACTTTCCATCAAATATTTTTTTGTCTTTACATCTTTTTCTTCTGCATATTCAAACAATTTATCTGTTGGTACTTCTCTTGCTAAAGCACAACCATTAAATGGATCTAGGACTCTTTCATCTGAAATAACTGCATCTGCATATTTTACTATCATTCTAGGAACATAAAATCCATTTTCAGCAAGTATTGAAACTGCTGATCTTTGACCTTTTCTTTGATTTGCATTTATTTCAGCTGATTTATTACTATTTATATTTTTATTTCCAGTTAGATTTCCAGCATCTATTGTTAGATGTTTATTTGATTCTTTTCCATTATCAATCATTTCTCTTTTTATTTTAATTCCTAGTTCAGATTCATTCTTATCAAAATAATATTGTAGTGTTGCTATAATAGAATGTAAATCTAAATTTTCTCCATATTGTGTTACTACTATACCATTGCTTCTTTTTATATCATTTATTATTTTTTTATGTACTTCTTCAGCTTCTTGTGGTTGAGTTTGCATTTCTGAATTTATTTCTTCTTCATCTTGCTCGTAAACCAAGTTCCCTAATACTTTATGTAATATTAATTCTACTTCACTAAATTCTTTTGTTTTTGTATTTCTATTAACTTCTAAAGTACTTTCAACAATTCTTCTATCAGATTTCTTTAATGCTAATGTTGGCTCTTCTAATATCTGCTTTTTACATAATTTTTTTAATGCTTGCCTTGTTTTTTCATTCTTTATTCTATCTATGGAATATTCTCCTCTAGCTATTTTAGACATAATCTCTTTTGAAAAAGTTCTACAACACTTTGCTGGAATATGAAAACTAAATGGTATTACTTGTTCATCATCTAAATATGTAAACAAATATGCTTTCCTTTCTTCATCCCAATCTATTCCCCAACTGCCATTATATATTGCCTCCTTATCAGTTGTAAGTGTTACTATTGCTTGTCTTACACATTCTTGCTTAATATCATATAATATCTTTTTATATGAATCAATGATTTGTAAATCTTCTTCTCCCAATTTATCTACATTACTTCTTTTGTTTCTTCCAAAATATTCATCTATTCTTCTTTTTTCTGCCTTATTTGCGTAAAAAGCTATCATCATTAATGATGTTATTCTTCCTAAACATGTATCACTTTCTAATGAGTTTTGGTTCTCCTTTTTCACTAATGCGTTAACCCACTTTTCATAACTAGAACTACTTATTCTTGTTGGTACTCCTCTTATACTATTTATAATATCTATAATTTTTTTTCCACCAGCACTTACATTGCTATATCTATGCCCTGTAAATTCTTCACTATGTTTTCTAGTATCTACATTATATAAATTAATTAAATCATATATAGTAATTCCACTTTTACAATAATCTAACAAATTTTCAAATATTTCTGCTAATTCATCATTTTTATCTTCATCTTCATTTCCATCCCTATTAGATACTTCTATACTCTTTAAATCAATTAATCTTAATTGAGATGTTTGTTTACCAAAGAAAATATCTTTTATTAATTTTACATTTTCTTCTAATGTAAGTCTTTCTCTAGTTTCATTAATCATTTGTTTTTCTCCAATCTCTTTACTTCTAAAATAATATTATCATTTTGTCTCTTTTTTTTCAATACATAACAAATTTTTTTCTTTAATTTACTCTCACAAAATTTGAGTTTTCGAATAAAATTAAAATACTACAAATTTATATAATTACAAATTTGTAGTATTTTAATTTTATCTTTCAGTATCATCATCTACTGAAACTTCTTTACAATGTTTCTTTTCCCATTCATTCTTTTTTTGAACCTCAATATTATATTCATCTACTTCCATTTCTCCATTTTCTTTTTGTCTTTCTAAATAATCTCCAGAATATTCTATCTTATATCTTTGCTCTCTTTCTTCTTGATGTGTCAATTTTTCAATTTCTTCTTCTAATCTACTTATTGCAATACTTGGTGCTCCTAAACTTTTTAAAATTTCAAGTTGTCTTCTTGTCTCATGTAATTTTTCTAATCTTTTAAAAGTTTCTACAACATCTTCCTGTTCATATCCTATTTCTCCATTTTGATAATATGTTCCTTCATCTTGAGCTTCATTTATTTCTATATATTCATTATCTTTATTTATAATTCTATATTTTTTACTACCTTTTTCAGATTCAACTACTTCTTTATATTTTTGATATTCAATCTCATCATCAATATCTATATTCATTGCTCCAATAATTTTTCCATTTAATCTAGCAATAATATATTTATCTTTTATAAATCCAAAATCAATCCAATCAAAATCTATATCTGGATATCTTAAACTCATTTCATTCCATAATTTTGTAGCCCAATTAAATTTCATTTGTTCTTTTTCAAATATTGTTCCTTCTCCACATATTTTTTTAATTATTTTTTCTATATACATTCTATCTTCTAAGAAATCTCCATAAGTGTTTTTTTCTCTTGAAAAATCTTCATCTAAAATTCTTTTTCTTGTTTTATTATAAATTTTCTCTTTTACTCTTTGTTGATTTATTCTCACAATATATTCATTTGGTAATTGTTTTAGTTCTTCTTCACCTATTCCTAGTTGTAATTTTTGAGCAATAATCCTATTAATATATTGCATATAATCAAAGTCAGATTTTTCTCCCATTGTTTTTAGTATTCCTTCAAACTCAACAACATTGTTCATTACTTCTTCTATATCTATCTCTTCTAACTTTCTTGAACTACAATATCCTTTTACATATTCAAATATAAGTTGCTGTTTTGCATCTATTCTATTTTCATCTGGTATAATTTTATTTTCTAATGAACTATATTTTTTATTATCTTCAAATAATTCATCCAAACTATATAATAAGTTAAAACTATCCATACCATATTTTTTTATTAATTCTTTTATTTCAGGTTTACCATATAAATATGATTGAATCATTTCTTCTATAGGAATTATTTCTAATAATTTTTTCATAACTTTTTCTTCTTCATCATATCCTCCTCTTAATTTTGGATATCTTTGCTTTGTTAAATATTCTGTCATTGCTTCATTTATTCCAACTCCGATTATATTACCTATAAAACCAGTTGAAATCTTTCCATCTGTCTTTTGATGTACTGAAATACAATGTAAAAATTCATGGAAAAATACTTGCCTTTCTTCATCTATACTTTTTTTCTTTATTTTTATATTTTTTTCTTCAAAATTATAAGATCCTGCTATATTTTTTTCAAGATTTCTTTCAAATTCTATATTTTTATCTAAATTTTGTTTTATTCTTTCTATTATTACATCTTCTGATATATATTCTCCATATAATTTTAATACATCATTTACTGCTGTTGTTAAAAATTCCATTGTAACATCATTAAATTTTTTTGGTTCTAATTTCTTTTTTAATTCTTCTTTTTTCATTTTTTATTTCCTTTCATTTTTTCTATTTTTATTATCTTTCTTCTTGTGAATTCTGCATGTTTTCTAAAATTATTTCTACTGATTCTCTTGTTCCTTCTCCTATTTCTGAATTAGCAATTGAATCTTCTAATGCTTTTTCAAAATATGATAATTTTTCAGAAGAATCTTGCGATTTTCCAATAACTTTATCAATATCAAATGATTCTTCTAAAGAATATTGATTTCCTAATATTCTTTTCCATCCTATGGCTCCATCTGTTTTACTATCTTTTGTAGCTTTTCTTTCTAATGAAGCTTTTCTTTCTAATGAAGCTTTTCTTTCTAATGAAGCTTTTCTTTCTTCTGTTAATTGTTCTAACTCAGCTTGTATTTTATCTGCATATTGATATATATGTAATAATTTATTTTGTAGTCTAATTGCATATTCATTTAATTCTGTATACTCTCCATATGGGCTATATCTATATTCTTTCCAAGCCATTACTCCACCTAAATTATGATTTTTTGCTTTTGCTAATATTTGTTCTTCTAATGCTTCCCATTCTTCAAATGAGATTGTTGTTTTCTCCCCACTAGCAATAAGTTTTAATTTTTCTTTTACTTTTTTAGTTCTTATTTCCTTAATTAATTGTAATAAATCTTTTTCTTGTTGTTCCATCTCTCCTATAGCTGATAATTTTCCAGCAATTTCTTGTGCTTGTAATTGTGGTGCTTGGCTTTCTTCTAATGCTTGCTCTCTTAACTGCTCTAATTCTATTGTTTCTTCATATTCATCATCTACAACTATATTGTTTATCCCTTCATTTCTCTCATTTCTTCTTAACATTCTTGCAATTCTTTCATTTACTTTTCCACTTCTTTTTCCATAATCTCGTGTATGATCTGGTTTTTCTGATTTTCCAAAATTACGAATTTTTAATCCTTGATTTCTCATTATTCTTCCTTTTATTTTTACATTATTGAATCTATTATTTCTTTCTTCAACATATTCTTCCATTTTATTTATTTCCTTTCATTTATTTTACATAATTATTTTAACATTATTTGTCACTTATGTAAAATTAATAGTTTTTATGTTGATTATTAGTTTTTCTTATAATTATCTATTTTTTATTGAAAATGAGAAAAAAATAAGTCAGCATCTATTCAGATACTGGCTTATTTTCTTAATATTTTAAAATTTCAATAGCTTTACGATATTTTTCTTTTCGCTCTAAATCTTTTTGAGTGGGATTTTCCATACGAGTTGGATCACTATTGTGATACAAATCTGCCAATTTTACTTTTCTAGCAATTGGATTATTTTTTATTTTTCTTACATATTCTAAATAATCTACATTTTTATCATGTGTTAATAATTTCAATGCTTCTATAATCTCTGGTGAAAATTCTTTTTCTAACTCATCAAATGTTACATTTGTATCTTCTACTACATCATGTAATAATGCTACAATACATTCTGTTTCTGTGTCCATTTGCTCTGCAAGGTGAATTGGGTGATAAATATATGGTATTCCTGATTTATCAACTTGCCCATTGTGTGCATTATATGCTATTATCATGGCTTTCTTTATTTTGGGTGTATAAATCATATATTATTCTCCTTTTTATATCAAAAGCTTTTTCAACATAAGGCTTTTACCTTATGCCTGAATTATAGTACTTTTTATGTTATTATTCAATTTTTATATTAAAGTTTCAAATTTATTGTTTAATTTTTCTAATAATTTTATATATTTTTCTTTTATTTCTTTGTATATTTTTCTTGATGTTTCTTCATCATATAGATGTGATAAACTATTTCTTGCAAGCATCATGTTTATCCATTCTTCTCCATCTTCTATTAAATGACTTTCAAATGCTCGTCTTAATATTTCTCTTGGACTTCCTATATTTTCTGATATTCCATTATATTCTAAAAAGTCTTTCATTGTTTTCCATGCTAATTCAAATGTAAATTCAAATCTATGTAACACACAATCTATTACTATATCGTTTTCTTCTTGCTTTAATGCTTCTTTTAACCTTTCTGTTGCATTTAATAGGTCTTGTTTTCTTTCTTCAAATCTTCTCATTTTATCTCTACTCCTTCCTTGTCAATATTTTCAACCAATTCTTTCTTAGTAAGTTCCTCAATAAAAACTAAATCTATTTTATGAATAGTATTTATAAGATCAAATTCATTTATTATTCTATATTTATCTTCTGTTTTAATATTTCCTTTTATTGCTATGTCTATATCTGATTCTTTTTTATATTTTCCTCTTGCTCTTGAACCAAATAATATAAATTTATATTGCTTGTTTTTTCGGGCAATATTTAATATTTTATCATATATTTCATCTTTTAAACCATATTTCATTTTCTTTTCCTCATTTATTAATTTATTTCATATTATAACAAATTAAATTTTTCATTTCAAGTGATAAAATATAAATAGCCAAAAAGAGCCTTAATAAACTCTTTTATTGGGGCTCTTTTTTATATAGTAGGAAAGTTCTCCTTGTAGGAGGACTTTATGTACTAGATAAATATGGCGAGTCTTAGATTTTCTTAAAATTTTCATTTGATAGAAAATCTTAGACTCGCTTTTTTACACATGAAAAAATTGTCTTATTTTATTAAATATTCTTTTTAATATATTTTCTTTATATTCAATTAACTCTGTATGTTCCTCTCTAATGTCTTGAACTTTTTGCTTACTAGCAAATAAATCTGAATTATATTGTTCTTGTTTCTTTTGTTCATTCTTTAGTCTTTCTTCTGCTTGCATTTTTATTATTTTTTCTTTTTGTTCTGCTGTTGATAAATAATCTCTGAATAAATTGAATAAAATTGCTTTTGTTTCTGTTAATAATTCTTGGTCTTTTAATTCTATATCTTCATCTAAGTCAAATTCATATTCAGTATTTCTATTTTCTTCTATTGCTTTAATTACTTCTGAAGGTATTTTATTATATTCTTCTTCATCTAATTGTTCTAGTATTTCATATACTTCTGTATATGCATTTTTATATTTAGTCATCTTGTTCTTTTCCTCCTTCTTTTGTTCTTTGCCCTTGAATTAGTATGTTTAAATCCATTTGTGTATTATCACATTCTTGTACTGGTGCTATACATGATACTTGTCCTATTGATTGACCTGTGATTTTCTTTTTGACACCATATTCTTCTATTACTCTTTCATATCTTTCTACTAATGCTATTTCTCCTTCTCTCATTCCGTATTCTTGTTTTATTTCTTCTCGACTTAGTCCTTTCTCTTTTCCTTCTTGAT
>CAKOVS010000005.1 GCA_934122085.1 uncultured Clostridia bacterium | reverse complement strand
AATATTAGCACTAAATTCAAAAAATTTAGTGCTAATAAATAAAATTTTTTAAGACATTTTCAAAAATGATTGACATCCAAATTTTAATTATTTACAAACTTTGTTTATCGTCTTCAATATCTTATTAATTCTGAGTCTCAATATCAAATTTATCAAATTCAGGTAGATGTTAATCGTTGGATTGTTCATAAGAAAAAAGAATACAGTGAAGATAAAAGTAAGTATCATACTATATAGCAAGCTGGTAATATTAAAATCATTGCAATTTGGAACACTAGTGTTCTTAAGAATGATATAAGTGCTGAAATAAAACCATTATTTAAAGCTGTAAAGAATGATGATGTAAATATATTAAACCAACTCTTTATTATGTGTCTTCGATGTTCCTTTTATTTCTAGATTATTATAATATCCTATTTTTCTTAATACTCTATATAATGATGTTACCTCCCTTATTTTTTTACATTATATAATATTTAATATCACTTTGAGCCTACTCAAAGTCAATACTTTTCATTAAAATTATGTACAAAAAATAGATAATTCAAAATGAATTACCTATTTTAAAATTTATTTTTTCAATTCATAAACAATATCTGCTCTATCACAAACATTTTGTGAATGTGTTACAATTATAATACATTTATTTTCATTTTTAGCAAGATGTTCAAAAATATTTAAAATATCATTTTCTGTATCTTTATCCAAATTTCCTGTTGGCTCATCTGCAATAATTATTTTAGGCTCATAAGATAAACTTCTTGCAATCGCTATTCTCTGTTGTTCTCCACCTGATAATTTTAATATTTTTCTTTTTGCTTGATCTTCTGACAATCCAACACTTTTCATTAAACTTAAAGCCTTTTCTTTTTTATTATTTACTTTAACTTTACTTATATCCATTGAAAGAATAATGTTTTCTATTGCTGTTAAACTTGGTAATAAATTATAGCTTTGAAATACAATTCCAATATCTGTATTTCTATATGTGTCTAAATTCATTTTCTTTAAATCTTTTCCATCATATAGAACCTTTCCATCTGTACATTTCTCTAATCCTGTAATAAGTGATAATAATGTTGTTTTTCCGCTTCCACTCTTTCCTTTAATTGCATACATTTTCCCTTGTTCAAACTCATAATTAACATTTTTGAAAACATAACTATCTTTTGGAGCATCTTTATATCTGTACCCAACATTTTCTAATTTTAATATACTCATAAATTATGACCTCTCTTTCAATATAGTTAGTGGTGAAAATCTTTGAATACTTATCATTGATGCCAAACTACTTACTAACATTAATGCTAATCCTATTCCCAATAATTGTGCCACAACTGTAATATCAACAACTGCATTAATTGTATCTATTGTTTGAACAGCAACTGTTCCTCCAAAATTCATATCCATTGGTCCACCTTTACCAAAATTATTTGATATTTGTTCTGTTTCTTCTTGAACAGATTGTATTTCATTTTCTAATAACATATTTCCAACAGGTTTAGCTAAAAATGATCCACATACTGCTCCAATTCCTAACATTACAACACTTACTATTAAAATTTCTAATGCAAATTGAAGTGTTAATTTGAATTTACTTACACCTATTGTTCTAAATACTCCAATTTCATATTTTCTTTCTCTAATGTTTATCATATTTATTACAAATAGTACTACTGATGATATTGCTAACATTATTAATAAAAATGTTGTTGCAAAAGTTTTTACATTTTCTATAGATTTTGTTGCACTTTCTAATTCTTCCACATTTGTATTTAGTGTGTAATATTCACTTAAACCTTTTTCTTTTATTTCTGTTGTAAATTTTTCTACTGAATCTTTATCTTTTAAAATAAATGTTGGTGTAATTGTTGTTACTAATGTACTATCATCTACAACTAAATTTTCAATTACTTTACTTCCTGTTATTATTTTATTTGCTGATTTTGAATACATACTTGATGAATCATTTGAATCTGAATTATCTTTATAAATTCCTTTTACAACAAATTCATAAGTTGCTTCTGTATTTGGGTTTTTTAATGTTATTGTTTGACCAACTGTTATTTCATTTAATGTTGCAAGTTCTGAACTTATAACACATTCTTGACTTTCAAAATCTGATATAATTTCTCCATCTGTTATTTGATATGTTCCATTTAAAAATTCTGTCATTGCATCATAAGAAGAATATCCATCTAATTCAAAATCACCTGTTAAGTTTTTAGAACTTTCAAATTTTTCTTTTGATTTTGTGATTATTGTTGTTGTATTATTATTTGTGATTGTATGTCTATCTTCTCCGCCTCCTGGGCCTCTTCCCTTTCCGTCGCTACTTCCTCCTGTTGTTGTGCTTGTAGAAGTTGTTGTTTCTCTATCTTCAACTTCATATTCAAAAGAGTCTGTTGCTTTTGTTATAGTATCACTATTTAAAGATGTTGCAAATAAATAATAATATCCTTTTAAATATTCACTATCTCCATAATTTTCTACATCATCTAAAGTAATTGATTCTATATTGTTAAATGCTTCTATATTACTTTTTTGTGCATCTTCTCCACCTTTAAAGTTATTTGATAATTGTCCCCTATCAAATGAAATTGTTCCTGTTATGTCATGTGATTCTTCATAATCTTTTACAAGGTTATTTGCTGTATTTCTTATTGCCAATGTTACTGTTGATGCACATGCTATAACTAAAATAATTATACCTATTAAGATATTCCTTCCTTTGTTTCTTGCGATTGAAATTAAACTGTTTTTTAAAATATACATTTTTCACATTCCTTTCTTTTGAAGCTTATTTGGCCTTGCTCCTTAATCTTGTTTTAATATAATACATGAAGATTGAAGAATTATTGAAAAAAACATCTTAATGTAGAAAATTTTTTCTAACATTTAGATGCTTTCTTATACTATTAAATTTGTAAATTAACTTTAAAGATTGTAAATCCTTCTTTATATAATACTTTAATATTTCCATTATATTTTTTTACAGTTGATTTTGCTATTGCAAGACCTAAACCATATCTCTTTTCATTTCTATTTCTTGACTTATCTATACGATAAAATCTTTCAAATATTTTTTCTCTTTCGTCTTCAGGTATTTCTTTTCCTTTATTTTTTACCTGAATTATTAATTCATTCTTTTCTTTTGATAATTCAACAATAACTTCATTTTCTGCCTCTGTATGTTTTATTGCATTATCTATTAAAGTTGATAATATATGTTCTATGTCTTCTTTATTTCCATTTACCATAATGTTCTCTTGAATTTTACTGCTTAATTTTACACTTTTCTCATATGCCATACTTTCAAACATTGAAATTGTCATTTCTGTTTCTTTTGAAACATCAAATGTTTTTCTTTCTTGTATATTATCAACATTTTCAATTTTAGTAAGTAATAATAATTCATTTATTAATTTGTCCATACTTTGTATTTCATTTTGAATATAGTCCATCCATTTATTTTTACCAATTTCACTTTCTAATACATCTGCATTTGCTTCTATTACTGCAAGTGGTGTTTTTAGTTCATGTGATGCATCTGATATAAATTGTTTTTGCTTTTCAAATGTTTCTTCTACAGGTTGTACTATGAATTTTGATATTTTTTTAGCTATTATATATATGATTATTAATGATACTCCTGAGCTTATAATTGCTGTTATTATTATCTTTTGTGAATGTGAAATTGCTTCTTCATTTTCCATTAACATCACATTTATTTGATTTCCTTTTATTCTTCTCACTTTATATATGTAATTTCCTATAATTCCACTTTCACTATGTTTTTGACTTACTTTTAATGCATATTCTTCTATTGTTTTGTCTTGAGTTATATTTGGATTTGAGATAACATGTGAGTCTTCTATTTGTACATAATATACACCTTCGATAATTGGCTTGTCTACTCCAATTTCTTCATTTTCATCTACATTCTTTTTTATATCTCTATTGGAAAATCTGTCCATCATTATTGTGGCTGTGTTTATTGTATTTCTATAATTTAAAATTGTAAATAATAATATTATTCCAAGAACAATTATGCTTAAAGCTATTGTGAGAATCCAACATATTCTTTTACTTAATTTTTTAATCATTTTGTTTTTCCTTTCTTAAAATAAAAGTTAATTTAGAAAATTGTAACTACTTTTCAAATTCACTTTCTAATTTATATCCAATTCCTCTAATAGCTTTAATCTTTACATTAGATTTTATAAGTTTTAATTTTTTTCTTAAAAATGACATATATACTTCTACATTGTTATATTCTGCTTCACTATCATATCCCCAAATTTTGTTTGCTAAAATTTCTCTATTAACTATTTGTGTTTTATTTAACAATAATGTTTCTAGTAAGTCTAATTCTTTTCCGTTTATTGATATTTCATTCCCATTTACACTCATTTTTCCTGTTCTTATATCTAATTTTAAATCATCATATTCTAAAATATCTGTATTTTCAATATTTACTTTTCTTTTTAATACTACTTTTACTCTTGCTACTAGTTCTTTAATATGAAATGGTTTTGTTATATAATCATCTGCACCATTTTCTAGCCCATTCAATTTGTCATTTATTTCTGATTTTGCTGTTAAAATTATAATTGGTGTATCTACTTTTTCTTTCCTTAAATCATTTAATATTTTGAAACCATCTTTATTTGGCAACATTATGTCTAAAAGTATTAAATCATATACATTTGTTAATGCTTCGTTTTCTCCATCTTCTCCATCTGTTATTATATTTATTGTAAAGTTTTCTTTTTTTAGAGTTTCTGCTATTGCATCTGCTAAACTGTATTCGTCTTCTATTATTAATATTTTCATTTTATCACCATTCTTATTTTAATATTTGAATATTGAAGTTTTATTGAAAATTGTTTATTTATCTTTCAACTTCTTTTTCCATAAGTTTTTGTAATATTTCTCTTATATATTCTGGCTTTTTATGTTCAATTATTTCTAAATCTTCACTTATTGAAATATCTGGAACATATATTCCATATTTCAAATTAATAAATTCAGCTAAAACATGTCTATGACAGAATTGTCCTTCTTTTTCATAACACAATAAAATCGGATCTTTCTCATCTTTTAATAATTCTTCTATATCTATTTGGGATAATACTTGTTTATAATATTCTTCTATATAATATCTGTTATTTTGTTCTTCTGGTATTTTCCCTATGTTATTATGCCATACTTCCCAGAACTTTCTTTTTGGTGCTAATTGTGGTATTGCTTTTCCTGTAAATCCAACACTTTTCCCTCTATCACCAGAAATTGAAATTAAGTTTCCAATTTTACATTCTTCGTAATTTCCTGTAAATATTCTTTTTTTCATATAATTAATTTCCTCTTTAATTTTACAAAACAAGTGAAAGCAATGCTCTCACTTGTTTTTAGATTATTCAATTTTTTTACAACATAGCTTCATAGAAACTCATTCCATCATCTGCCATCACCACAATAAATGGAATAGAAAGTCCAAATATAATACTAGCAACAAAACGATAAAATATGCTAATTGGAAATGTATTTATTGCAATTATAGCAAAAATAATTGATAAAAAATCAATAAGTGCAATTGGCTTATATGGAATTTTATCAAAAATTCTCACAAATAATGTGTGTGCATATCTGTTTTTCCATGTAACCAATGTGTTTTCAAAATCATCAATTTTTTCCATTAATATAAATGATACAAATCCACATATTGTAGCTCCAACAATCAGTAATATATAACATGGTACTTTAGCAAGAATTGATCCTATTGCCAATACTATATTTACAGTTCTATATGTATTAGTAAAAATTTCTTCTTTAGGGTCTAATTCCCACAAAGAACTTAAATATCCTAATATATACATACTCAAAATGTGGTATATTGTAAATGTTATATATCCTAAAATTTTTTGAGGATCAATTTGATACAAAATTCTTAAACCACAAATTAATGCTTGAATATAAAATACCTGTGCAATAAGTTCTTCTTCAATTCCAGATGAGGCATACCATTTCAAGCCAAAATAGTATTTCCGCATTAAGAAATCAAATAACCTTTTCATAATTTTGCCTCCTTAAACATTTGTTAATAGGATTTGTTATATAATTTCCTTTTAAAGGAAATTATAAGTTTAATGCTTGAATTATATCATAAAAATAAGCAGTTTTCAACTGCTTATTTTTTTAAATTTTTTTCTACCATATCACATATCAAATTAACAGCATTATCAATTCCAATTGCATCACTATTAATACAAATATCATAATTTGATGGTTCTTTCCAATCTTTTTCTGTATAATATTTATAATGATTTGCTCTTAATTTATTTATTCTAGAAATTTCTTTTTCTGCATTTTCTTTATTCATATGATAAAATTCTGTTGCTCTTTTAACTTTATTTTCCATTGAATTGTTTATAAAGATTTTTATTGTGTTTTTATTATCTTTCAAAATAAAGTCTGCACATCTTCCAACTATTATACAAGATTCTTCACTAGCAACTTTCTTTATAAATTCTGATTCTTTAATAAATAATTCATCTGCATTGTTTAATCCTACATAATATCCATTATTAAATACATCTAGAACATTTCTTTTTTGCTCATTTTCTTCAATATATTCTTCTGCTAACCCTGTATCTTCTGCCATGTTTTCTATAAAATTCTTATCATATAATTTTATTCCAAGTTTTTCAGCAACAAGTTTTCCTATATATCTTCCGCCAGATCCATATTCTCTTGCAATTGTGATTATAACTGGTGTACTTGTATTCTTTTCTTCAATTGTTTTGATATTAGATATTTTTTCTTCACCAGATTTTCCTTCTTTTAAGCTTCTTGTTTCTTTTAGCAATAAAACAACTGCTAATATAAATGCTAATCCATCAGCAACAGGACCTGCACTTAATACTCCCATTATTCCATATATATGACTTAATATTATCATTGATGGGATTAATATAACAATTTGTCTTGAAAGTGATAATATTGCACTCTTTGTACTCTTTCCAATTGCTTGGAAGAATATTCCTGATGGTATTTGAACACCATTAAATATGCAAAGTAATAAATATGTTCTAAATGCCAAACATGCAAATTCCATATAATTTTCATCACCACTACCAAATATTAATATTAATTTATCTGGAATAGTTTGGAATAGTATAAATGCTATTGCACTTATAAAAACACTTGAACCTAATACAATTTTTAAAGTTTTCTTTACTCTATCATATTTCTTGGCACCATAATTATATCCTAATATTGGTTGACTTCCTGCTGCAATTCCTATTATTATACTATTTAATATTTGATTTATTTTCATTACAATTCCTAATACTGTAATAGGAATTTCTGCACCATATTTACTGTCTGCTCCATATTTTCCAAGTAAATTATTTTCAGCTGTCATAACACATACTATACTCATTTGTGTTATAAAACTACTAATTCCAAGCATCACAATTTTCTTGCATACATTTACTTTTAATTTTAAAGATTCTTTTGTTAATTTTATTGATTTGAATTTTTTTACATAAGCAACATTTAATATAAATGTTAATATTTGGCTAATTACTGTTGCTATTGCTGCTCCTTCAACACCTTTGTGAAATACAAATATAAATATTGGATCTAATATTGTATTTAATATAGCACCTGCCACCATGCTAAACATTGAATATTTTGGACTTCCATCTGCTCTAATTATTGAGTTTAATGTTGTTCCTATCATTGAAAAAGGAAATCCTATTGCTATTATCCTTCCATAAGCCATTGCATAACTTTTTAGATTTTCTGTACATCCAAATATTTTTAAGAATTGAGGTAAAAATATTAATGTTATTGCACAAAATAATATTGAAACAATTGTTGATAACATTATTCCATTACCAATTCCTGTCTCTGCTTCTTTTTTCTTTTTCTCTCCAAGTTTTAAACTTAAATATGCTGACGCTCCATCTCCAAACATTAATGAAAATGCTAATCCTATCATTACTAATGGGAATACTACATTTGTTGCTCCATTTCCTAAATATCCAACTCCTTGTCCTATGAATATTTGGTCAACTATATTATATAATGAGTTTACCAACATTGATATTATACAAGGTATTGAAAATTTTCTAATTAATTTTCCTATTTTTTCTTTTCCTAGTATGTTTTCTTCTTGTTCCATTTTTCTCCCTCTTTCTTTTTCTCTTACTGGCTTTTTTGCCAACCTATCTATTATATCGTTATTGAAATAATTTGTCAATTATATAAATTGCTTTTTTCTAAAAAATATCCCTGAAGAAAATATATTGTACTTTCTTCAAGGACTCTCAAAAATTCTAAATTATGTTATTTACAAATTTTAGGAATTTTAATTACACTCATAATCTCTTCAAGTTTCGAATAGGTAATTCCATTCCTAAAAGGAACTTCTTTAAACACTTCTTCAAGCTTTTCGAAAAAATTTGCATAATTTTTAGATTGCATTCGTTCATGTGCTTCTTCAAAGCTAATATCTGCAATATATTCCAAAACCTTAGAATATGCAAACGTAATACTTTGAAATAACTTACATACATCAGATTTGCAAAACTTTCCCTCAGGATCACTTTGCCATTCCAAAAATTCAATTTCTTGTACATAATCAGGATTTTCTTCAGTATAAGAACACCATTTAATCTGATTAATGTTCATCATTCCCTCCAATAATTATTTGTTGTGTTTGTTTTCGGACATGTCTTAAAGGGATATCTAATGTTAAGACATGATGTATTTTAGCACATATAATTTTTAATTTCAAGCTAATCATTCATATTAAAATAAAGTTTTTATTTTCTTTATTAAATAATGACTTCCACCTAAACTTCTTCCATTTTCAACCATACTAATTATTAATAATTGATTATCATTTGAATCTGTTGTAAAACAATCAAACCATCCTAAAACATCTGCCTCTCCGTCTTTTGATGCTTTTAATTCTGCAGTTCCTGTTTTTCCTGCAATTGTTCTTCCTGCTATTTTCATATCTTTAGCTGTTCCTTCTGAATCTTCTACAACTTGAATTAGATCTTCTTTTATTATATTGGCCGCTTCTTTACTAAAAGCATTTTTTACTAAATATTCTACATTTTTATTATCTTTTTCTATAATATATGGTTTTACCATATTTCCATCATTGTTAAATGCTGAATATATAGATGCCATTAGTATTGGATTTACTAAAACTTCTCCTTGACCATATCCACTATCTGCAAGTACTTTTTCATTTGAAATATCTTTTGAATTTGAATATTGAGATTTTGCTGTTGATATTTCAAGATTTAAGTCTTGATTAAATAATATTTTATTTAATCCATCAGTAAAATTCTTTTTTCCAATCTGTAATGCTGCTTGTGCAAAATATATATTATCTGAATGTATTAGAGCATTTTTTAAGTTCTTTGGTCCACTATATGATGTTAATGTTGTTATATCAAATTCTCCCCATCCATCTTTCTTCCAACTAAGTCCATTATATGTAAATGTGTCATCAACTGATAATGTTCCTGTTGTAAGTCCTATTGCACCTGTAATTGGTTTAAATGTAGATCCTGGTATATAGCTTTGTTGATATCTTACAAAAATTGGTTTATTTTCATTATTATTAATTTCATTCCATTCGTTTGATGTCATTCCTAAAACAAATTTGTTAGGATTATATGATGGTGTACTTACTAGTGCTAATAATTCTCCTGTATTTGGTTCCATTACAACAAAAAATCCTGCATCATTTTTTAATTCTTCATAAAGTTTTTGTTGAATAGTAGAGTCTATTGTTAATTTTATATTTTCTCCATTTTTTACATCTATTTTAGCTATTTCTGATTTTCTTTTTCCTTTTTCATCTTCAATATAAATTTCAAGACCATTATTTCCTTTTAATTGTTCTTCATATTGTTTTTCTAATCCTGCTTTTCCTATTAAACTAGTACTTGTATATCCTTTTCCTTTATTTTTTTCTAGTTCTTCTGCTGTTATTGTTTGAACATATCCAACCAGTTGTGCTGAATCTTCTCCTAATGGATACACTCTTGATGTTTCACTTGTAATTTTTATTCCAGATATTTGTAAAACTTTCTCTTTTATTTCTGTTTCACTTTGTTCTACCTTTTTTATAGGTACAAATGTATCATCTTTTACCCATGATGCTGAAAGAGCTTTATTTATTGTTTCTACTGAAATTCCTAAAATATTAGATATTTGTTGAATTGCTTCTTCTTTATTTTGTGGTAATTTTCCAGGAACAATTCCTATTGAAGATACCTTTCCTTCTCCAGCTAGCATTATTCCATTCTTATCATCAATTTCTCCTCTTTTTGCTTTTATTGTTTTTACTCTTACTTTGTCAGTACTATTTAGTCCTGGTAAAATCAAACTATGGCTCCATTCAACTTTATATTCTTTTTGAGCATCTTTTACTATTCTTACTGTATTTTGAAATTCTACATTTCCTGCACTTGTTTCCATTGTTTCTGTATAATTTATTTTAGATATATTTTTCTCTTCTTCTTCAACATTTGTTATTTGTATATCTAAATTTGCCATATCTATTCCACTATAAATGTTCTCATTTCTTTTTATAAAATCTTCTTTTGATATCTGAGATTTAGATGTATCTGTAATCATTTCATACATTTCTTCATATTTTTCTTCATTTATATATGAAATATATTGGTTCCAAATATCTTCTGGAGTTGTCTTCTCTTTATTAGAAATATAATATGCTACTAATCCTCCAATTAATATTGCAATAATTAAAACAATAACAATAATAATCTTTTTCTTCATACTTTTTTCCTTCCATAAAATTTATTTCATCGATATTATATCACAAATAAAATTTTTATTAAATTAAATCTTTATTAATTTAAATATCTTTTAATTTTATTTCTTTTTCAGAATGTAATTTTCCTGCTCTAGTAATAGAATTATATCCAAATTTTTGCTTTAATTCATCAACTACTTTGTCTAAATTTTCTTGTTTTTCTGTATCTTTAGAATTAAATAGTGATAATTGTTTTTCATTCTTTTCAATTAATCCATCTACTCTCATTCCTACAAGTCTTATTGCTATTCCATTAGTATACATTTCTTCTAATAACTCTTTTGCCATTCTAAATATATCTTTGGTGTTTGATGTTGCTTCATTCAATTTTCTTTGATGTGTTTTATTTTCAAAATTGCTTGTTCTTAATTGAACATTTACTACATTTGCTAACATATTATATTTTCTTAATCTATATGTTACTTGTTCTGTTAATGCTAATAATACTTCTTCTAATTTTGATATTTCAGTTATATCAACTGGTAAAGTTGTAGAATTACCAATTCCTTTAGGATTTTCAAATTTATATTGTACTTCTGAATTGTCTATGCCATTTGCATATTCCCACATCATTATTCCATGTTTTCCAAATTTTTTTGATAATAATTCTTTATCTGTTTTGGCTAAGTCTCCTATTGTTCTTATTCTCATATTTGAAAGTTTTGGAATTGTTTTTCTTCCAAGCATTAATAATTCTGAAACATTTAGTGTCCACATTTTACTTGGAATTTCATTTTCATATAATGTATGTACTCTATCTGGTTTTGTAAAGTCTGATGCCATTTTAGCTAATAATTTATTATGTGCCACTCCAACATTTACTGTAAATCCTAATTCTTCTTTTACTCTCTTTTTTATTTCATATGCTTTATTTATTAATGTTTCTCCACATAAATAGTTAGTCATATCTAAAAAACATTCATCTATGCTAAATCTCTCTATTTTGTCTGTATATTGAAGTAATAATTTATATAAACTATTTGAATATTTTTTATACATATTATAATTTCCTGGATATACCTGTAATTGAGGACATTTCATTCTTGCTTGATATAATGTTTCTCCTGTTATAATACCAAAAATTTTTGCTTTAGGACTTTTGGCTAATACTATTCCTGCTCTTCTGTTTTCATCTCCACCTATTACTGATGGTATTTCTCTTATATCAATTTTACTTCCTTGTTTTAACATTTCTACTGCTGTCCAACTTAAAAAAGCATTGTTTACATCTACATGTAATATTTGTCTTTCCATAATATCACCTGCTTATTTTTATATCGTTATTATTATAAAACATTTGTTCTTAATTGTCAATAAAAAAGCGAGTATAAGATTTTCTATCAAATGAAAATTTTAAGAAAATCTAAGACTCGCCATATTTATCTAGTACAGAAAGTCCTCCTACAAGGAGAACTTTCCTACTATATAAAAAAAGAGAACTTTCTTTCGAAAATTCTCTAAAAATTATTTAGCATAATCTACTACTCTTGTTTCTCTAATTATATTAACTTTAATTTGTCCTGGATAATCCATTTCATCTTCAATTCTCTTAGAAACATCTCTTGCTAATAGTGTCATTTGATCATCTGTAATTTTTTCTGGTTTTACTATTATTCTAACTTCTCTACCAGCTTGTATTGCAAATGATTTTTCAACACCATCAAATGAATCTGCAATTGATTCAAGATTTTCTAATCTCTTTATGTATGCTTCTAGTGTTTCTCTTCTTGCTCCTGGTCTTGATGCAGATATTGCATCAGCAGCTTGTACCAATACAGCTTCTAATGTTTGTGGTTCAACATCTCCATGATGTGCTTCTACTGCATTTATTACAAGTGGATTTTCTTTAAATTTCTTTAAGATTTCTACACCAATTTCAACATGTGTTCCTTCCATATCATGATCTAGTGCTTTTCCAATATCATGTAATAATCCTGCTCTACGAGCAAGTTTTGCATCTAATCCAAGTTCTTCTGCCATTATTCTTGCTAAGTTTGATACTTCTATTGAATGGTTTAATACGTTTTGTCCATAACTTGTTCTATATTTTAGTTTTCCTAATAATTTTATAAGTTCTGGATTTAAACCTATAACTCCACTTTCAAGTGCTGCTCTTTCACCTTCTGAACGAATTGTTTCTGCTAATTCTTGTTTAGCTTTTTCAACCATTTCTTCAATTTTAGCTGGATGAATTCTTCCATCATCTATTAATTTTTCAAGAGCAATTCTAGCAACTTCTCTTCTTAATGGATCAAATCCTGATAAGATTACTGCTTCAGGTGTATCATCTATTATTAAATCAATTCCTGTTAATGTTTCTAAAGCTCTTATATTTCTTCCTTCTCTACCAATTATTCTTCCTTTTACATCATCAGATGGAAGTGGAACTATTGATACTGTTGTTTCAGCTGAATGATCTGCTGCACATTTTTGAATAGCATAAGCAACTATTTCTCTTCCATTTTTCAAGGCTTCGTCTTTTGCCTTTTGAGTTAAATCTCTTATTAATGCTGCTTTTTCAGATGTTATATCTTGTTCTACACTTTTTAATAATTGATTTTTGGCTTCTTCTTGTGTTAGTTTTGCAATGTCTTGAAGAACTTTCATTTGTTCTGTATACAAATTCTCAACATCTTGTTTTCTTTCATTTAGATTTTGCTCTTCTCTTTCTAAGTCTTTTTCTTTTTTCTCAAAATTATCTGAACGTCTTTCTAAATTTTCTTCCTTTTGAATAATTCTGCTTTCTTGTTTTTGAATTTCGCCTCTTCTTTCTTTAATCTCTTTGTCTAGTTCATTTCTAGCATTCATAATTTCTTCTTTAGCTTTAAAGATTTCTTCTTTTTTTAAATTATCTGCTTCTATTTTTGCTAATTCTACTAGTTTTTTTGCTTCTTCTTCTGCTCCATTAATTTTTGATTCAGCAATTTTCTTTCTGATTACGACTCCAACTAGTATTCCTATTACTAATGAGATTAAGACAGCGGCGACAATGATTATAGTTTCCATAACCATACACCTCTTTCTTATTAAATTTTCAATGTTCGAATAAATATATATATACGATTTCTATTATTTTTTTATATATTTTTTCAACCTATTATATTTTATAATTATTATTGTTAACTGTCAAGGGTTTTTATTGTAAAATATGAAAAAACATTTATATAAACAAAAAAAGAAAGATACTTCTAATGTCATTAAGTTAATGACATTAAGGATAGTTCCTTCTTTTTAATTTTATACTAGGCTCTTGGATGAGCTTTTTTATAAATGTTTTTTAAACTTTCATCTTGAAATTGCATATATACTTGTGTTGATAATATAT
The DNA here is from genome assembly GCA_934122085.1 of uncultured Clostridia bacterium. Lineage (GTDB taxonomy): Bacteria > Bacillota > Clostridia > TANB77 > CAG-508 > CAG-269. Next base: position 134,111 of record CAKOVS010000005.1, on the reverse strand, counting down.
CTGAATGCCCAAGCATTGTTTGAATTGATTTTAAATCTGCTCCATTTTGTAATAAATGTGTTGCAAATGAATGTCTTAATACATGTGGTGTTATGTCTTTTTCAATATGTGCTTGTTCTTTGTAATATTTTATAATTTTCCAAAATCCTTGTCTTGTTAATCTTTGACCATTAACATTTACGAATAATGCTTTTTCATTTTCATCTTTTATCATTATATTTCTTGCATTTTCGACATAATCTTTTAGTGCTTTTAATGACATTTCTCCTAATGGCACTGTTCTTTCCTTTTTTCCATTTTTACATGTTGCAAAACCTTTTTCTAAATCTACATCTTCAACATTTAATGATATAATTTCTGTAACTCTCATTCCTGTTGCATATGCAAATTCTAGCATTGCTTTATCTCTAGTTCCTTTTAAATCGACATTTTTTGGTTGATCTAATAATAATGCTACTTCACTTGATGTTAATACACTAGGAACTCTTTTCTCTATTTTTGGTGATGAAATTCCTTCTGTTGGGTCATTTTCTACATCCTTATTTTTTACTCCATATTGGTAAAATGATCTAATTGATGCTAATCCTCTTGATATTGTTGATGATTTTTTACCTATTTCTTGCATATATGTTATGTACTCTTTAATTCCTTCGTTTGTTTCTTCTTTATATTCTTTTCCTTGTTCACTTAAATATCTTTCATATTGTTTTAAATCTCTTTCATATGATTGAAGAGTATTATTTGATACTTTTTTGTCATTCTCTAAAAATCCAAAAAATAAGTTTAATTCTTCTTCCATTTCTTTCCCCACCCTAATTCAAATTGTAAATTTAACATAAATAATATACGTGTTTATGTTATATCAAATTTTCTCTAAATTGTAAATAGTTTTTCATCTATTTATCTAAAAATATTTTGCAAATAGAAATATCAGTCTGTATGATATTTCTATCTTTATCAAAGATGAAATAATTAGAATTATTAATATAAATGTAGAAACTATACTATGTTTTAGTATTGATATTTTTATATTTTCTTTTCTTCTATCTTTTACTATTGATTTATATAATTTTATACTACTAACTCCTAAAAATATTAATGCTGGTATTAATATTAAATTTTGTAAAAATATTGTTAATAGTACAAATATTAATCCTTTTGTTTTTCCTAATGTTATTACACATGCAGATATTGTATATCCTAAGCAAAATCCTCTTGCTATAATGATTCCAAAAACTATCGGAATTCCTACTATTGTTGTTCCTGCAAACCATAATATAAATACTAAAAATATATTACTTTTTATATCAGATTTCAATTGTACTATTGTATTATTACTTTTTAACATTTTTATTTCATCAATATATGTATTTATATATTTTATAACATTTTCTTGATTTTCTGTTTGATTTATAAATAATACTCCTAAAAATAATCCAACTGAAAATAATATTATTACAAGTATATATGATTTATAATTACTGATAATCTCTTCTTTAATTATATTTAGGATTTCACTTTTTTTCTTTCGCACTTTTAATCTCCTTATTAAATAAACTTTATACATAATTTTTATTCAATAAAGATTTTTTTAGAACTTTGTTTCACTTAAAATCTATTCTGCAGATACTTTTCCGTATATTCCGCCTCCACCAGATTCTACTTTCATTTTTCCTTCTCGTGCATTTATAATATTTTGGGCAATTTTTTCTCCAACAACAGCTTCTATATCATCATTTGATAATTTATGTAAAATATTCATTTCTGTTTCAAAAGCATCTAACAATTTATCAATTGTTTTTCCACCTACTCCAGGAATAAAATTTAATGGTATTTGATAAACATATGGTGGTCTATTTTCAGGACTTTTTGATTCTTCTTTATCTTTTATTAACTCTATTCTATCAAAAACTCCAAATGTTACTTTATCACTTCCACAATTTGGGCATTTATCTACTGGTTCTTTTGTTTCAATTGTACAATCACAATTATCACAATGTGTTCTATGATATTTTCCAAGCTTTGGATCTAATCCATAGTTTACTAAAACTTTTCGACCATCTTCGTTTTTTAGCGCTTTTACTACTTCTTTAAAGCTTATATCGTCTACTAACATTTTATTATATTCTCTTGCTATTTTAGGAAGAGAATGTGCATCTGAATTTGTAACAAATGTTTTTCCTTCTAATTCTGAAATCATATCAGCTAAGTATGTATCTGAACTTAAGCCTAATTCTACTGCAAATATCTTATTATATTTTTCTTTAAATATATTTTCTATTCTATCAGTACAATTTCCATAATAGCTTTTAAATGGTGTAAATATATGTGCAGGTATTAATATTCCATTATATTTTTCTACTATATCTATTAAATCATATCCTGATAAATCTGATCTTTGCGTACTTAATGTAATATTTTTTATATGATGACTCATTTCTTGTGAGAATGCTTTTATATCACTTAAATGTGGAAAGAAACATATATTATGTGCTGCTCCTTTTTTTCCATTTCTTCCTTTTTCTGATGTTTCTACTTCACTCCCCAACAATATACAAACTTTGTCTTTATAAATTATTCCACCATCTTTTAATTCATATGCTTCTCCTGTTTGAAGAAATTTTTCAATATCTTCTATTACATATGGTGATGCACAGTCTATTATTCCTACTATATTTATTCCTTTTCTTTCAGCACATTCTTTTGCAATATTAGCAAAATTTAAACTTCTTGCTGCTGTAATTTTTATTGGCTTTCCATTTTCACTTCTTCCTATGTGAACATGTAAATCTGCAAATACTTCGTACATTTCTAGTTTATGCTAGCCAAAAAGCCAGCATATCCTCCTTTTCTTTATTCTATATGTTTTAATATTTTTTCTTTTGTTTCATTTGTAAATAATGATTTATTTTCTGTTTCAACAGTTGTATTTTTCAATACTTCTACTATTTTTTGGTCAACAGTAACAGAATAATCTACAGAAAGTTTGTCCACAAATTCTGGAACATCTTTTGATTCTCTAACTAATTTTTGCAATCTTGCAAAAATAGTTGTATTTACAACACCTTGAATATATACTTTATCAAAAGTTTGTGCAAATTCTCTAAAACTTTCTAAATATCTATTATATTCATTTTTTAAGTTTCTATGTTCTAGTAAAACTAATGCTTCATCTGGATTTAGTCCTATTCTCTCTGGTCTATCTAGTAACATACCTCCAAATTGATCTACTAATTCTAGAATATCACTTTCAGGTTCTCTTCTTTCTTGTTCACTATATCTATTTACACCTTCACATATTTTACAAAATCTTGCATCAAATCCTAATTTTTTTAGTAATTGTACTCCTTCTATTGCATATGTTTGCACTTTTCCAATTTTCTGAGCATCATCAACTTTTTTACAATTACATAATAAACATGCAGTTAATATTAAATTATGATCTAATCTTATTTTAGTATACTTTAAAAACATTCTTGCTATTTCAGTTTTAAATATTGTTGCTTTATCAAAATTAATTCCTAACTTAGGTGCTAAAAAATATATTATTTCTTCCTTAGCTATTAAGTCTTCTTCATTTAAAATATATTCTGCAAATTCTTCCATCCTTTGTTTCTCCTTTTTATTAATTATTGCATAAAGAATTTATTAAATTCTTCTTCATTTATCTTTTCTTTTGCTATTAATTCTGCAGCTATTGCATGTAATAGATCCATATTTTGTAATAAAATTTGTTGAGCACTTTTATATGCTGTATCTATAAGTTTTTTTACTTCTTGACCTATTACATCTTCCATATTATTTCCTAATAACTGATATTCATAGTTTCCGTCACTACTCTTTAAACATATAGGACCAACAACATCACTCATTCCATATACAGTAACCATATTTTTAGCAATTTCTGTTGCTACTTCTATGTCATTACTTGCTCCTGTTGAAATATCATCTAAGACTATTTTTTCAGCAGCTCTTCCTCCAAGCAATGCTATCAATTTTTCTTCCATTTCTGTTTTGGAAATAAATGATTTATCTTCGTCTGATTTATACATTGTATATCCACCAGCTACACCTCTTGGAACAATTGATATTTCTTTTACTGCTGTTTGTGTTGGTAAAAATTGACTTACAATTGCATGTCCAGCTTCATGATATGCAGTTAATTTTTTGTCTTTGTCTGAAATTTTTCTACTTGTTTTTTCTAACCCCACTGTAACTTTTTTTACTGCTTCATCTAAATCATCATTTGTTATTGCATTATGTTGATTTTTTGTTGCAATTATTGCTGCTTCATTTAAAATATTGGCAAGTTCAGCTCCTGTAAATCCAGCTGTATCTTCTGCAATGCTGTGTAATGAAACATCATTAGCTAATTTTTTATCCTTTGAATGAATTTTTAGGATTTCTTCTCTTCCTGCTATATCTGGTGCAGGTATTGTTATTTGTCTGTCAAATCTTCCTGGTCTTAATAATGCTTTATCAAGCATTTCTGGTCTATTTGTTGCTGCTAAAACTATAATTGTTTCTTCTGATGAAAATCCATCCATTTCCACTAATAATTGATTTAATGTTTGATTATTTTCTGTTTCTGCACCGCTATTACTTGTCCTTCTTGAACCAATTGCATCTATTTCATCAATAAAAACTATACATGGTGAAATCTTTCTTGCTTTTTCAAATAATTTTCTAACTCTTGAAGCTCCTAGACCTGCAAACATTTCAATAAATTCTGATCCACTCATTGATATAAATGGAACGTCTGCTTCTCCAGCAATTGCTTTCGCTATTAGTGTTTTTCCAGTTCCTGGCTTTCCATATAATAAAACTCCTTTTGGAATTTTTGCTCCCATTTCAGTAAACCTTTTTGGTTCTTTTAAAAATTCTACAATTTCTTTTAATTCTGCTTTTTCTTCATCTAATCCTGCAATATCATCAAATGTAATTTTTGTTTTTCTTTCTGTTTCTTCATAAACTTGACCTTTATCACCTAAACCTTGCATTTTATAAATCATTATAAATAGTGCTACCATTATTGCTGTTGGTAATATTGAAAAGAAATATGATGGAATTTGTGAAATTATACTTCTTGTTTTTTGTTCTAATTTTATTTCATTTCCTTCAAGTGTTTGACTTTGAATTAATTCCATAAATACTTGAGTATTTGGTATTATTGCTTTTTTCTCTTCTTCTTCATTTTTTAGTTTTACTTTTAATGATGTACTTCCAACTGTCATTTCAATTTTTTCTACATTTTTATTTTGAATTTCTTTTAATAATTCTGTATATGCAAGAACTTTGTCATCTTGTTCATCATCATTTTTTTGTTGTTTTACAATTATTACTATTGAAACAACAATTAGTGCAATTAATAAAATTGTTAATATTACTAATTTTATTATATCTAATTTTTTGTTTTCTTCCTTTTTCTTGTCTTTTTTCATTTTCATAACCCTTTCTAAAATTCCGTACTATACATATCCCTCTATATTTCCATTATGCCTCAGAGCCATCTGGTTCTTGATCATTAGGAGTATCCTTATTTTCATCATCTGTTTTATCTTCATCTTTTGGTTCATTTTCTTCTTTAGATTCTGGTTCTTTATTTTCATCCTGCTCTTTTATTTCTTCTCTTACTTTTTCCTGTTCTTTTTTTATTTTTTCTACTTCTTCCAACTTCTTTAATAAATCATCTTTTAATAAGAAAATTACTGTTGCTAAATAAATATATGCAATTGTTATATATGCAACTTGGAAATAACTTATAGTAAATGTTGTAAAATAATTTACTATAATATATAACATATTTAATATCATTGGTAATGTTAATGCATATACAGCCATATTATAAATTGCAACAAACCTTATTCTAATTCTTGTTATCATAGTTGTTAACCAACCAAATGCTGCAATTTCTAATGCATCTATTAATGTAATCATAATTTCAACTAATAATAATGAAATAAATGATGATATTATATATTTTCCATAAAAATTATTCATTTTTGAACTATGCATATATTCTATTAATTGCGTTTTGCTAAATGATTTAACATCATTTCCAGCGTAATTTTGAACAAGATCTTTATATGTATATGGACTTATTTTTGTATCTATATTATCAGCTTTTGTTCTCATTACAATTTGATTTTTAAAGAAATATATTGTAACACCTGTTGCATCATTTTCTGCTTCAAATTTTTCTTTTTCTTCATCATTTTCTAGTAATGGATTTATAATAATTCTATTTATTCCATCATATTGAATATTATCAATTATTATTGGTTCTTTTGTATCCATTTGAATTTGACCATTTTCATAAGAAAACTCTGGTATATTTTGTTCTATATATTCTGATAAATTGAATACAACTTTTTTAATTTCAATAAATGAACTGATTGTCATGAATACTGTTATAAATGCACACATCATAGCCAAATATTTTAATGCTCTTCCAAGGCCTTCTGTTGCCATTTCTGGATATTTTTCAAATTTTGTTATTGAATACCATACTTTTTTGAAAAAGTTAATATTAACAACTCTGTATTTTTCATCTTCTTTTTCTTCCATTTTTATAAACTCCTTTTTGAAAAATATATTTATTCGATATATTTTCTTTCAACCTTACTATCTACTAACATTGGACTTACTTCAAACATTACTTCATCTCCAATATTAATATTTTTTCCAGTTATATCAACTGTTACATGAAACATTCCAATTCTTCCAAGAACTTTGAACTTTTCTCCATTTATTTTCACAAAAATTTGTTGCTTCTTAAACGCATTTTTTATATCTCTTACTATATATCTTATCTTATCTCTTTTTCTAAACATATCTTTATCAACTATTACATTGAATCCATCTGCATATCCACATGGGACTATAGCAACTTTTGTTTCTTTTTTTGTTTGATATGAATTTGAATATCCTATATTATACCCTTTTGGTAATGTTTTTATTTCGGAAACATTAGATTTTAATATTCCAACTCTTTGAAATCCCAAAGTATTTTGAATCAATAATCTTCCTAAAAGAGCTGATCCAATTCTTACTGCATGTAAATACATATTTTTAAATCTAAGAAATGCAGACGAATTACATATATGCAACATTCCTGTATCAATTTTTTCTTTTTTCAATACTTCTACACAATCTATAAATCTACTAAATTGTTCTTGTGCTTCTTTTCCATTTCCAAAAAATGCTAATGAAAGGTGTGAAAATGTTCCTTCTATTTGTATGTTATTCCACTGTTTAATATTTTCTACCATTTTTTCTTTTTCAGTATATATAAATCCATATCTTCCAAATCCGGTATCTATTTTTAGATGCACTCTAGCTTTTTTATTTTGTGCTAATTCATTTACTGCATCTCCTGCTTCTTTAGATCCTATTGTTAAAATAATATTTTTATCCAACATTTTTTGGATATCTTCTTTTACAGCTGTAGATGACATCATTAATATATCTTCTTTTATTCCACCTTTTCTTAATTCTAAAGCTTCTTCAACTGTTGCAACTGCAAACATTTTTACACCATTATCAGCAAGAAATTTTGAATATTGAACTAAATCTAATCCATATCCATTTCCTTTTACAACTGCTATTAATTTTACTTTTTCTCCATTATCATTTTTTCCATTTTTATTTATTATATTATTAATTATTTTTAAATTATTTTTTATTTTACTTTTTTCTACTAATAGCTCTTTCAATATTTTTCTTCCTCTCGATCATTAATTGCACCTTTTATTTTTTAAATCTTGTTTTTAATCCTCTTAAATTTCTGAATGTTTTTTCAGAAAATTTATATAAAGAATAAGTAAATGGTTTAAATGGAATATAAACTTCCCCTACAAATTCTGTGAATGTTGCTCCAAATCCTTTTTTAAATCTATATAATCCATATTGTGGGTGATTTTCGTCTACAACTCCTGAAACTCCTCTAAAGTCATACACATCATCTTTTCTTGCTATTGCCATCTTTATCATTTCCCATTGTAATAAATAATTTGGCATTAAATTTCTATGTTCATTACTACTAGCACCATATAAATACCATGTTTTATTACCATAGAAAATTGGTATTACTCCTGATATTGGCTTTCCATCATGATATGCCATTAATAATTTCATATGTTCTGGAGCCATTTCATCATACATTTTCTCAAAATATGATAATGGTCTTATTATAAATCCATCTCTTTCTCCTGTTTCAACCATTATTTTATGAAAATCTTTTAAATCTTCTCTTGTTCCTTCTTTTACTTCAACACCTTTTTTTATTGCTAAACGTACATTATATCTTGTTTTTGAATGAAATCCTGCAAAAATTTCATCTTCTGTTTTATTTTTTATATCTAATCTAAATACATATCTTGGTTGAATTTCTTCTCTAAAATTTTTGGCATCATCTTTTATTTTATATCCTAAACTTGTTACTATCTTTTTATATTCTTCATCACTACTTAAAATATCTGGTTCTGCTTTATATACAATTGCTTTATATTTTTTTGCTAATTCTTTGATTCCGTCTGTTAATTGTTTCATTACAGATATATCATGTATATCACATGTTGGTCCTCTTGATGAATACATTATATTTCCAAAAATAGGTATTTTTCTTATTAAAATACTTACTGCTCCAATTATTTTTCCGCTTTCATCTTCTGCTAATACTATTTCATTTATCCAATTTCCTTTTACTTTTGCCCATTCTGGTGATTGTTGAAAATTACACCTTTCATGTTTTTCTAAAAATTCTTTATATGATTGTCTATCTTTCTCATCTGTTACTATTCTCATTTTGTTTTACTCGTATAATTTATTTTGTTATACGAATTTCTCCTTTCTTTCTGACTTATTTTATATTATTTATATTTATTTTTTTCCATGATTATTGTACACTAAATATATTATTTTTACAAGTTATTTTATAATAAATGAAGAAAAAACTCATAGGTATAATTCTTTATTAGAATATATCTATGAGTTTTTTTTAATCTATCATTTCTATTTTTTCTATAACTGGTTGATTTTCTTTTAATACTGTACCATTATCATCTTCTACTTTTACATCTTCACATATTTTGTCTACAATTTCAATTCCACTTGTTACTTTACCAAATGCAGCATATGCTCCATCTAATCCAGTATAATCTTTATGCATTATAAAAAATTGTGAACTAGCACTATTATAAGCCATTGATCTTGCCATTGAAATTACACCTCTAGTATGAGAAAGTGTATTCTTTACACCATTTTGTGCAAATTCACCTTTTATATTTTCATCACTTCCACCAGTTCCATTACCATTTGGATCTCCACCTTGAATCATAAATCCTGATATGATTCTATGAAATGTTAATCCATTATAAAAACCTTCATTTACCAATTTTGCAAAGTTTGCCACTGTAATTGGTGCAATATCTGCATATAATTCTACATTTATTGTTCCATAATCTTTTATTGTTATTTGCGCATGATGTGTTCCTTTTGAATATTTATCTTCATCTTGATTTATATTTTCTTTTTTTGAATTATTTATTATCATTGCAATAATTCCTCCTATTATTATAATTCCAATTATTATTCCTATAATTATATACCTTTTTTTCATTATGTTCTCACCTCCAATAAATTTTTTAAAATTTATTTTGGCTGGGGCACTGTGATTCGAACACAGGAATGTCGGAGTCAGAGTCCGATGCCTTACCGCTTGGCGATGCCCCAATATGAATTAATTCATACTTATATTAGCACACTTAATTTTAATTTGCAATAGCTAATAGACATTTTTTATACGATTATCAATGTTCTAAAAAGCGGATATAATTTTAAAATTTATATCCACTTAATTCATTTTCAATTCTTATGTAATTTTCGAAATTTTCTTCCATTATATCATTAAAACTTTTACAATGTGTTTTATATTTTAAATGACAAAATTCGTGTGCTATCACATATTCAATTGTTTCTCTTTTGAATTGTATAATTTCAGGTGAAATTATGATTTCTTTTTTTGATGTACATTTTGCAATTTCATCATCTAATTGTTCTATAAAATAATCTTCTGGTGCAATTCCTAGCATTAATCTTATTTTTTCCATTATATTGTCTATTTCTTTTTTTGCTATTTGTTCATACATTTTATTTATTGACATTTTTAAAATTTGTTTGTTTCCTATTTTTCTATATTTATTTGGTAATATTATTTTTATTTCATAATTTTCTTCTATATTTAATTCTGGAGTATCAATATTTGAATATACAACTTTTAAATCATAATTTTTTCCAAATATTTTTACAGATTGCATATTTGAACTATTTTGTTGATATTCGTTTATTTTACTTAAAATCCAATTTTTCTTTTCTTCAACTACTGCTTGGATTTTATTTTGTGTAAAATACCAAGGTGCATTTACAATAACTTCACCATTTTGAATTGTTATATACATATCTCTATTTGTTGCCTTATTTACTGTGTATGTTATTACATTGTTTCTTTTTCCAAATATACTCATCTAAAATTCCTCCTTATTTTGAACTCTTGTTCGCTTTTGTTGATGCTATTTTATATCTTATTTGACAAATTGTCAATACTATTTTTAAAATTTTTCGAACATTTTTTCGTAGTAATTAAATTAATCAATTTTCAGCATTTCTGTAGTTCCTTAATCATAATATTTTTATAAAAGAATATTTTGTACTAAAAGTTGGAGGTCTCTATTATGTATAAATTCAAAATAGTAAAATTAAAAAATTTTATTTTACCTTTTATATTAGTTTTTTTTACCATATGTCTTGTTGTTTTTTCTAATTCTAATTTAAAAGCTGCCAAAAATGGTTTAGTTTTATGGGCAAATTCTGTTGTTCCTTCTTTATTTCCTTTTTTTGTTGCTACTGAGTTACTTTCCTATACAAACTTTACATATTATTTAGGAAAATTATTAAATAAATTTATGAAACCACTTTTTAACATTAGAGGTGAAGGAAGTTTTGCTTTTATTATGGGAATTTTAAGTGGCTACCCTATGGGAGCTAAAATTGCAGCTAATTTTAGACAAAATAATATTTGTTCTAAAGTAGAATGTGAGCGTTTACTTAGCTTTACAAATAATTCTGGTCCTTTATTTATAATTGGAAGTGTTGGAATAAGTTTATTTGGAAATTCTACTATTGGTTTTTTACTACTTTTCACTCACTTACTTGCATCTATTTCTGTTGGCTTCTTATTTCGTTTTTGGAAGAAAAATGATTCTACAAACTTTATTAGTAGTTCATCAAATATAAAAAACAGAACTATAAAATTATCTAGTTTGGGAGAGATTATTGGAAATAGCATAAAAAATTCAACGAATACTATTTTAATGATTGGTGGCTTTGTTGTTTTGTTTTCTGTTATACTTTCTATTTTAAAAACAAGTAATTTGCTTACTATATCTTGTTATTTTATGAAACCTATATTTAATTTTTTTAGAATCCCTCAATCATTTTATTCTGGTTTTATATCTGGAATTATAGAATTAACCAATGGGCTAAATATAATTTGTAATATTCCTGAAAAAAATATTTCTATAAATATAATTATTGCTTCTTTTCTTCTTGGATTAGGTGGCATTTCAGTCTTACTTCAAGTTTGGAGTTGTATTTCAAAAACAGATTTGTCAATTACACCATATATCTTAGGAAAAGTTATGCAAGCTTGTTTTTCTGCATTATATACTTGGATATTTATGAATATTATGCCATTTTTAAATTTTAATTTATAAAATTATAATCATACAAATATTTAAATTAAAAAAAAGCGAGTCTAAGATTTTATATCAAATGAAAATTTTAGACTCGCCATATTTATCTAGTACAGAAAACTTTCCTACTATATAAAAACATAAGACCTTTATCGAAAAAAGTCTTATGTTTTTTATATTTATTTTTTACATATAATATTTCTATTTTCCCAAAATTCTTTTTATTTCTTCATTTCTTTTTACTTTTTGAGTTGTTGTTTTTATTAATTCTTCATCTGTTAAAATCATATTTTTTATATATTTATATGGTGGGAATGTTTTATTGATTTCTTTTACTTTCTCCCATAAAATTTGATATAATTCTCCTTCTGATTTTCCTGAATATTTTTCTTCAGCTATTTTCTTATCATAAACAATTTTTACTGATAGTTTTAAATCATTTTTATCTTTTTCATCTGGCATTCCATAAACAATACATTCTTTTACTAAATCTAATCTATTAATTAATGTTTCTAATTCTTCTGGAAATACTTTTTTACCATTTTTTAAAACTATCATATCTTTTTGACGTCCTGTTAAAAAGATAAATCCGTCTTTATCTCTATATGCTAAATCTCCTGTATAAAACCATCCATCTTTCATAACTTTTTTAGTTGCTTCTTCATTTTCATAATATCCTAACATTACATTAGGTCCTTTTACACGTATTTCTCCAATTCCATTTTCATCTTTATTTATTATTTCAACTTCTACATTTTCCATAGGAAATCCTATTGAACCATATCTTTTCTTTTTTGCATTTTCAGCAGATATAACTGGTGATGTTTCTGTTAGCCCATATCCTTGAACAACTTCAATTCCTAATTCATTAAATCCTTGTGCAACTTTCTTGTCTAATGGTGCTCCTCCTGAAATTATAAATCTCATTCTTCCACCAAGTGCATCTATTACATCTTTAAATAGTTTTCTCCTAACATCAATGTGTAGTTTTAATAAGCAATTACTTAATTTTTTTGCATTATTTATAAGTTTTGTTTTTCCTTTTTTCTCTATTTCTTTTTCTATATTTTTATAAATTGCCTCAACTAATAATGGGACTCCTACAAATATAGATATTTGATATTCTTTTAAATTTTGTGCTACATATCTTAATCCATCTGGAAATGCTGTTTTGGCTCCAATTGCAATCATTACTATCATACATGTTGATCCAAATATATGGTGGAATGGTAAAAATGCTAAATTATTGTCTGTTGATCTCATATCTTCAACTAATAACATTGAATAAACATTTGATGCTATGTTTGTGTTTGATAGCATTACAGCTTTTGATTTTGATGTTGTTCCAGATGTGAATAATAATATTGCCATTTTATCATTATCTATTTCACAATTTACATATTCATTGTTTCCATTTTTTAATATTTCTGCACCTTCTTTTTTTAATGTCCAGAAATTTTTATATCCTTCTTGTTCTGTCATACAAATATATTCTTGTAAATTTGTTTTTTTATTTTGTTTTATTTTTTCTATATTTTCAATGTATTTTTCATCAAATACTATAACATCTGCTTTACTTCTTTCTAAACAACTTTCTAACTCATCAACTTGCAATTCTTTGTCTAATGGTATTGAAACAATTCCTCCTAATAGATTTGATAGATGTGCTACTACCCATTCATATCTGTTTCTTCCAACAATTGCTACTCTTTTGTTTTTTAATCCCATATCATATAATTTTGTTCCAAATTCATTAACATCTTGTAATAATTTTTTGTATGTTATGCTTTCATATCTTACTTCTTTTTTCTCATTTTTATGTTTTATTACAAATGCTACATTTTCAGCAAATTTTTTTGCTGAATTATATACAATTTCTTTTATATTTTTACAGTTTACTGATTCAAAATATCTTTCCATATTTATTCTTCCTTTCATAAAACCAAAAATTAATCTAGTTTTCAATACTAGATTATCATATTTAATATATCTTTGTCAATAAACTGACTATACTTTCAAAAAAATATTTCGACAAGTTTTTTCTGTTTTTATTGAATTTCTTTATCTTTTAATATATAATTTTAAAGATATTATTTTTACAGATTGGAGAAAAAATGGAACGTTGGAGTATTGAAGATTATAAAAATTTTGCTAATAATAAAATAAAAAAAAGTAAATATAGAGCAAATAAGACTTCTATTGATGGTCATACTTTTGATAGTAAAAAAGAAGCTGATTATTATTGTGAATTAAAATTGAAATTACAGGCAAAAGAGATTAATGGCTTTTGCTTACAGCCTACTTTTATGCTTGCACCTGGTTTAAAATATAAAGCTGATTTTATTGTTTTTAATACTGATAATTCTTATGATGTTATTGATGTTAAAGGTATTAGAACAAAAGAATATATTACTAAAAAGAAAGTTTTTGAAGATAAATATAATATGAAAATTACAGAAATTTAAAAAATATGCAGAGCATGATAATATCACACTCTGCATATTTTTATGAACATTACTCAATCAACTTACGAAGATCAAGCAAACCGTCTTCAGCCTTGGCATCAATCGGCACAAATTCGCCAGATTTTTTATTCAGGACATTTACCTGAACATTTTCACCAGCATTAATGATGGTTCCCAAGCGAGCATTGCCTGCTTCTCTTCCATCTGCCGAACCATTGGCCGTGATTGCATCTTCTCTGAAAAATTTCAAGTCGCCGTTTTTCTTTACCCGTGCAAAAACAGCTCCCCATTTTACTACAGCCACAATCCGTGCCAAATCCTCTGCATCCAAAAATACCAAAACCTTTTTGCTTTCATTCATTTTTCTTTCCTCCAGTAATTACTTAATGAGTTATTTTCGTACTTATTCAAGCTTTTGACTCAAACGTCTTATATTATATCATATTTCTGTCTTGTTGTCAACCATTTTTACAATTTTTAGGAAATTATTTTACATATTCATTTAATGGTTTTATTTTAAAATTCAACTCTCCAAATTCACATGTTGGAACATATCCCGGCTTTGAATTTATAACATCTGGAATTCTATTTACAATTGATGCACATGTAAGTTCTACTGTTGCTGGCTTTGCAACAACTATTGTTGTTTCTGGCTCACCATAAATTGTCCATTCATTTTTGTCATATTCATCTGGTGCATACACTTTTCCTATACATTCACTTTCAATTGTAATTCCTTCTTCTGTTTCTGTTGTAACAACAGCACTCATTCCTGTTGCATCTCCTGCTTTTACCGTCATTCCTAATGTTGATGAGTATAAATCTTCTTTATATGTTTGTGGTACACATTTTTGTCTTTGTGATTTTACTGTTAATCCTAATTTTTCACATAACCAACCATTTACATTCCACATATATGATGGCAAATAATCTCCACTTTCAACTATTTTTTGTCTTTCTTCATCTGATATTCTATCAACAGATGCTACTTCTTTGTCAAAGTCTTCTAATGTAAGCCCAGCTCCATGTGCCTTTGCTAATGCTATTCCATATTCTTCTACATTATAGCTTGAGCTTCCTTTTATTTTTGTTATTTTTTGAGTTGATCCTGCTATTGATGAAATTAATTGTCCCCAATAAATATCTTGATATCCACTTCCTGTTATTGTACAATTATTTTTCTTTGCAAGTTCATCAATTTTCTTTGTTAATGTTGGATTTGAATTTTCTGGATAAAATGCTTCTTCACATGTTGTTATTGCATTTAATCCTAATTCTGCACATAACATTAATGGATTTTCTAAGTCTTTTATTAAGCTCATTGTTGTTACTATTACTATATCAGGTCTTGTTTCTTCTAGCACTTTTCTTGCATCTTCTGCACTAACAACTTTTACACCTTTATTTTCTGTTCCTAATATTTCGCCTATATCTTTTCCTATTACTTTTGGATTTATATCAATTGCTCCTACTATTTCTCCACCTTTTTCATACACATATCTCATTGTGTATAAACTCATTTTGCCTACACCATATTGAACAACTTTAACTTTTCTTTCCATAGAAAGACCTCCTTTAAAATTATTTTTCTATTATAATTGTAACTGGTCCATCATTGATTAGTTCTACTTTCATATCTGCTCCAAATATTCCTTTTTGTACTTCTATATTGTTTAATTCACATTGATTACAAAAATATTCATATAGTGGATTTGCTTCTTCTGGTCTCGCAGCCTCAATAAATGATGGCCTATTTCCTTGAGAACAATCTCCATATAAAGTAAATTGAGATACTATTAGCAATTTTCCTTTTACATCTTTTATGCTTAAATTCATTTTATCATTTTCATCTGAAAATACTCTTAAATTGCACAATTTTTTAACTAAATAATCTGCTTGTTCTTTTGTATCTCCTACTTTTATTCCTATTAGTACTAAAAAGCCTTTATCTATTTTTCCAATTATGTTTCCATCTACTTTTACTTCTGCTTTTTTGACTCTTTGAACTACTAGTTTCATTTTGCTATTCCTTTCATTTGCTATATTTATTGTTGATCTGAATTACTTTCTTCACTTGTTTTTTCTCTTTCTGTATTATCTTCTCCAGATACTTTTTCTTCTACAATTTCTGCTTCTGTCTCATTTTCTGGCTTTACATCTGAATTTTCTAAATCTTCTGTAACAACTTCTGCTTCTTTAACTTCGATTTCAGGTTGTTTTTCACCACATTTTGGACAAAATACTGCATTTTCATCGATTTCTGCATGACATTTTATACATTGTTTTTTATCTTTTAATTCTAATATTGATGTTAAACATGATTCTATTTCACTTGATAATATATCTATTTTTGCACATTCTTCTTCTAAATCTGCTTTTATATCTATATTTTCTTGTCTTACATGTTTTTCATAAACTTTTTTTCCAATCTCTTTATACAAATCATTGATATTTGATTTGTTTTCATTAATTTTCATTCTTAATTTTGCTTCTTTTGCAAGTTCACCTGTCTTTTTTGTTGTTACATTATAAGCTTCAGTTGCTTTTTTTCCTAATGTATCAAAAAATCCCATAACACATCATCCTTTCTTTGGCTTTATGCCATATTTCAATATATATTAAATATTATTGACACTTTTTTTATATTTAGTCTTCGTTTTTTCTTGCTCTATTCATTAACATATTTACTGCTTCTTCTGGTTTTAATCCATTATACAAAATTCCATAAACTGCTTCTACTATTGGCATTTCTATATTATGAATTTTTCCTAATTCATGTGCAACTAAAATATTGTCTATACTTTCTATTGTCATTCCAACTTCTTTTTTTGTTTCTTCTAATGTTTTTCCTTGTCCTATTAATTTTCCTGCTTTTCTGTTTCTACTATGTTCACTTAAACATGTTACAATTAGATCTCCAAGTCCACTTAGTCCATATAAAGTTTCTTTTTGTCCTCCTAATTCAACTCCAAGTCTTGATAATTCTGCTAACCCTCTTGTTATTAATGCTGCAAATGTATTGTCTCCTAAACCTATTCCTGCTGCAACACCTGAACAAAATGCTATAATATTTTTTAATGCTCCTCCAAGTTCAACACCTTTTACATCTCTTGATGTATAAATTCTCATTTTATCAGACATAAATGTGTCTTGAACTAGTTTTAATACTGCATCATATTTTGAAGCTAATACTAATACTGTTGGAATTGCTATTGATACTTCTTCTGCATGGCTTGGTCCTGATAAAACTGCTATTTTGGCATTTGGTATTTCTTCTTGTATTACTTCATCTAATGTCATTAATGTTGCTTCTTCAAATCCTTTTGAACATATTACTATTGGTTGATTTGTTACATATTGTTTATATTGTTTTACTGTATTTCTTGTAAATTTTGATGGTGTTACATGTATTATAAAGTCTGAACCATTTATTACTTCTTCATATGATGTACTACATTCTATTCCTTCTGGTAATACTACATTTGGTAAAAATTTGCATCTTTTTTCATTATTTATTATGTCTCTTTCTTCTTCTGAAAATGACCAAATTTTAACTTTGTTACCTAATTTTGCTAAGTGTATTGCTAAAGCAACTCCCCAGCTTCCACTTCCTATTATTGCTATATTTTTCATTTTTATTAATAAATGCTAGAATAAAAATTCTAGCATTTTCTCCTTTCTTTTGCATTATTTCTTGAAACTTAATTTATTTTCAGTTCCATTTAATATTCTTTTGATGTTGCTTCTATGGTTAAATGCTACTATAACTGCAAGTATTATACTATATATTAAATAACTACTTCCTTCACTTACTGTAAAGTTTGTATGTATGAATAATACTAATACAGGGAAAAGTATTGCTGCACCTACAGATCCTAATGATACCATTTTACTTAGTGCCATTAGTACTAGTGCAAATACTAAACATATTAATCCTATTTGCCAATTTGTCATTAAAAGTACTCCTAAAGATGTTGCTACACCTTTTCCACCTTTAAATCCAAAAAATATTGGAAATGTATGTCCTAAAACAACTGCTATTCCTGCAAGTTGTACCAATAAAGCTTTATCTGTATTTTTGGCTATTTTTCCTACTATTATTGCAAATAATATTGCAACAACTCCTTTTAGACAGTCTCCAATTAATGTAAATATTGCTCCTTTTTTTCCTACAGAACGCAACATGTTTGTTGCTCCTGCATTTCCACTTCCTTTTTCTCTTACATCAAATCCTGCCATTTTTTTGCTTATTATTACTGAAAAACTTATGCTTCCTAATAAATACGCTACTAGTGTTACTATTATGTATGCTGACATTTTTATTCCTCCTTTTCACCTTTTTCTCTTGCAATAATTCTCACTGGTGTACCATCTAATCCAAATTCTTTTCTAATCTGATTTACTAAATATCTTTCATATGAAAAATGGAATAGTTCTTTATTATTTACAAATATTACAAATGTTGGTGGTTTTGTACTAACTTGTGTACCATAAAGAATTTTTAATCTTTTTCCTTTATCTGTTGGTGGTTGTACAATTGCAATTGCTTCATTTATTACTTGATTTAATGTTGCTGTTGATACTCTCATTGCATTTTGTTCTGCAACATTGTTTATCATGTTAAATAATTTGTCAACTCTTTGTCCTGTTTTTGCTGATATAAAGATTACTGGTGCATAAGATAAATATGATAATTTTGCATATATGTCTTTTTTGTATTTTTCTAATGTTCCTGTTTCTTTCTCATATTCATCCCATTTGTTTACAACAATTATTATTCCTTTTCCAGCCTCATGTGCTTCACCTGCAATTTTTGCATCTTGGTCTGTTACTCCTTCATTTGCATCTATCATCATTAAACATACATCTGCTCTTTCAATTGCAAGTAATGTTCTCATTATACTAAATTTTTCTATGGATTCAGACACTTTACTTTTTCTTCTTATTCCAGCTGTATCTATAAGTACATATTTTCCATACTCATTTTCATATTCTGTGTCTATTGCATCTCTTGTTGTTCCTGCTATATTACTTACAATTGTTCTATTTTCTCCTAGAATTTTGTTTATTAATGATGATTTTCCTACATTTGGCTTTCCTATAACTGCTACTTTTATTCTTCCATCATCATCTTCATCATCACTTTTTTCTGGAAAATTTTCATATAGTGCATCTAAAACATCACCAATTCCTAATGCATTTGCTGCAGATACTGGATATGGTTCTCCCATTCCTAAATTGTAAAATTCATATATTTCATTTCTGTCTCTACTCATATTATCTGCTTTGTTACATACAAGTACTACTGGTTTTTTTGATTTTTTTAACATAATTGCTATTTCTTGATCTGCTGCTGTTACTCCTTGTTTTACATCTGTTAAAAATAGTATTACATCTGCTATATCTATTGCTATTTTAGCTTGTTCTCTCATTTGTGATATTATTGTGTCGTCACTTTCTGGTTCAATTCCAGCTGTATCTACTACTGTAAAGTTTCTTCCTCTCCAGTTTGTTTCTGCATATACTCTATCTCTTGTAACACCTGGTGTATCTTCAACAATTGATATTCTACTTCCTACTATATAATTGAAAAATGTTGATTTTCCTACATTTGGTTTTCCTATTATTGCTACTGTTGGTTTTGCCACGTTTTTGCCTCCTTGTTATTATATTTTTAGCCACTTATATTTTACTATTTTTAGAAAAAAATAGCAATAGATAATATAAAAATTTGCACTATTATAAATCTTTTTTCATAATATTTTATATTATGGAGGTTTTTATGAATGTTTTTAGACAAGATTCTATTATTTCTACAAATGTTGATTATAGTTACAATGTTTTTATTAAAGATTTGCACACATTAACAAATTTATATAATTTTATTTCTGTGGGTACTATTGGAAAATCTATTATGGGAAAAGAAATTCCTTTTATAAAAATTGGTAATGGCTCTAATGAAGTTTTTTATTCCGCTTCATATCATGCAAATGAATGGATTACAAGTATTGTTTTAATGAAATTTTTAGCTGATTATTGTTATTGCTATTCTAATAATTTACCTATTTTTGGATATCCTGCTCGCTGGCTTTTTAATGTTTCTACCATTTATCTTGTTCCTATGGTTAATCCTGATGGTGTTGATTTGGTTACAGGTGCTCTTCCTAAAAATTCGCCATCATATACTCAAGCTTCTAAAATTGCTTATGGATTTGCTACTATTCCTTTTCCTAATGGTTGGAAAGCAAATATTAGAGGTGTGGATTTAAACTTACAATTTCCTGCTAGTTGGCAACAAGCACGTGCAATAAAATATTCGCAAGGTTTTACTCGGTCCAGCTCCTCGTGATTTCGTTGGATATGGTCCTCTTACAGAACCAGAATCACTTGCAGTTTATAATTTTACTCTTCAACATAATTTTAGACTTATTCTTGCTTATCATTCTCAAGGTGAAGTAATTTATTGGCAATTTCAGAATTATAATCCTCCTTATAGTTTTGAAATTGGTACTCAATTTGCTAATGTTAGTGGATATTCTTTAGAATCTACTCCTTATAATTCTAGTTTTGCTGGTTATAAAGATTGGTTTATTCAAAATTACAATAGACCTGGATATACTATTGAAGTTGGTCTTGGTACTAGTCCTCTTCCTCTTTCACAATTTGATAAAATCTATTTAGATAATTTGGGTATTTTAGTTTTAGGTTCAATTATATAAAAAAGCGAGTCTAAGATTTTCTATCAAATGAAAATTTTAAGAAAATCTAAGACTCGCCATATTTATCTAGTACAGAAAGTTCTCCTACAAGGAGAACTTTCCTACTATATAAAAAAGAGTATCAAGTTGATACTCTTTCTCTAATTATTATTTGTTGTTCTTGGCATATATGGAATTAATCTTCCTGCAAAATCTTTAAAGTTTTGAGATTGTAAAATTACTTTACCTGGTCCTACTAATTTTGTTAAGAATAAACCTTCTCCTCCTAAGAAAATGTTTCCTAATCCGCTTATTGTCTCAATACCATATGATACACTTGGCTCAAATGCAACAACATTTCCTGTATTAACTTTTATAATTTCTCCTGGTGCTAAATCTTTTTGGATTATATCTCCATCAACTTCCAAAAAGATTTTTCCATTTCCTGTAGCTTTTTGAAGTACAAATCCTTCTCCTCCAAATAATCCAGCTGAGAATTTTTTTGTAAATGCAACACTTGTTTCTACATTTGATTCAGCACATAAAAATGCTCCTTTTTGAATCATCATTCCACCTGGCAATGTTGCTAAGTCTAAATCAATAATTCCTCCTGGTACTGTTGACGCAAAGGCTACCATTGCTCCATCTTTTTGTGCTGTATAATTTGCCATAAATATTGATTCGCCTGTAAACATTCTTCCTAAACTTTTCATTATTCCACCACGAGCATTTGTTGCCATTGATATTCCATCTGATTGGTATGCCATTCCCCCTGATTGTGTATATACTGTTTCTCCTACTCTTAATTTCATTTCAACTACTGGTACTGTTTCTCCTATAATTTTATAATCCATTTTATCCTCCTTTATTTGGGTATTTCTCTTTTAATATATCATATGTATTTATAATTTTCTATATTTTTAAATATTTTTATTTTTTATAAAATCTCCTCCAAATTCTTCAGCTAATATGTCCATACTTATACTATCATAATATTTTCCATTAATAAACTTACATTTTCTTCTTCTTCCATTTTCTTGAAATCCACATTTTTTATAACATTTTAATGCTCTTTCATTAAATTCCATTAAATCTAATTTTATATTATGTAGATTCAAATATCTAAATCCATATTCTAATATAAGTCTTATTGCTTCTGTTCCATATCCTCTATCTCTGTAATCTTTATCTCCTATAAATATTCCCAATGTCGCATTTCTATTTATGTCATCTATTTGTTCTAATGATATTGTTCCTATCATTTTATCATCTTCTAATGTTACTATTACAAATGAAGCATTATCTTTATTTGGTCTTGATAAGTATTCTCTTTCCATATCTAATGTTACACTTGCTCCGCTTCTTCCGATATAATCTGTTGTATTAAAATCATTTAACCATTCTGTGAATTGTTCTACATCTTCACTATTTCTTGGTGATAGATATATTCTTTCTCCTACTAATTTTTTGAAATATTTCATATTGTGCCCTCCTCTTTTACAATTTACTATATATTAGCAAAAAAGCAGATAATTATCAATGTTTTTTAATAATTATCTGCTTTTATTTTATCTATTTATTTTATTTTCATTAAAATGGAAATTTTCCCAATAAATTTCATCACTAGTACTTCCACCAATAATTTCGCCAGTTGTTGCATCAACATAATATGTAAATTGTCCTCTTGCAACTTTATTTACAATACCTGTATTTTCTGTATCTCCATATGTTAAACCAACTACCCAAACTCTTCTAACTCTTTCTTCTGTTTTATAATATACTATATCTTCATTTGGTACATCAACTTCCGTCATAGGCTTATAAAATGCATCTGTATCTTTTAATCTTGAATATGCAGTTCCATTCATGGCTTTTATATTTTGTTCTGCTTTTGTTTCTATAATTGGTCTTTCTTCTACTTTTTTATCTGCTTCAATTGCTAATTCTATTGCTTGTTCTTTTGTTATTTCTAATGGATTATTGTCATATTTTCCATTTGATACACTATAATCACTTAATTTATGATCTTTGGCATAAA
Organism: uncultured Clostridia bacterium; assembly: GCA_934122085.1. GTDB lineage: Bacteria > Bacillota > Clostridia > TANB77 > CAG-508 > CAG-269. The sequence continues at coordinate 111,160 of CAKOVS010000005.1, read as the reverse complement.
AGCCAATCCAAATAGCCTCACATTTATTATATAAATCTCCATATTTTTTATAAAATCTTGCACTATAATATCCACTCTTATCTTCATCTGGGTTACTATTCCATAATTTAACTATTTCTGCAAATTCATATTCTCCTTCTTTATATCCAAATTGCTCATAATATTGTTTTGCAACTTCTATTGCTTCATCTCTTGTCATTGTATATTTTTCATAATTTTTATTATATTCACATGATTTTAAACTTTCAAATTCTTTACTCATTCCATTTATTGTTATTTCCCATTTTCCATCATCAGTAGTAAATATATATTCTATCCCTTCACTATAACTATCTTTATAATTTCTTGTCTTAGAAAGTTCTCCACCATCAATTCCTATTTTATTTAATTTATTTTTAGCAATTTCTCTTGCTTCATCTTCTGTTATATTTCCTTTAATTGATTCTTCTGTAATTTCTTCTGTTTGGCCTCCTCCAACGATTTTTGTTGGTTCTTTCCAAATCTTTTCATATATAATATTTGCACCGTATGCTGTACCTATTGATAATCCTATTGTTAAAACTGCCACAGCTGCCACATTCCTGAATTTTTTCATACTAAATTTATCATTTCTATTTTCTTTTTCTAATTCATATATTGCTATTTTATCTTTTACATTTTCAATTATTTTATTTTGCAATTCTTCATTACTCATAATTTATTTTCCTTTCACCTAAAAATCTATATTTTCTTTTATTTGCTTTCTAATTCTATGTAATCTTGATCTTATTGTAATTTCATTCATCTTTAGTTTTCGTGATATTTCTTTTGATTTTTGATTATTATAGTAAAACATTCTAAATATTGCTTTATCTATGTCATCTAAATTATTTACTATTTTTTGTATTTGTTCTATTCGACATTTTTCTTCATAATATTCATATATATCATCATTAGTTGATATATTATTTTCAAAATCATCTATATTTAAATTACCTTTTTGCTTTCTATATTTTTCTTTTATAAGGTTTTTGGCTATTCCTACTAAATAAAAACTTATTTTATCATCTTTTTTTAATGTATCTTTTTTCTTCCAAAAGATAAAAAATACATCTGATAAAATTTCTTCTATATCTTCATTACTTAAATTTTCTGAAATATTGATTATTGCTGTATATACATATCCACTATAATCTTTTATTACTTGTTCTATATTTAATTGTTCATTTTCTACATAATCTTCTAATATTTTATATTGTTTCAATTTTTCTCTCCTTTGTCTTTCATAAGATATCTTACACTTATATAATGTCTTTTTTCAAGAAAATGTTGCATAAATAATAAAAAAAGACTATGAATATTTATCATAGTCGATTCATTTTTATTTACAAAATCTATGTTTTCCTATTGTTACAGTCATTGGTCTTGACCAAATCCATTTATTTGTAGCTGTGCTAGGATTAAAATAATATATTGCCCCATAAGATGGATCCCATCCATTTAATGCGTCTTGAGCTGCTTTTTTGGCAGTTGCATCTGGCGTCATATTCACTTGACCATCTGCTACAGCATCAAATGCTCCACTTTGATATACCACTCCTGCTATTGTGTTTGGAAATTTACTACTTTTTACTCTATTAAGAACTACTGCAGCTACTGCAACTTGCCCTGTATATGGTTCGCCTCTTGCTTCTCCATAAACAACTCTTGCTAGTAAATTTACATTTGATGAATTATTTGAAGAAGATGATGATGATGAACTAGATGTTATTCCCATTGCTTTAAGTGTTTGTGTCCCTGCAATTCCATCAACAGTTAATCCATTTTTCTTCTGAAATTTTTTTACAGCAGAAACTGTTTGACTTCCATATATTCCATCTACAGAACCACTATAATATCCCCATCTTTTTAATTTTTCTTGTATTGTCTTTACTTCAGTTCCTCTCGAACCATATTTTGATAATGCTTCAACTTCTGAATTCCAACTCATTAATACAACATCAAAAGTTACTACTAAAACTAATAAAAGTATAATAAATATAATTTTCTTTTTCATAACAATTTTCCTCTCTTAATATTTTTGTTATTATTTCCAAAAATTAAATTTATTATACTTTCTTTTATAATGATTTTATCGCATTTCTTGCTAGTTCATCACATCTATTATTATATTCATTATCAGCATGTCCTTTTACTTTTATAAATTCAACATTATGTTTTTGTGTTAAACTATATAGTTCTTGCCATAATTCTTTATTTTTTACAGGATCTCCACCTGCTGTTTTCCAGCCTTTTTTTATCCAGCCATATATCCATTTTTGATTAAACGCATTTACAGTATATGCACTATCACTATATACTTGTACATCACTTTTTACTTTTAAGCATTTTAATGCTTCTATTACGGCTGTAACTTCCATTATATTATTTGTTGTATCTTTCTTTCCTCCAGATATTTCTTTTTTTGCACCTTTGTACATTAAAATTGCTCCCCAACCACCTGGTCCTGGATTTCCTGAACAAGCACCATCTGTATATATAATAACTTTTTCTTCCATTTGTTAATATCCTTTCATACCATTGTATAAATTTCTAAAATTTTCTTGTATATCTAGTTTTTTTGTGATAAGATTATATCAATAATTTTTAGAAATTACAAGAGAAATTTAAAGAAAGGAAATCTTATTATGAGCAATGTACTAGGAGTAATTTGTGAATATAATCCATTTCATAATGGCCACTTATATCACTTAAATGAAGCAAAAAAACTTACAAATTCAGACTATTCTGTTGCTGTAATTTCAGGTAATTTTTCTCAAAGAGGAGATCCAGCAATCGTTAGTAAATGGGTAAAAACTGAAATGGCTTTAAAATGTGGTGTTGACTTAGTATTAGAGTTACCTACTATATATTCAATTTCTAGTGCTGAAAATTTTGCATATGGTGCAACAAAAATTCTTGATTCACTTAACATTGTTGATTATTTGTGTTTTGGAAGTGAATGTGGAGATATTTCTATTTTAGATGATATTGTTCAAGTTCTTGTTGAAGAACCAAAAGCATATAGAACATTGCTTTCTCATGAATTATCTACTGGTGTTTCCTTTCCTAAAGCTAGAGAAAAGGCTTTAATGATGTATCTTGGTAATATGAGAAGATTTGCTAATGTGCTCTCTTCTCCAAATAATATTTTGGGAATTGAATATTTAAAGGCATTGAAAAAACAGGATTCTTTCATTCAACCTGTTACTATAAAAAGACAAGAAGCTGAACATAATAACAACATGTTTTCTTCTTCATCACGTTTTGCAAGTGGTTCTGCAATCCGTTCTACCTGTATTTCTCCTAATATTGATCAATTACAAAAATATATGCCTGAAGATTCTTTTTATTTATTAGAAGATTGTTTAAAAAAAGGAATTTATGTTAAAGATTTATCTGCTTTTGATAAAGAAATTTTATATACATTAAGACGTATGACTATTGCTGATATTGCTAATTTACCAGATGTTTCTGAAGGTTTGGAATATGCAATTAAAGATGCTGCAAATTCATGTAATAGTGTTGTTGAATTATTAACTTTGATTGATACAAAAAGATATACTAGAACTAGACTTCAAAGAATTCTTTTATATGCAATTCTTGGTATTACAAAAGATGATATGCAACTTTCTAAAAAGCTTACTCCATATATAAGAATTCTAGGTTTTAATGAAAATGGTAAAAAAATCATTAGTGAAGCTTCAAGAAGAAATCCAAAATTGAATTTAATTACTTCTCCAAAAAAGTTTATGGATGATTCTTCTAATAAAAATTTGAAACATTTACTTCAAAAAGATATTTGGGCTTCTAATGTTTATACTTTGGGATTTGAATATGAGTCTAAAGCTAATTTGGACTATACTCATAAATTAATAATAGTTTAAAAGAGATGAATTTTTTGTAATTCATCTCTTCTTTTTTATTTTTCAACCCATTTTATTAAGTCTAAATTTGCACTTTCCAATAACATTTCATGTTTTGGCATAACTCTAAATGAATATCCATAATTTCCACCTGATATTAAATCTATTTTTGCTGAATAATAATATTTCTTATTTTCATCATCTTTTCCATCAAGTTTCATTGGTATAATTTTTACATCTTGAACAGATCCATTATCTAAGAATTTTCCATAATACACTTGTGCCTCAATATGTTTTGCATCAATATTTGGTAATGTTACAACACATTTTACTTCTATTTGATTTCCTGCATCTAATGTAATATTATCTGCATTTCCTTCAATTTGTTCTATTTGAACATCTTTCCAATTTGCTGTAATATCTTTTTTCCATGTACTATATTCTGTAACTGATTCTAAATTTGTATAATATTTTTTTGTTAAATTACATAATGGAATATATAATTGATTTGTATAATCTACTAACATTCTTGCTGTACTATATTTTCCACCTGTTGACATGATTGAGTTCTTCATGTATTGCATCCATTTTTTAGAGATTCCATTTTCATCTTTTGAATAATATGCTGGTATTATCTTATTTTCTAATGTATAATACATGCTTTGGCTATCTGCAATATCTTGTTCTTCATATGATGGATATTCTGAATTTGTTCCAATTGTCCAACCATTTTTTTGGTTGTATCCTTCTGCCCACCATCCATCTAAAACACTGAAGTTTACAACTCCATTTACAGAAGCTTTTTGTCCACTTGTTCCAGATGCCTCCATTGGTCTTCTTGGATTGTTTAACCAAACATCTACACCACTTACTAAATATCTTGATATTTCTATACTATAATTTTCTAATATAAATATTTTTCCTCTGAATTGTGGCATCATTGATACTTCATGTATTTGTTTTATTAAATCAGCTCCATATCTATCAGCTGGATGTGCTTTTCCTGCAAATACTAATATTACTGGTCTATCTGTATTATTTAATATTTGAGTTATTCTTTCTATATCTTTAAATATTAATGTTGCTCTTTTATATGTTGCAAATCTTCTTGCAAAACCTATCATTAATGTATCTGGACGTAAGTTTGCTGTTGCTTCATTTATTGCATCATAACCTACTCCTTCTCTTCTTAATCTATTTGTTAGATTTTGTTTTATTACATTAATTAATTTTTGCTTTCTTTCCATATGGACTTCCCATAATTTATCATCTGGAATTGTGTCTATTTTCTTCCAAACTTCATCTTCATGTATATTGTCTTGCCAATATGGAATTAAATATTTGTTATATAAGTCTTTTAATTTTGGTGCTAGCCATGTACATGTATGAATTCCGTTTGTTACATATGTTATTGGAGATTCATTTGGTGCTATATGTGGCCATACTTCTGAGAATAGTTCTCTTGATACCTCACCATGTAATTTACTTACCCCATTTTTCTTTCCTGCTATTTTTAATGCTAGTATTCCCATATTAAATCCTTGCTCAAGATTATCACATGGTTTCATTCCTAGTTTTAGGAATTCTTCTCTTGTTAATCCTAAACGTGGCCAGAAATCTTTAAAATATTTTTCTACTAATTCTATTGGGAATATATCATTTCCAGCTGGAACTGGTGTATGTGTTGTAAATACTGTTTTTGATGATGCTATATCTCTTGCTATATCAAATGATACTTGTTTATCTCTTATTGTATTTTTTATTAATTCTAAGTTTAAGAATGCTGAATGTCCTTCATTCATATGGTATACAGTTGGTGTTAATCCTAATTTTTTTAATGTGTTAACTCCTCCCATTCCAAGTATGATTTCTTGACGGATTCTCATTTCTTGGTCTCCACCATATAACTTTGCTGTTGTTCCTCTGTCTTCTTCTGCATTTATATCTATGTCTGAATCTAATAAATATAATTTTATTCTTCCTACATTAATTTGCCATACTTTTAAATATATTCTTCTTGCTGGAAACTTTACATATGTTATAAAATCTTTTCCATCTTGATCTTTAACAGGGTGTATTGGTAAATCTGATAAATTTAAATCTTTATATTCAGGATGTTGTATTCCATCTTTATCTATTCTTTGATGAAAATATCCATTTTTATACATTAAACCAACTGCTACTAATGGAATACCTAAGTCACTTGCTGATTTTAAATGATCTCCAGATAATATTCCTAATCCTCCTGAATATATTGCTATTGTTTGATCCAATCCATATTCTGCTGAGAAGTATGCAATTAAATCATTTTTGTTTTCTGGATATTTTTGTGCAAACCATGTATTTCTGCTTGCCATATATGAATCAAAATTCTCAACTATTTTGTCATAATCTTTTACAAATTGCGCATTGTTTTCTGCTTCTTCTAATTTTTCTTGTGATATATGTTTTAAAAATTTAACTGGATTTTTATCACATTTTTCCCACAAGTCTCCGTCCATTGTTTTTAATAATCTTAAAAATTCAGTATTCCATGCCCACCATAGATTATTTGCTATTTCATTTAATCTATTTATTCTTTTTGGTAGTTGTGGATTTACTGTAATTCTATTAAATATGTACATTATTTATTTCCTCCTAAGTTATTTTCTTTTCTTTTTTTCTTTTCGTAATCGTTTATATTATCTACTAAAAAATTTTTTTTGTCAATAATTCCTATCAAAAAAGCGAAATTAAATTTTTGCTTTTTTATATAGTAGGAAAGTTCTCCTTGTAGGAGAACTTTCTGTACTAGATAAATATGGCGAGTTTTAGATTTTCTTAAAATTTTCATTTGATAGAAAATCTTAGACTAGCTTATTTATAATTTATCATTTTGGTATCAAATTTATTTATCATTTTTGCACAACTTACTAATTCTTTTGACATTTTAGGATTTACATCATTTTTTGTTTTATATTTTACTTTATGTTCAAAGCTTGCCCAAAAGTCCATTGCTAGTGTTCTTATTTGAATTTCACATTTTACATATATTGTTTTTTGTGTTAGTTTTACTGGTACTTCTACAATCATATGATAACTTGAATATCCACTTTCTTTTGGATTTGTTACATAATCTTTTTCTTTTAATACATGTATGTCTGGTATTTGTTTTACTAAATCTCTAATAAAAAATATGTCGTCTTTTAGTGTGCATACAATTCTTATTCCTGCAATATCATTTATTTTTTCTATTAAATTTAAATATGTTTTGTCATATTTTTTCTTTTCCATTTTCTTTACAATACTTTTTGGTTCTTTTATTCTTGTGTCTATATGATCTATTAAATCATAATTATATATTAATTTGAATTCATCTTTTATTATATTCATTTGTAATTCTAATTGCTTTAATGCTGATTTGTAAAAAAACATTAATTTTTCAAATGGCTCTTCTTTCACATCTAATTTTTCATTTTTGTTTTCTATACATTTTTCAATTATCATTAAATCATTTTCTCTCATAATTAATCCTCATTTCTTCCTTAAGGAAGTTTGAAAAAATTGTAGTTTTTCAACTTTTCCTTCATTTTAGTTATATTTATTTGTGTTAGATATATAACTTAATTCCGTTTTTATGATATGATTTTATCTATATTTTGTTGCCAAATTATTTTTTATTTGTGTTCTTGATGTGAATTAATTCTTATATTTTTATTAACTTAAAATCTAGTCCGTCTGCACTTACTAATTTTAATTCTATTCCTTGTATTTTTCCTTCAATTGCATCATGTATTGAGTTTCCATGTAAATGTCCATAATAACATCTTTTTACATTATATTTTTTCATTAATTCTATAAATTTCATTTCTTCTTCTGATAAAATTTTATTTTTAGTAATTGGTGGATAATGCATAAATACTATTATTTCTTTGTTTTCTCCTGCTTTTTTTTCTCCATCTTGTAATGATAATTCTAGTCTTCCTAATTCTCTATTTATTAATTTTTCGTCTATTTCTTCATCTACAAGACTCCATCCTCTTGTACCACATAAAATTTTGTTTTCATATTCAAAACTGTTATTATATAAAAAGTCTATATTTTGAAAATTATTTTCTTTTAGGAATTTTCTCATACTTGTAACTGTTGTCCACCAATAATCATGGTTTCCTTTTAGCATAATTTTCTTTCCTGGTAAACTGTTTAAATATTCAAAATCTGGTATTGTGTCTTCAATATATGTTGCCCATGAAAAATCCCCTGGTAATACTACCAAATCTTCTTCTTTTACTTTTTCATTCCAATCTTTTTTTATTTTTTCTTCGTGTTTTGTCCAATTATCTCCAAATATATCCATTGGTTTTGGATTTTTGAATGATAAATGTAAATCGGCAATTACGAATATTGACATTCTTTTATTTTCCCTTCTAAAGTTTCTTCTTGAAACTGTAATTATTCACCTATTTTTAAATTTGGAACTGCATTAAGTGTATTGTCTGATATATCTCCATGTAAATATCTATAATATCCAGCAGACCCTATCATTGCTGCATTGTCTGTACATAGTTTTAAATCTGGTTTATATATTTGTACACTTAATTTTTGACCTAATTTTTCGAATTCTTCTCTTATATGTGTATTTGCAGATACTCCTCCTGCTAATACTACTTTTTTTATTCCTGTTTGTTTTATTGCTTTTTCTATATTTTCTGTTAATACTTCTGTTACTGCTTTTTCAAAGCTCATACATAAATCTGCTTTGTTTACTTCTGGATCTTTGTGATGTAAGTTTATTACTGCTGTTTTTATTCCACTAAAGCTGAAATCTAAATTTTCAAAATGTGTTTTTGGAAAATTGATTGTTGCTTGTCCTTGCTCAGCTAATTTATCAATCTTTGGTCCTCCTGGATATGTTAATCCAATTACTCTTGCAACTTTGTCAAATGCTTCTCCAATTGCATCATCTCTTGTTCTTCCCAATACTTCCATATCACAATAATCTTTTACATATACAATTTGTGTATTTCCTCCAGATGTTAACATACATAAAAATGGTGGTTCTAAGTCTGGATGTGTTATATAATTAGCTGATATATGTCCTTCTAGGTGGTTTACTCCTACAAGTGGTTTATTTAATGCATAGGCTAAACCTCTTCCATATGAAACTCCTACTAATAATGCTCCTACTAAACCTGGTCCATATGTTGGTGCTATTATATCTATATCTTCTAATTTTACATTTGCTTGTTCTAATGCTAATTTTGTTACTCTTGAAATTGCTTCTATATGATTTCTTGATGCAATTTCTGGTACAACTCCTCCAAATTGCTCATGTATTTTTATTTGTGTATCTATTACATTTGACAAAACCTCTCTGCCGTTTTTTACAACGGCTACAGAGGTTTCATCACAGCTTGATTCTATTCCTAATACTAATGTTTCTTTCAATTTTGTTCTGTCCTTTCATTTTCTATTAGTTCATCTATGCTAATCCAAATATTTTTAATGCTATTCCTAATATTGCACTTGTCATTTTGCTTATTAATGGTGAAATCATATTTCCTGCAATTCCTGATATCCATATAACTAAAAATATTATATAAAATATTCTTTCATTTTCTATAAACCATGTTTTTGCTCCTCTTGGCAATATTGGAAGAAATATTTTTGATCCGTCTAGTGGTGGTAATGGTATTAAATTAAATACTCCAAGTCCTATATTCATTGTTATTATATATGCAACCATTGCCATTATAACACTGCCTACAGTTGTTGATATAAATGTTATTTTAGCAAATTTTATTATTGCACAATATATTAGTGCAAATATTAATGCTGTTATAAAATTCATTAATGGTCCTGCAAATGATACTATTGCATCTGCTTTTTCTACAGATATGTTTCTATTATAATTTCTTGGGTCTATTTCTACTGGCTTTCCCCATCCGATATGTGCAAATAATAACATTGCTATTCCTAATGGATCTATATGATCAAATGGATTTAAGCTTAATCTTCCTTGTCTTACTGGTGTGTCATCTCCTAATTTATATGCTGCAAATGCATGTCCAAATTCATGAACTGTTATTGCTATTAATACTGCTGGAACTGATAATAATAAATCTATTATTCCGTCTGTTCCATAACTAAATAATGATATTATTACTAATATTCCTGCTACTATATATAGTGTTTTCTTGTCTATACCATATCCAAACATAAATCTTTCTCCTATCTTATCTTTTTACTTTATATAATATATCATAATTTATAAAAATCTTCAATTGTTTTATTGATATTTAATATAAATCATTTTTTAATCTCATTTTAAAAGAGCCAAAATCATATGCAAAAGTTTGTTTTTTGTTTTGCTTCTGATTTTGGTTCTTCAATAAAATGTTTTCTATTTTTTATCTCTTAAAAAATCTTAAAATTTTTGCAAATATTTTTTGATACCATTTTTGTTCTTTATATTCTATTAAAGAAGTAGTATTCTCCTGTACTCCAGATGATGACACATTACCAACTTGTTCATTTCTATTTTTAAATAAATTGTTAGGATTATATTTTTCTTTTTTCTCTTCTTCCTGTCTTTGTTTTTCTAATAAATCTTCTTCAATTAATTCTTCCTTTTTTTCATTATCAACTAAATAATCTCTATATATTAGTGATAGCAATACTTTAGTATCTTTTTTTAATGGTTGTTCATTTATTGGAATATTTTTGCTAATATTAGGTATATATGATGCATCCATATTTTGTCTTATAAATAATAATAATTTTGTAGGAACTTTTTTTATAAGTTCTATATCCATATAGTTCAAAATCGTATTCAACTCTGTCAAAGATTGTTTATATTCAATTGTCATCCTAACCTCTCACCTCACTAACTTCTTTACTTTTTTCCTTAATTGCTTCTACTAATTTTTTTGCTCCTTTTTCTCTATCTGCTGCAGTAAGACCTTCATGAATTTCATGCATAGCTCCTAAACCAAAATTAGCTGGATTATTTTCTTTTCCTATAGGTGTTATGTCTAATTTTGCTTGATTAATATATTGTTCGATATTTTCTATTGAAAAATCCTTTCCAAACATTTCTGGAGTTCTTTCATACAATCTTTGAATTAATTCTTCAATTGTCTTAAAAGAATAACCGTTTCCATTTAAAGATTTACTTTTATCAGTTGAAGCGCCATATGGTCCATCCATCAAATGAAGATTCTTTACGCCACTATTATGTGCTACTTGTATATAATCACTTACAACAGAACCTCCACCAACGGCCACAATATGTCCATCTCTTTCTGTAGCATATCTTATCTGGGTATATGGTAAATCCATCCAGTTTTTAGTAAAATTACCACCTGTTTTTAAGACAATAGCATGTGTAATTGTATTAGGTTCGACCTTATCTTTATCTAAATTTGCTTCCATTGTTAATGTTCCAAGAACAACCAAATCTTTATCACTTTTTTCGTTTCTTCTATGTCCTGCTTCATGCATTTCTTTTTCTACTCCAAAGTTAGTTCCTCCTGTTACAACAAATGCTTTATCTGGATCGAGTGTATTAGCAAGAACTTGCATTGCAAGTCTAATATATTCCTGATCTTTTGGTAAAATATTTGGCCAAGCCTTTTTAGAAGCGCCTGTCAACACAATAGGAGTTTTTCCTTTTGTTATTTCTTCAATTTTTTCAGGATTTGTTTCTGCTCCAGTTTTTTCTATTTTTTGAAGCAATGCATCAACTCTAGCTTGTTTTTCTTCTTTTATTTTCCTATCAACTTCAGGTGTATAATGCTTTCCTCCATTTTCTCCTGTATGAATAACACTATCATATAACTCTTTAACATTAGAAATTCTAGGATGTGTTTGTTCTCTTTGTCTTGCTCTATCTAATACCTTTTTTTCTGTTTGAACTAATTTTTCAAAATCTTCTTTCTCTAATCCTGCTGCTGTGGCAAGTAAAGCTTCTTGTTTTCCAAATGTTGAATATAGACCATGTCCATCTGTACCTAATACAACATCTACACCTGCATCGACATACCTTTTTATTGGAATTGTAGAAATATCATTTATATTATTAAGTGCCAAATTTGAACTCATATTAAACTCTACAATTGCTCCCATTTCTTTTATAAGTTTTATAACTCCATCTTGTTCAACTGTTTTATAATTGCCATCTTCTTTAATATCTAATCCATACAAACCATGTCCAATTCTAACTTGTGGCATAACAATTTTATTGGGAGTTCTTCCTTCTTTTTGAGCTCTTTCATTTTCCTCTTGTTGTCTTTTAGCATGTTGATCATACACAATTTTTAAAGCATCATACATGTTTGTTTTATAAATTGGGTTTTCTCCTGCATGTACTCTTATTGCAAAATTAGGATCGTTTTCCATAGCATAGTCAGCTAATCTTTCTAATTGTTCTTTAAAATCAAGTGACTGATTAGATTCATGTCCCATATAATCACATCCAACAATATATGGACTTTTAGCTACTGTTACTAATGTATCTATTATATCCTGATTATAAGGTTCATCAGAATGTCTCCATAACCCTGCCAAAAATCTAAGCTTTACACCTGTTTCTTGTTCAATTTGAGGTAAATTATCTTCTAGCATTTGCATGTATTCTTCTGGTTTCCATCCTTCTGTTAAAGATGAAAAAGATAATTCTGCATAATTTACTCCATTTTTCTTATAATCATTAGCCAACTCTCTTAAAAAATCTGGAAACATCTCTCTATTTTTAGTAAAAGGTCCTCTATATGCATATATTTCTTCCATTGTATTAAATGTCTCTTGAGTTACAGGTGAAATAATTAAATGTTGTTTTAAGTTTTTTATATCACCTTCAGATAAACTAGCTAATTTAATTTTATTTTCTTTATCTATTGAATAATGGCTTACATCTACTCCCATTTCTTTCAATTTATCTGCAGGATATCCTATATCATGCTCAATACCAACTCTTATCATTGAATCTGGTGTTAATGCTCCTGCAAAATGAGTATGTAAATCTGTTTTTGGAGAAAAATCAGTCATATCTTTTCTGCTAAAAGGTACATGTTTTTCTTTTCCCTGTGCTAATAATCTAGTCTCAAATGCAGTTAAATTATTTACACTTTCAATTTCTCCTGTATTTTTATTTATATTTATAAATATTGTATCATTAATTGATAATCTGCAAATGTCAGGATTTTCTGTTTCACTTAATGATGATATATTCTTTAAATTTTCAATAATACTTTGACTTAAATGTCCATCCTCTATACTACATATAAAATCATAGTCAATTCTTTCTTTTGATAATTCAAATATAACCTTCAATATTTTATTATAATCCAAAAAAGCTTCAACTCTCATATTTTATTTTACCTTTCGTATAATATTCTATAAATACTATATACTAAAGGAAAATTTTTTTCAATATTTTTTAAGAATTTAAATTATTTTTTTGTAACAAAACTTACTTATTAACATAAATTTGACTTTTTTACCATTTTATGATATAATAATATTTGATATACAAGTGAAGCGCTTGATATGTCATAATTGCCAAGTCCGAATTTTAATCATTTACACACATCACAGGAGGGTTATTACCATGGCAAAGATTCAGAAAAATGCAGGCAAAAAGGTGAACGCATACGAACTCGGTTGCGGAAGCGCAATGGAAGCTCAGATGATTGCTGAAGGCAAGATCGTCCTCAAGGACGGCATCTACTACCTTCGCTCGACTGAGGTCGTTAATGCTGGCACTACCGGCCAGCAGGCTGTAGCGGGCGACTTTTTCAAGGTCGACGGTGAGGGCAATCCTTATCCGAACGCTCGCGAATGGTTCCTGGAGCATCATAAGGTGCTCAACACAGAAGCAAACGAGTATGAACAGATTCCTCAGCCTAACGAGGCATGGTTCTATGGTGAGCCTATCACCGATGCAGTCCAGTACTGCTTGGATCATGACCTGGTCAAGCTCAACGAGGATGATCCGCAGAACTACTTCGGCGCAATGCTTTGGGGTGACTGGCTGACAGCTCCCCAGACCGCAGCACTGATGTTCTACAGTGTGAGCCGCGATGAGAACGGTGTTGTTACCGGCGTCGATTTCAACTTCGTTGTGAAGGAAGAGATCGAGAAGAACTACACTCGCATCTGCTAATTTTCTATAACCAACTGTGGTTGGTGCTGGAATTCCACGCATTATAACAGTCCTGAGGTTGTTCTATCAAATGAACAACCTCTTGTATTTATATTAATAAAGAATGGAGCCTTTATATGCCAGGATATATTATACATATTGCTATTGGTAAACAATATGCACAAAAAAATAAAATAACAGATTTGAATGATTTTATAAAAGGAATTATAATGCCAGATCTATTAGATAAAAGAACTTCACACTATGGCAATGATAGTAGTTGCCCAAATTTAAAAAGGTTTTTAGCTGAAAAATTAAAACCAGCCAAAATATGTAAATTCATTGATGCTGTCAGTGATTTAGATTTATCTCAACTTTCTTGCTTAAATAATTTTTATATAAAAGAAGAAACAGATACTACAAGATAATCTGTTTCTTCTTTTACTATTTATTAAATATTCTTTTTATAAAATTTATAATCTTTTTTAAAACACTTTTTTCTTCTATAACTACCATTGATACATTTTCTTCAGGTTTATTTACAATATTTTTATTTTTAAATATATTATCTGGATTATACTTTTCTCTTGATTCTTTTTCTTTTTTTAAATCATTTTTATAATATAAATCTAATAATTCTTTCTTCTTTACTTCATCTTTACACCAATAATTATAATTTAATACAGCTAATATTTCTAATGTTTCAGAACTCAATTCTTGTTCCTGCAAAGGTTTGTTAGCTACAATTTTCTTATTATAATTAATCGCTTTTTTATCTTTAAACATCTGTCTTAACTGCTTCGGTATTTCCATTATATACTTTGAATCCATTAGTTCAAGAATAGAATCTACTTCAGCATATGCTTCCATTGTAGACTGTTTCATTCAAAAATCCTCCCTATTGTTCAATTCCTTTATCATCTCGTCCTGGAGTAAGTTCTCCTCTTATTTCGTTTGTCATCGCATTTATTCCTTCTCTTGTAACCCCACTCGTTGCTTTTTCTACATCTAACGGAGTTATAGTTTTTTTGTTTTGTGAAATAAATTGCTCTATATTACCTATTCCTTTACTTTCTATTTTAGGAATTACAACATCAGATACAAATTGTGGATCTGCCAAAAGTGTTGTAATAGATTTTTGACCTTTTAGTGATGGATAAAAATCAGCTCCATTTTGTATTAATGTTTTTAAATCATTTGCACTTGAAATACCATTTTCTTCAAAATATTTCATAACTGTTTCATTATATGTTTCTTCTAAAGCTTTTTCATCAATTTCGACTCCTGAAGCTTCTAATATAGGTCTTAAAAATAATAAATCTATTTTTGTCTCATTCCATCCTATCAATTCAATAGGCATATGTTGATATTGTTTATCTCTTTCAACTTGAGTAAATTTTTTTTCATTGTCTTTAACCCAGCCATTATGAATATTAGATAATGTTGCTACCATTAATTTTTTTGGATCATCTAATCTACCAATTTTTTCTCCTACTGATTTCAGAATATCAGCATTTTCTGGACCTTCAAAAATTGCTTTACTATATTGTTCCATTTCTTCAGAAGAAAACTCTCCTCCTTGCTCTTTTAAATATTTTGCAATTCCTTCAATAGCATAATTCATTGATCCTGTTGCATATACTTTAGACTCTAACTCCTCAAAAGAAAGCGTCTCAGCATCCTCATGAGCTTTCTTTAATGCTTCATCTTTATTTTCTATTTTCTTTTTATACTCCCATTCATATAGTGCTGTTTCAGCTACTCTTCTATAAGGTATCATATTATATTCTCTCCTTTTTTCTTGACATATTTTATATAACTTTTCTTTATTATATTTAATATTTAGTATTTTTTCAATTATTTTTAGAAAAAAAATTATTACTTTTTCGTTACATTTTTATTACAAAGGCATTATAAAAAAATAAAAAGCCTAATATTTCTATTAAGCTTTTCCTACTCTTTATCAGAACTTATCTAATTTTAATAAATATTTTAATTTAATGGTTTCATTGTTGGGAATAATAATACATCTCTAATTGATGCTGAATCTGTTAATAACATAACTAATCTATCAATTCCTATTCCTAATCCTCCTGTTGGTGCCATACCATATTCAAGTGCATTAATATAGTCTTCATCCATCATTCCTGCTTCATCGTCTCCATTTTCTCTTGCTGCAATTTCATCTTTGAATCTTTCATATTGGTCTATTGGATCATTTAATTCTGAGAATGCGTTTCCATATTCTCTACCATCTATAAATATTTCAAATCTTTCTGTTAATCTTGGATCTTTTGGTGATTTTTTAGCTAATGGTGATATTTCTACTGGATAGTCATACACAAATGTTGGTTGTACAATAGTTTTTTCAACATATTCATCAAAGAATAAACTAATAATGTTTCCTCTTTTTTCTTTTCCTGCAGGAATTTCAATTTTTCTTTCTTTTGCTAATGCTACAGCTTCTTCGTCTGTATTTATTTCATTGAAATCTACTCCACAAGCTTCTTTTATAGCATCTATCATTGTGATTCTTTTCCATTCTCCACCTAAGTCTATTTCTTTTCCTTGATATGTTATTTTTGTTGTTCCACATACTTTTATTGCACATTTTTTGAATATTTCTTCTGTTATATCCATCATGTCATGATAATTTTCATATGCTGAATATAATTCTATTGATGTAAATTCTGGGTTGTGTCTAATATCCATTCCTTCATTTCTGAATATTCTTCCCATTTCATATACTTTGTCATATCCACCTACAATTAATCTTTTTAAGTTTAATTCTGTTGCTATTCTTAAATACATATCTATATCTAATGTATTATGATGTGTTATGAATGGTCTTGCTGTTGCTCCACCTGATATTGTATTTAATATTGGTGTTTCAACTTCTAGATATCCTTTTTCATCTAATATTCTTCTTATTTCTGCTATAATTTGACTTCTTTTTCTGAATGTTTCTTTTACTTCTGGATTCATTATTAAGTCAACATATCTTTGTCTATATCTTAAATCTACATCTTTTAGTCCATGGAATTTTTCTGGTAATGGTCTTAATGATTTTGAAAGTAATACTACTTCTTTAGCATGTACAGATATTTCTTCTGTTCTTGTTTTGAATACAAATCCTGTTATTCCAATTATATCTCCGATATCAAATGTTTTAAATGCTTTATAACTTTCTTCTCCTAAATCATTTATACTTACATAGCTTTGAATTTTTTCATCACTATCTAGTATTGTGCAGAATGATGCTTTTCCCATTATTCTTTTAGCTATTATTCTTCCTGCTACAGATACATCTTTTTGTTCAAATTTTTCGTAGTTTGCTTTTATTTCTCCTGCTGAGTTTGTTCTGTTATATTTTGTTATTTCAAATGGGTTTTTTCCTTGTTCTTGTAATTCTTTTAATTTATCTTTTCTTATTTGTATTAAGTGGTTTTCATCTACTTCTATTTCTTGATTTTGGTTATTTTGATTTTCTTGCATTTTACCGTCTTTCCTTTCTCTTATAGTTGATTTCTCAACTTTTTCTCAATTATTTATTACGAATATTATTATAATGTATTTTATGCTAAAAATCAAGCTTTATAAAAAAACTGTTCATATTTTTAAAATATTATATTAGAATTTTTTTAATTCTATTGCAAAAAGAAATTCAAAATGATAAACTTTAAATATATAAAAATTTATAAGAAATCGAGGTGAACATAGTGGAAGAAAAGAATTCAGCAAAAATCAGCCTAGTAACATTACTTTTGATTATAATAATTATAGTTATGGCTTTCTACATTTATTTTGAAAAAACAAAGTCAAATAATAAACTTTCTAAATTAGAAACTGATTTAAAATCAGTGCAAGAAAATTTAAATACTTTAGAAAAGATTTCTAATAATTCTGTTGAGAAAAAAAATTTATCTTCTGAAACAGTTTCCGATAATACTACTAAAAACGCAGTAAAAATTGAAGGAAAATATATGATTGAAACTACTGCTGCTACAGATGGTGTTGATTATACATTTAAAGAAAATCATATAGTTGAATGTAATTCAAATAATACGGAAATAGGTTTATATGAAATTACAGATAACAAAATTACAATGACTTATTTTTTATTTGAGGATGTTGAAACAAAACAACTTTCATTATGCAATTTTGAGCCAACTATTACTTTAACAATTGTTGATGAAAATACATTAATGGATAACTCTGGTATTAAATACGTAAAAAAATAATAAAATATTGAGATATATAATGATTAACAATATATTATATATCTCAATAAAGTACTAACATATTTATTTATAATTTACAATGTTTATATAAAATTAAATTATAATATTGATTATATAATAAAGATATATTATAATACAATTGTTGATGCTTTCATAGCTCAGTTGGTAGAGTGCAGCCTTGGTAAGGCTGAGGTCACGGGTTCGATTCCCGTTGGAAGCTCCATTTATAAAGCCAGTAAATAGCTTGATTTAAACTATTTGCTGGCTTACAATTTTATTTTGTTATTATTTCATACCCATCAACTACTCTTTGCAATTTGACTTTAGATTTTAGACATACAACTGGGCGGAAACCCGGATTGCTGTAGGAATAGTGGCTATTGCCCAAGCGGCCGTTGCAGTTCGCAAGCATCACATTGCTGTCGTTATAAGCAGACGGAGAAGCAAGCCACATGGCATTAGCGTTGCTATTATCTGATTTTATGTAAATTGAATTGTATTCATCTTGTGCTAATCCACTTATATAAGTATTATATGAGCCATTTGCAAATTTTACTTTATATCCATTTGAACTTGATTCTGCTTCACATTCTATTTGTTTATCTCCACTATGTGTATCATTCCATGATTTTACAAACATTTCTACTGTTGGTCCTCCTATTGCATATTCTGCATTTTCTCCTCTATATAATGGGTTCCAAGCATTTGTATCTAGTATATATGCTACTGCTTTTATATTTGGATTTGTACTTGTTGAATTATTTTTCCAATAACTACTTATCCATTTATTTGCAATTATACTATCTATTGATGTTGCTCCATCATAATCTTTATATACATTATCCATTGATAATCTATAATTTGTACTATTTTTAGTTATAGGCGTCCCTTTTTTTCCATTTGGTGCATTCTCGAAACTTATATAATCATCTGCTATTAAATATATATTTTCTGCGTCTGCATAAAATATTCTCCATGTACTTACTCCTGTTGTATTTGGGCATGTGTAGTTTGTTACTTTCTCTCCATAAATTCCTGTTTTATCTGCTGTTTGAGTTATTTGACTCGCTGTTATTCCTGAACCTGAGCCTCCTCCTGCTCCGGCTCCTCCGTTTCCTCCATTATTTCCTCCTGTTATTCCTTCTGTTCTTTCTTTCGCTATACTTACTTGCGCATTTTCTAATTTTATTTCGTAATAGTATTCTCCTATTTTTATATAATTTTTTCCATCTTTTTCAGCTGTTTCATATCCATTTTCTTCTAGTTTTCCTATTACATCACTTAATTCTGTTTCTTCTCCATGTCCTTCCATTTGTTTTTCTAATATTAAATTTGAATATTCCAATCTTGCTTCTTCTTCTGTCTTCGCTACTTTGTTTGTTTCTTTTACTATATTTGCTTGGTTTATTATTCCATTTTCACTTGTTAATGCTGCTATTGTTACTCCTGCTAATATTAACATTACTATTATTGTTACTGCTAATGCTATTAATGTTATTCCTTTCTCTTTTTTTCTATTGTTCATCTTTTTAACTTCCTCCTTTATCTTTGTGTTTCTTATTTATTATTTTATAATCTTTTGACTTTTTTTCTTCTCTCCTCCTCTTTTGTACTTATTGTAAATATTTTGTCTTTGCATATTGCATATTCATTTTAATTATAATGCATATTTTTACTTTATGCAATATGCATAACAATATTTTTGTCATTAAGTACATAACTTTATCATTTTAGTATTAAGAAAATACCTTAACTCAAGCACTTTCAAGAGATTTAATAAAAGCAAAAAATTCACAAAGTTTATTTTATAAAATTATCTTATTTTCATTGACTTTACTCATTTTTATTGATAAAATTTTCATTAGAAAATATATCATTAAGTTATGTACTTAATGATTTTTTAGATAAAAAATTCATTAATAAACTGATACAAAAATCGACCTTTCACAAAAAATATCATCTATAATCTTTCGCAAAATAAAAAAGCAAAATAATTGATACTTATATATCAAAAACTTTGCTTTTTATTTTTTATATAATTAAAAACTCAAATTTAATAAAATTAAATATAAAATTTGAATATTTTATATTTTTTATTCAAAACTTTATTCCACATCATGTCTTGCTAAAATTCTAGCAGGCCTTTTTCTTAGAATTTTAAATAATGGTAATAATCCAACTAATATATTAACTCCAAATATAATCAAAACACTTAAGCCTATTGTTTGAAAATTAACAATAAACAATCTTGATGCTGATTGAATTTTAGTAATTGATGACAATATATATGTCATAAGTGCAATTCCTGGTACACTTCCAAATACAGTGATAGCAATAATTTCACCCAAGAACATTCTATATATATCTGATTTTTTTACTCCAATTGCTCTAAATACCCCAATTTCTTTTATTCTTGATAAAAATGATGCTCTCATCATCAAATATATTTCAACTAGTGATATTGCAAGTATTATTGATGCTAATATTATTGCACTTTTTACCGAATCTTTTTTATATTCTAGATAATCACTTCTATCTTTTTCATATCTATCAATAATATTCAACCTATACTCATCTCTAAATTTATTCATAACTTGTAATTTATCATTTGCATATATAGTCATTGAATTTTGCTTATTAATTACATTATATTTTACTGTATTATTATTTACAAGATATGCCTGTAAATCTGTTTGACTATCATAATATCCAACAACTACAAGTTCTTCTCCATTTACTTGTGCTTTTATTGGTTTATTTAATTTCATAGTATCTTTATTAATTTGATTTACTATAACTTCATAATCATTTTCAGGTAATCTTCCTTTTGTTAATGTAATATCATCTAAAAACAAATTATAATCCATTACTTCACTATCTGTTGTTTCTTCTTTATAAACACTAGAAAACCAATCATTTACATTATTTGCCCCTGTGGCATTTGCAATTATATTTACAAACATTGATTTATTAACAAATATAGACTCTGCTTCTGTATCTACAATTCCTACTATTTTAAAGTCTTTTAAGTTTTTGATAGTTAAACTTCTTCCTAGCAAATCTTCATCTGTTTTTATTCCTAAACTTCTTGCCATTCCCATATCTGATGTGACAGATTGTACTACTCTTTTATCTACTACAATTTCATACTCATTTTCTGGCATTCTACCTTTTATTAAATTATCTGCTGTTATTGTATCTATACCTACTAAATATCCATTAACCATTGCAGGACGTGTTGCTGTCTGATAATAATCTTTATTATTTAATGTAAATATAACTCCTCCACTTCCTGGCAATATGTAATCAATTCCAGACTCTTGCTCATATTTTAGAAAATCATCAACACTTATTGTAGTGTTTTCAACCTGTAAATAATTTCTATCTATTTGCATAAAATCTATATCTCTTACATCTAATGCACCATATATACTACATATTGCATATACAACAAACATACTTGATGCAAAAAATCCTAATAATAATAATTTTTTTAGTATAGTATAATTTGAAATTCTTTTAAAACCTGTAATTATTGATTTCACTATTCCATAAATTGATTTATATTTTGCTTTATATTTTTTATCAGATATATTTTCCAAATTATATTTTTCTTCATCATAAATACTTTTATCAATCTTTTTGTAATGATCATCTACTAATTCTATTGATGAATTTTCATCAACAACTTCTACCTTGTTTTCTGATTGTATATAAATATTTCCATCTTTTATTGCTAGTTTTATATTTATTTTATCTTGTTTGTTATCAGAATATATATTTACATTAACATCATCATTATTGATATTATTAATATTTTTAAAATCTTTCAGATATAATTTGTTATCTAATCTATATTCTAATGATTCTTTGGGCTCATTTTCATAATCTTTAACAATTTTTCCATCTTGAAGTTCTATAATTCTTGAAGCATAGAAATTAGCTAAGTCCACTTCATGTGTTACAAGAATTACCAATTTTTCTTTTGAAATTGCTTTTATTATATTCATTACTTGTAAAGAATTTTTACTATCTAAGTTACCTGTTGGTTCATCTGCAATTACTATACTTGGATTTTTAACAAGTGCTCTTGCAATTGCGACTCTCTGCTTTTCTCCACCTGATAACATTTTAGCAGGTCTATTTCTATATCTGTACATTTTTACTGCTTCAAGAACATAATTTACTCTTTTTTGTATTTCTTTTTTATTTTTTATTCCTATCATTTTTAATGATAGTGCAACATTATCATATACAGACATATTTTCTAACAATTTATAATCTTGGAATATATATCCCATATTTAAATTTCTTATTTTATCAACTGTATAAGCTCTTTTATGTGTTATTTTTTTACCATTTATGTATATTTTTCCACTATTAACTTTATCAAGTCCACCTATTGCATTTAATAATGTGGTTTTTCCACTTCCTGAACTCCCTAAAATTGCAACTAATCCATTATCACCTAATTCAAGAGATGTATTATTTATGATATGCATTTGATTTCTTTTTCTTCTATTAAAATATTTATTTACTTTTACTAATTTTATCATAATATTACACCTCCTCATTATATCTGTTCATTGCAGAACTTTTAAATATTTTCTTTGCAAATTTTCTTGCTATTAATTGTGTTACTACAAACAAAATTAAATACATTAAAATACATTCATTTAATGTTATATATTTTATTAAATTTGCAATAAATTCGATTTTTATAATATCTTGTTTTACCAGATATCCAAAGGTTAATACCATTAAATATGATAATGTTGAATTTATAAATAATTCAATATTTAATATTTTTCTTGTACTCTTAGATGTTGCTCCTAACATTCTTAAAGTTGTATAATATATATTTCTTGATTTTAGAATAATACTTATTATCAAATATGATATGAAAAATACCACTATTATTACAAATATTGTTACTACTACTTTAAATATTTTTACAATCTGGCTTTCATTTTCATATTCCACTTTAAAGTCTGTAGCCTTTTTAGGTTTTAATCCCAAATTTTCCAATTCACTCATTGTTTGGTCTATTATACTTGCATCTTTTACATATACACTTGATTGATATGATGGCTTATCATATAATGAGTTGTAATCATCAGGATTTATAATTATTGCATTTTGATAATAACTATAATCTGTATATCCTGTTAACTTCTTTAGATTTGACTTTGTAAATGTTTTGGTAATTGTTAAATCAATATTATCTTCATAATAAATATTGCTTACACTTATATTTATATTTTGATTTATTATTTTATTATTTTTAAACTGATATTTTAAATCATCATTTACAATTGCTGTACCTGGCTCAACATTTTCGCTTGTTTCAATATTATATTGTACATATTTATCATTTAATAATGTTTTCATATCACTATATTGATTATGCACATAAGATCTTACTACTTTTTTAACTTCATTTGATACATAAAAAGTTCTATCATATATAGTATTGTTTTCATTATATTGAATTCCAACTATTTTTACTGTTTTTATTGTATCTCCTTCTCTATATGATTTTTGTAACGAAAATTCACTATTTAATGTTTCATCTAACATTTGTGTTATAGTATAGTCATCTTTATTTGCTTTTAAGATAATTTCGTCATCATTTTCTGGCATTCTTCCTATATCTAGATTTCCTTTGAAATTATTTATATCTTTTATATATCCATAAGTATTTAGCGTATCATTTCTTAATATAAATTCTGTATCTAATGAAATATCATCTTCTACTATATAGTCTATATTTGATAATTGTTTTATTTTACTATAATCATCTTCTGTAAATGATTCTCTATTTTGTTTATTTATTAATATTCTTTCTTTTGAAATATCTCTTAAATTTGCACTATATCCGCTGTTTTCTTCTGTTGAATGTTCTACTAATTTAAATGCTGAATATTCAGCTAAAAATGCAACACTCATAAATGTAAATACTATAAATAATAATATAAATTTTGAGAATATATTAAATGTATTTCTGATTCCTAATCTATATTGATTTGGAATTGTTATATTTTTTCCACTTGCTTGTGTTATTTTTGAATCTTCATTTATATTTTTTATTTCAGTGTTTTGTATCATTCTTCCATCATGCATTTTTATTATTCTTGTTGCATATTTTTCAACTTGTTCTATATTATGTGTTACAATAACTACTAATTTGTCTTTTGCTACATTTTTTAATAATTCTATAATTTCATATGCTGACTTTGTATCTAAATTTCCAGTTGGCTCATCTGCAACAATTATTGGTGTATCTTTTACAATTGCTCTTGCTATTGCTACTCTTTGTTTTTGCCCTCCTGATAGTTTTGATACTTTTGTATTTTTAAATTTTGTGAGTCCTACTTTATCAATTATATCAAGTACTTTTTTCTTTATCTGTTTTCTTTTATATCCATTTAACAGTAATACTAGTTCTACATTTTGGTATACTGTATAACTATTAATTAAATTGAAACTTTGAAAAATATTTGCTATATATTTTTTTCTATATTCTTCAAAGTCTTTTTCAGTATAATGGCTTGTTTCTTTGCCATTTATATACATTTCTCCTTCTTCATAACTGTCAATTCCTGATATTACATTTAAAAGTGTGCTTTTTCCACTTCCAGATTCACCTGTTATTACTACAAATTCACCTATGTTTAATTCTAAATTTACTTTTGATATTCCTGTTGCTACAATTCCATTTGTGTAATAAATTTTTGATACATTTTCTAATTTTAACATATGTATTTTCCCCTTTTTATTTTTTTGGTAAGAGAACAAATAAGAAAAAATATGGCGAGTTTTTTCTTACCATATTGATTATATAATTTTATGAATTTGTAGTCAATGAATATTTTATTAATCTATAATTTTAATTAATGACTATCATAGTATTTTGATATGGACACTAATGTAATAATAATAATTAAATTATATGCGAAACAGAAAAATGAGTGAAGAAATTCTCACTCATTTTCTGCAAAACAAAAACTCTTTTTACATTTTTATTTTACTACTTATTTATCTTGGTTCTATGTTAAAATATTTTGCAGTCTGCAATTTAGTCCATCCTTTTTCATTGCTCACTAATTCAAGAATTGCATTTACCAATATGTCATATCTCCTTTGACAATCAGTAAGTACTTCTTCATATCTCCTTATCCATACTTCTATATTAAAATATTTAGCAGCCTCCAATTTAGTCCATCCTTTTTCATCACTTACTCGATTAAGAAATGCCTCCACAGATGAGTCACATTTCTTTTTACAATCAATAAGTTCATCTAACAATAAACGATGTTTCCTTTTCCAAGAAAAAAATAAAACATCTGCATTAGCTTTTTCATTCATCACTTGATTACGAAATGCTTTTCTCGACAAATAACATTTATTTTGGCAATCAGCAAGTTCGTCTAACAATAAACGATGTTTCCTTACCCAAGCATTAAATATAACTTCTGCATTATCATCCTCCAAATACAATCTATTAATAATGTCAAAATTTGTAGTTTTTGCCACTGCATACAATCTAATATCTGCACATTCATCTTTTGAAGCCTTAATTAAAATATCTTCATCCATTTCATTTTGCACAACATACAGACGAACTTGATATGAACTATTTTCCATCATTTCTAGACGTTTTTCATTACTCATATAAATAAAATATTTATACAAAGCCTCCATTCTTATCTTTTCCATACTATTATTCTGTACTATCCATAAAGCAAGTTCATCATCAATATTTCTGTTTAAGACTGCTTGTAATCGTACAAATTCTGATTTATCTTCAACAAGCCTCTTAATAAAATGTTCACTGGCTGTATATAATGCAAAAGTTGCACGAGCAATTTCATCACTATCTTCAGCAATCTTTGCTTGTATAACATCGCTAGCCTTTGGATTTAATGCTGTGGCAACACGTACTGCTATCGAATCATCATTTGCTAGCTCAGTTAAAACCTCATCATTTATATTTGGGTTTAATGCAACAGAAATTCTAACAGCCTCATCACTATCATCTTTCAGAGCAAGTAATAAATTATTATTTCTATTACTAGAAGAGGCTATCTCTTGCCTTGCGCGGGAACTAAATTTCTCTAACTCAATAGTAAATTCCATTTTATCACCTCATTAGTAGTTTCCCAATTTTCATTGCCATTGTCTCTTTTCCTTAAGTACCTCGTCATGCTGTCTAAGTTTTCTATTCGCTAAGCATTTAACTTCTTCTGATTTATCCTTTCTAAGTCTCCTAAGAATTTCTAAAGTTACAATCCCATTGTCAACAACAGCTAATCTAACTCGTTCTTCAGAATCATATGACAATTCCTTAAGTATATTCCTCATTTTTATTTTTTTGGCAACCATTTCTCTTACTTCTGGACATGTGTCTTTTGCAAGTTTCACCAAAATTCTATCTGTAACTTTCGGATAACTTACAACAGCAACACGAACTTTTATGCTAGGATCCTCTGATAATTTTTCCAGTACCACCTCACTCAAAGTCAATTTTTTTACAATATGCAATCGAATTTCTTCTGACAAATTATCAAGCAACTTAATAAGAATTTCATCTGGCCAGTTAAAATTGTCCAAAGCCATAATTTTCATACTTTCTATGCTACAATTTTGTACAATCCATACTCGTAGTTCTAATTTCATTTCAAGATTAGCCAAAACACTTTTTCTTACTACTTCGGATTCGTCCTCAGAAAGCTTTTTTAACAAATCCTCATCTGAAGTTTTAGTTGCAACCAATGAGCGAATCTCTCTACAGGGATCTTCTGCCAATATTTTCCATGTTCTTTCATATATTTTTCTTTTTTTATCATACGAACCCATTAAAACATTCTGTCGAACAAAATAACTATTATCACTCGCCAATTTATTAAGAGTAATTTCACTTGTTTTTTCATTATGAGCAACACCAGCCCGAACCAAAACATCTTTATCTCTCGATAATTTATCTAGAAATAAAGAACTTGTCTTTACATTATTGGCAACATTATAACGAACAGTATTATCATTATCATTTGCCAATTCATCCAAAATTAATTTTTCTGTATTTTTATTAGCCGCAACTGCCCTCCTAACACGAACTTCTTTATCTTTTGAAAGCTCAGCAAGCAAATCTGCATTATCTGTTTCAAAAGCTATTAATTCCCTTGCCTCTAATGAAAGATCCTCTAATCTAATAATAACTTTCATTTGTTTACCTCCTAGTAATTACTATTTAGAGATATTACTTACTTGTACATTTTATTCCCCCTGTACTTAGGATTTACATTGCGTATTATATAACCATTATTCTAATTTTGTCAAGTTTTCATAATATTTTATTTATTACTTACTAACTTTCCTCTCACAAGTAATCTATGTGAATTAACCCCATATGGAGTACAAGTAATAAGTGTAGCAAACTGTTTTCCCTCTTCAATTCCCAAATTTTCTGTATTATTAGGTTCTACTACAAGAATTTGATCTACCTCATAAACAAATTTATATTTTAAAACAGATATTTCAAATTTATCTCCAATTTCCATCTTATTTAAATCTGTTAATAACTTAGCAGAAGGTAAACCTGTATGCCCTGCTAAAATAACATGTGAACTTGGGCTATCAACAGGCAATGATGAACCTTTCATATGACCTATTCCATTTTGTAAAACAGATCTTTCACTTCCATGAAA
This sequence comes from uncultured Clostridia bacterium, assembly GCA_934122085.1. Lineage (GTDB taxonomy): Bacteria > Bacillota > Clostridia > TANB77 > CAG-508 > CAG-269. The sequence goes on along the minus strand of CAKOVS010000005.1, from coordinate 83,205 downwards.
TATTGGTGCTTTAACATTTATTTTATCTATTGTTAAATATCCCATTATTCCTGAATCATCTAATGATAATAAATCATAATATCCTCTTTCATCTGCCTTTTCTGTATTTTCCTCTAATGTGCCAGAAAGTAGTAAATTATTATATTCCTGAGCTTTTCTAATCATCAAATTATATTCATCATTTGTTAATTTTTGTATCTTAACATCATATTCAGATACTTCTTTTGTTTGAAGTCTTTCGTTAATAAAATTACTAATAAAAGGATATAAAAATATTAATAATCCTATAACAAATATCATTACAAACAAAATGTTTATCCAATATTTCTTAAAAAATTTTAACATTATTATATCCCTTTCATACTAATTTTCTTTTGAATATACTGATTTATTTTTCTTCATTTTTATAACTAAAACACTTAATGCACTAATCATTAAAACAATTCCTGCAGTTGTAAATAGTGTTGTTCCCATTCCACCTGTTGATGGTAATAATCCTTTTTTTGCATTTAATATGTCAATAGTAAATTCTGCAACACCATCTTTTGTTTGTATTCCTGTAACATATCCATTTGCTGAATTTGACATTGGTAAATATTCAAAATCTGCATCTTCAAGAATTCCATCATCATTAAATCTTGGTGTTATTTTAAATACAAATTCAAAATTTGGTGTATTATATCCTTCTGGAGCTTCTTTTTCAATTAATGTATATGTTCCTTCTTTTAATCCTGATATTTGGATTTTTCCTGCATCAACTTCTGCACCATCTTTTTCTTTTGTTCCTGATGAAGTTAATACTGTTGCATCTTCTTTGTTTTCAACTTCTCCTGTAAATTTTCCATTTTCATCAAATGTAGCATATTTTCCATTTGAAAGTTTTAATATGAATTTTGCACCATTTAATGTTTCATCTTTTGAATTCTTTTTTGTTATATCAAATGTAAATGAATATACATGAACAATATCTGGTGTTGATTCACCCTTTCCATCAGCTTTTGGATCATTTGAGTATATTAATTTTACTTGGTTAGTATTGTCTTTTTCAATTGCTGCTTCTGAATTTAATTTTGCAGAATATGTAATTTTTATTTCTGCACCAGCATTATCTTTTTGTGAAATAAAATCATTAAATTTTATTTCTAAACTTGTTGTTCCATTTGCATTTGTTATTTTAGAAATTGTTGCATTTGTATATATTTGACCACCTATTGTTATTTCTATATCATCATTAAAGTCTAATCCTTTTGACATTGTATCTTCTACATTGAATTCATATTTGTCATATCCAATCATTCTTGGAACTTCTGTTGTAATTGTAAAGTTTACATTTTCACCAATATTTGCTGTTGTTACATCTGTCTCTTTTTCTATGTGAATGTCATCTGTTTTAATTTTTACTTCTTCACTTTGAATTAAGCTTGAAAGTATTGCTGCTGATCTAGCTTTTGATACTGTATTATTAGGATTTTCTGTTTCATCATATACTAAATAATATCCTTCATCTAATCCTGTAAATTCAATATATCTCTCATCTTCTCCAACTGTTTTAAAATCTATTCTTGAAGTTTTGTTTGCTAATGTTTCACTATTAGCAGGATCTGTACAGAAATTATAATATTCTAATGCTAAATTTGTTAAACTTGTAGAATCATTTTCATAATTTCTTAATTCCTCTAATACTTGATATATATTTGCATATCCTTTACTTGTAAAGAATCCTTCTGATGCTAAACCATCCCATGAATAATGGTAATTATCATTATCTTCTACTGTTAAATTAAATAATTTATATACTGATAATGTTCTTCCTGCTACATCACCTGTAACAGTTAATGTTAAGTTATTAGCAGCAAAACTTAGTGGACATACTGCAATAATAGCTAATAAAACAATTGTCAAAATTGAAATAATTTTTTTCATTTTCTAATGTTCCTTTCTAATAAATAAAATAAGTGAAGTACCAATTAAAAAGATACCTATTAAACAAATCTTAAAATTTCCATCACCTCCTGTTTCTGGCATAATTGTATATGAATCTATTGGAGTTAACTTATTTGTGAAATTTAGCTTTAACATTTGTTTTTCTTCCAATAGTTCTTCATTATCATCAGCATAATTGTTATATCCCAATATACTTGCCTTATCTCCTAAAGTTTCTTCTTTAGATTGATTTTTATATGTATCTATTGTTGTTTTAGGATCTTGTATATTATATGAACATGAGGTAGTGTAATATGGTAAATTATAATTATCTTCTTTTATCGTATATGTTATTCCATATTTTGTTTTCACTTTCCATTTATATGTTAATATATATTCATCATTTGTTGAATTGTTTTCTATATCATCATGATTTTCTAAATTTAATATTTTTATATCTGTTCCACCTTTTAATGTAATATTAAATGGTGATTTTGATATCGATTTATTTTGTTCAAATGAATATCCTGTTAATTCTTCAATTACATCTTTGTTTCCTTTAAATGTTTTTGTTATTATTATTTGACCTTCTTTTCTTACTAATTTTCCATCTATATGCCAGAAATTACTATGCAATTTGAATACATACCATCTTACTTCATAATGGTCTGTATTTAATTCATCTACTTTTATGCTTTTTCCATCTATTGATAATATATTTACATATTGTTTTAATTCTTTAAATATGTATTCATCTGTTGGAAATGATACTATATATATTGAACCATCTTTTTTGTCTCCAACTAATTTTCTTATTTCTTTATCTGCTTTATATGAATTATCTTTAGTTTCTCCTACTATATAATAGTTTGTGTCTGCTGTTGCATTTTTTACATCACATTCCCATAACATTGGTGTAAATTTGTCTGGGTCTTGACCTCCTACATTTCCTCCAGCGTCCAATGCTTCTGATTTGTAATTTATAAAAAATCTTACATATTGATAGTTTTTCTTTTTTTGGGCTTTGGTACTAATTGCTTTTTCTTTTGTTGATTGTGTTATAGTAGTTTGTTCTTGTTTTTGTTGTGTACTATTTTCTTGTTTATCTTCATTTGTACTTGTTTTTATATCATTATTTATTGTTCCTTCTGATTGAGGCTTGACACTTTTAGTTAGATTAGTTGATTCTGTAATTGCTGTTTTTGTACTTTGAGTTATATTTATTTGCTTATCTATACTTGTTGAAATTGTATTTTCTGCATTTACAATATTTGTAGTTATAAATAAAGTTATTGTTATAATTACAATGTTAAATATTATTTTAGAAAATCTTTTTATATTCATTATGTTTTCCTTTCTTTTAATACTTACTTTAAAATTATATGCAGTCATAAAAGAAATATAACCATAAAAAAAGAAAAGAGATTGAAAAATTTTTGACAATTTTCAATCTTTTTTATATTGTTTTATAAATAAAACCAAAAACAGAGTCCTTTTTACAGAACCCTGTTTTTGAACCTTTAATCAAAGGATTTTTAAACTGAACCTTGAACTAATTGAAATCAATCTTCTTTTACACTAGCCTAATACTCCTCCATTTCCTTCTTATAGAAGTCACTGTTATAGTATTCAGCCAAACACTTTGAAGAAAATGTCCCAATCTCATCAAATTCTGCATCTGTCAACGGCATCTTGGTGTAGCCTTCCCATTTATAACCTTCATACCACTTGCCATCAACTTTAGCAAAAATACTATAGGAGTCATCAGCAGGCCTGTGAAAAGAGCCAATAATAATACTTTCGATGTCATCAACTTGCGTCCATTCATTGACATAGCTGATAATTTTGTTTTCCAATTCCTTATTGGTCATGATATGGCTTTCACACCATTCTACCGTACCAATTTGAACATCAGAACCATGTTGAAGCTCATTTTCTGCACTCAAGTTAAGCACAACATACTCGAATTCCTTTTCTTTCTTTTTGCACTCTTCCTTTAACAGTTCATAAAGCTCTTTGGTTAAATCGTCATCTGCGCTAACATTAATGCAATAACTATAACATTTCTCATTAGTTGCATAAAATCCTCTAAGTTCATATGATGTATCTTCATACTTACCATTAAAGAAATATTCAGCAACTACAACATCTGCATTTGCATTATCATTAATGAATTGCTTAAGACATTGCCTTATTTTCTCATTACTTCCTAACTCCTCTTCTGAAAATGTATAAGTTACCAAATTTTGATCTTCATAGTCCCCCAAGCTATATCCAGAAGAACCAGTTTCAACTATGACATTACACTCTTGGCTGTGAACGATATCCTCCTTCTTGCCACATGCTACAAGCATGCTAGTCATCATCACCAAAGCAATAGCAATGAAAACAGATGCAAACCGCTTGTAGAAATTGTTAACGGACACAATGCTAGTACTAAACATGTCGCACACTCCTTATTCTTAGTTCATTGTTTTCTCACCTGTAACTAGGTGAACATTCGGATATAAGGTTTTACCTCATACCATATATTATAGCATGTCAAGTATAATTATGTCAAATTCGCTTTTTTTATGTTTACTCAAATTTTTTTCCAACTTCTAAAGAATTTCCTCTTAAAAAATCACCAATATTCATTTTTTTTGCATTTTCAGCCTGAATTTCAAGAACTTTAATTATACCATCTTTAGCTTTTATATATAATCCATCTTTACTATCTGATTTTATAATTGTGCCATTATCTTGACTTTCATATTCTGGTTGACTTGGTAATATTTCAACTTTCCAGAACTTGAATTTTTTCCTATCTAAAAATGAATATGTTCCCATTATAGGATTTAATCCTCTAACTAGATTTTTTATTTCTAATGTAGATTTATTTTGCCAATCTATTTTTGACATTTCTTTATCAAGCATTGGTGCAAGTGTAAAATCATCACCTTGTGGAATTCTTGGAGCTGTTCCATTTTCAATTTGTTTTAATGTTTCAACTAATAAATTTGCTCCTATTTTTGAAAGTCTATTCCATAACTCTCCTGTTGTTTCATCTTCACCAATCTTTACTTTTTCAGTTAATATCATATCACCTGTATCCATACCAATATCCATGTACATTGTAGTAACACCTGTTTCTTTATCACCGTTAAGTACTGACCATTGAATTGGTGCTGCACCTCTATATTTAGGAAGAAGTGAGGCATGAACATTTACACAACCATATTTAGGTATATCTAATATTTCTTTTGGCAATATTTTTCCATATGCAACAACACATATTATATCAGGATTTAAAGATTTTATTTCATTTATAAATTCTTCATTTTTCTTTATTTTTTCTGGCTGAAATACTGGTAATTTCTTTTCAATAGCAAACTCTTTAACAGGTGTTGCAAGCATTTTCATTCCTCTTCCTTTTGGCTTGTCTATATTTGTAACAACTGCTAAAATGTCATGTCCAGCATTATATATTGCTTCTAATGAATCTCTTGCAAAGTCTGGAGTTCCCATAAAAACTATTTTCATTTTTATCACATTCCTTCCTATTATTTTGATATTTCTTTTGCTAAATCAGCATAATTTTCAATTGTTAAATTTTCTGCTCTAACATTTTCATTTAAACCTAATTTATTCAAAATTTTTATTCCTTCTTGTTTGCTTATAAAAACTTGTGCATTTGTCAAAGCATTTAATAATGTTTTTCTTCTTTGCATAAAAGCACTTTTTATTATCATAAACATTACCTTTGGATTTTCTACTTTAACAACAGGTTCTTTTCTTATTTTCATTTTTATAACTTCTGATGTTACTTCTGGTTCAGGTATAAATGAACTATTAGGCACTTCCATAATTTTTTCTGAATCACAATAATAATATATTGTATATGTTATAGCACCCGTATTTTTTCCACTTGGAATTTCTATTAATCTATCTGCAACTTCTTTTTGAATCATTACTGTTATACTTTCTATATCTAGTTTTTCTTCTAATAATTTCATTATAATTGGAGTTGTAATATAATATGGCAAATTAGCTACTATCTTTACATTTTTGATTTTTTTATTTTCTTTATTTTCTTTAATTATTTTATTAAGATCAACTTTTAAGACATCATCATTTATAATTTCAAAATTAGAACATTCTTCAAATCTATCTTCTAATATTTCTATCATTTTTTTATCTAATTCTATACATAATACTTTTCCTGCTTTTTCTAATAAATACTTTGTTAATGTTCCAAGTCCTGGTCCTATTTCTATTACCATATCGTCTTGAGAAATTTCACTACTATTAACAATATTTTCAACAACATCATTATTTATTAAAAAGTTTTGTCCTAAATCTTTATTAGCTCTAATTCCATACTTTTTCATTATATTTTTTGTTTCTTCAACTAAATTTGCCATTACAAAAATCCTCCTTAAAGATATAGAAAGGCTAAAAATTAAACTTTTCAGCCTTATGATTCTACATTTGAAACTACACATGTTCCATTTTCATATTTTAATGTTATATTTTGTTTTAATGTTATAAAATTATTCATATTTTGTTTTTCAATTTCGTATGTTGTTTCATTGCCTTTTATACTTTTTTCTGTTATTTGATTAATCATATAATCATTTTGTTTTCCTGTTATCTCTTTCATATATAAAATACCATTATAATTTATAAATTCACTAAATTTACTTTTCAACACATCACTTGTCATATATTTTGTCATTGCATCTTCAAAATCAGAATATTTAATTCCTGTAAATGTATATTCTGAATATTCCTCTGGCAATTGTTCTTTTGATTCTTCAATTGTTTTTGAAAGATTTAAACTATTTAATAGATATTTTGTTCCTCCTGCCTTTAAATTAACATATTTATCATAATTATAAATAGTTTTCTGTGCTAACTCTTCTGGAATCCTTTCCGCAAATTTTATTGTCATAACAGTTCTCATTGCTTCATTATAATATTGTTCATATAAACTTTTTTCTCCTGTAATTTCAACTGCATACATATATCCATCTTTCATTATTGCTAGAATTTTTGCTTTTTGCTCTTTGTTTTCAGCATCAAACTGCCTCCATTGAACATCATCAATTAATTGTATTTTTGTATATTCTATATTTGAATATACAGAATGTTCTAACATTTTTGTTTTTAATTCATCATTTGTCATATTACTTTTTTCAAGATAAACATTTATTCTAATATCATCTGTAGTTCCATCTTCATTTTGTTTTATAGGTCCTTGTATATAAAATATTATTGAACCATTTTGTTTTTCTACAACTTTCCATGAATCTGATAATTTTCCTATATCTAAACTTATTACATTATTTGAATATATTTTTTCTTCTGTCTGTTGTTCTGTTTCAGATGTATATAACGTCGTTTTTACATCCTCATTATTTTTAATATTACTATCTTTACTTCCAGAAATTTTTCCAAAAGCAAATGCTACAATACATATAATTACAACAATAATGAAAAGTGTAAAAAAATTTGTTTCAACAGTTTTCTTTTCTCTTTTCACTCTTATTACTATCCTTTCTAAATTCTACATTTTATCTGGCATTTGTATTCCTAATAAATTTGCACCAGTTTTTAATACTTTACCAGTTGCATATGTTAAAAATACTCTTGTATTTTGTATATCTTTATTATCTGTAATAATTTTATTTTCATTATAAAAATTACTATATGCTTTTGCAACATCTATCAAATATCTTGATAATATTGATGGTTCATTTTTTTCTGTTACTTGTATTAAAATATTTTCAAAATTATATATTAGTTTTAATATTTTGCTTGAATATTCATCTAATAAATATTTTGCATCAACATCTTCAATTTTTGGAACTCCTCCTGCTTTTTCAATAACACTTTTTGTTCTTACATAAGTATATTGAATATATGGTCCTGTCTCTCCTTGGAAGTTTAATACCTTGTCCCAATTAAATATTTCATCTTTTACCCTGCTATTTGCTAAATCATTAAACACAACTGCACCAATTCCTACTTTTTTTGCTATATCATCCTTATTTTCTAAATCAGGATTTTTCTCTTCTATAACTTTTTTTGCTCTTTCTATTGCTTCATTTAATAAATCTTCAAGTTTTACTACATTTCCTTCTCTTGTTGACATTTTTCCTGTTTCAAGTAATACCATTCCATAAGATACATGTTCTAATCCTTTGATATATTTTTCATCAAGTCCTAATAATTTAGCTACTTCAAATATTTGTCTAAAATGTAAAACTTGTTCATATGATGTTACATATAATGCTTTATCATAATCATATGTACGTGCTCTATAAAGTATTGCTGCTAAGTCTCTTGTTGCATATGTTGATGAACCATTTGATTTTTCAATTAGACATGGTGCCATTCCATAATCTTCTAAATCAATTATTCTGGCTCCTTGTGATTCTACTAATTTTCCACTTTTCTCTAATAATTCAATAACCTCACCCATTTTATCTGTATAAAATGATTCTCCATTCCAAGAATCAAATTTTGTTCCAAGTATATCATAAACTTTTTGAAATTCTCTTAAACTTAAATCTTTAAATTTAGTCCATAATTCAACACATTCTGGATCTCCATCTTCTAATTTTTTAAAATTATCTCTACATGCTTCTAAAACACTTTCATCTTCTTTGCATAAATTTGAAATTCTAACATATATTTCTGTTAATTTCTCAATAGGATTTTCATCAAGATTATATTCTGTTCCCCATCTTTTATATCCTTCTATTAGTTTTCCAAATTGTGTTCCATAATCTCCTAAATGGTTTACTCCTGTAACATTATATCCTAAATATTTATAAATATTATATAATGCTGAACCTATTACTGTTGTTCTTAAATGACCTATATGAAATGTTTTAGCAATATTAGGTGATGAATAATCTATTACTATATTTTTACCATTTCCAATTTTTGATTTTCCATATTCCTCATTTTCATCAACTTCTTGAAGTATTTCTTTTGCAAGTGTTTCTTTATTTACAAAAAAGTTAAGATATCCTCCAACAACTTCAATCTTTTCTACATATTTTTCTGATATATTTATATTTGCTTTTATATCATCTGCAATTACATTTGGTGATTTTCTTAGTGTTTTTGCAAGTTTGAAACAAGGAAATGCATAATCTCCATTTCCTTGTTCTTTTGGAACTTCTATAAATCCTTTAATTTCGTTAACTTCTATATTTGTTATTTGTGCAATTGATTCTGCTATTATTTGTTTAAAATCTATCATAATTCTTAATATTCCTTTCAATATTGCATTTATTTTTTAAGAACTTCTGTCCCATCTTTTGTATCTTTTACTATATATCCTTTTTCAGCTATTAAATCTCTTAGCCTATCTGATTCACTCCAATTTTTATCACTTCTAGCTTGTTTTCTTTCTTCTACTAAATCTAAAATTTCTTGTGGTATTTTTGTTTCTTGTACTTCATCAATTTTTATTCCTAGTACTGTATCAAACTTTTTAAGTAATTGTGCTATTTTAGGTGATTTTTCAGGATATTTAACTGCTTCCCATACAACACTTAATGCAAGTGGCATATTCATATCATCATTTATTGCTTGATGAAATCTATTTTCCATATCTGCAATTATTTCATCAGATATATCTGAATTTCCATTTAAGTGTTTTTGATATCCTTCTCTTAAACGAATAAGAGATGTATTTGCTGATTCGATTCCTTCCCATGTAAAGTTTAATTTTCCTCTATAATGACATGAATAATTAAACAATCTATATGCAAGTGGACTATATCCTCTAGCAATTATATCATCTATTAAATATGTGTTTCCAAGACTCTTTGACATTTTTCCACCATTTATTAATAGATATTCTCCATGTATCCAATAATGTGCTGGGTTTTTACCACAAGCTCCTTTATTTTGTGCAATTTCGTTTTCATGGTGTGTTGGTACTAAGTCAATTCCACCTGTATGTATATCAAATTCTTCACCAAGATATTTTGTGCTCATTGCAGAACATTCAATATGCCATCCAGGATAACTTGGTCCCCATGGACTATCCCATTTCATTAAATGGTTTGCTGGTGCTTTTATCCATAATGCGAAATCATATGGATTTCTTTTTTCTGGATCTATATCAACTCTTGCTCCCGCTTTTTGATCATTTAAGTTTATTCCTGATAAAATCCCATATTTGTCTAATTTTGAAACATCAAAATATATAGCTGTAGAAGTTTCATATGCATACCCATTTTTCATTATCTTTTGAACCATTTCCAACATTTCTTTTATATGATCTGTTGCTTTGCATACAACTTCAGGAGTTTCAATATTTAGTCTTTCTAAATCTCTGAAAAATAATTTTGTATAATGTTCTGCTATTTCTAAAGGACTTTTATGTTCTTCTCTAGCAGATTTTAACATTTTGTCTTCTCCCTCGTCTCCATCTGATACTAAATGTCCTACATCTGTAATATTCATTACATGTTTTAATTCATATCCATTATATTTTAAAACTCTTCTTAATGTATCATTTAATAAGTTTGTTCTCATATTTCCTATTGTTGCATCTTTATATACTGTTGGTCCACAAGAATATATTTTAACTTTTCCTTCTTCTATTGGTTTAAATAAATCTTTTTGTTTTGTTAATGTGTTGTAAAAATAAATATCCATATATGCCTTCCTTTCTATTCTATTTTATGCTTTTTGCCCCACATATTGTGAGGCAAAATTATCTATTCTTCAGTATTTGTATCTTCTTTTGGTAAATCCGGAGTTGTATTATCATTTCCAGATGGTTTTGTACTTTCTGTTGGTTTAGTGGTTTCTGTTGGCTTTGTACTTGATGTATTTTCAGCTGGCTTTGTACTTTCAGTTGGTTTGGTACTTGCTGTTGGTTTGGTACTTTCAGTTGGCTTTGTACTTTCTGTTGGTTTTGTACTTTGAGTTGGTTTTACTTCTGGTGCCTTGTGTATAGTACAATATTCTGTTGGAACATTTTGATTATTTACACCCTCTGAAGTTCCCCATATTCCAAGTCTCTCTTTTTCAACAACATAATTTTCTATAATTTTTTTATCTGAATCAGGACAATATTTATTTGCTAATAACCCTGACTTTGTACAAATCGTATATTCAGAATCATGTGCATCACATGTTTCAGGCAATTTTCCTTCTACAAATATTTCAGTATAAGTATTTGTACATTTATCTGTTGCCAACCTTCCACTTGTTCTACATACTTTTGCAGAAACAATTCCACTTGGCTGATTAAATGATGAATTTTCTAAGTCTTTATGTATCTCTTTCATAATATATGAAAATATTGAACCTGATGATGCTCTACTTGATTTAGTAATTGTTTGTGGTTCATCAAAACCATAAAAGACTGCACATGAATAATAATTTGTGAAACCACATAACCATCTTTCTTTTGTATCATTTGTTGTTCCTGTCTTTGCTGCTAAATCTATTCCACTAATTTTAGCATATGAAGCCGTTCCACCAGCATCATTAACTACTGATTTCATCAAATCTTTTACTATATATGCTGTTTGTTCTGAACAAACTCTTTCTGTTGTTTGATCTGGTTGTAAGATAACATTTCCTGAAGAGTCTACTGCTTTAGTATAAAATGTTGGTTTTATATATATGCCATCATTTGAAACCATTGCATATGCTGCAGCCATTTCTAATGGGCTTATTCCATTCGTAAAACCTCCAATTGCAACAGCCGGTAAATTATTATCTCCTTGTTCATCTAATGTTGATACTCCCATTTTCTTTAAATATTCCATTCCTTTTTTTGGAGTTAACTCTGCTTGTATTTTTATAAATGGTATATTTTGAGATGTTGTTAATGCTGATCTCACTGTTCTATATACCCCACTACTATATCCATTATAATTCTTTGGTGTCCAATTTGTTCCAAATGTTGTTCTTGTATCTGCATATATTGTGGCTGGTGTTATTATTCCTTCTTCAATTCCTGGCAATACATCTGATAATGGCTTTATTGAAGAACCTGTTTGCCTTGGAGAATTAATTCTATTTAATCCTCTTGAAGTTGTTTTTTCCCCTAATTGTCCAACAGCTCCAACAACATATCCTGTTGATGGTTCAATTACAACTGCAGCTGCTTCGGCAGTTACATCATTTCCTTTCTTATCTTTTCCATGTAATATATATTTAGGATCTTCCATTTCTGCTTCAATTGTATTTTGAATTGATTCAACCTGTGTAGAATATATTTTCAAACCACTAGTATTTAAATATGTTTCTGCTGCTGTTTTAGAAATATTTTTTTCTTTTGCTATTTGTTCTATTAATTGAGCAATTAATGCATCTGTATGTGATGAATATACATTTCCTTTTACTCCATTTTCGAACTTAAATCCTGCTTCGACCTCAGCAACTGCTGAATCATATTCTTCTTGATTTATAGATCCGCAATTTTTTCATCTGACCCAATACTGTTTTTGTTCTTTTCTTTATTAACTCAGTATGATCTGTTTCTGAATATGGATTATATCTATTAGGCGAATTATTTATTCCTGCTAAAAATGCACATTGTGCTATACTTAAATTCTTTGCATCTGTATTAAAATAATATTCTGCTCCTGTTTGCACTCCATAGTTTCTACCACCAACAAGAATTAAATTTAAATATAATTCTAATATTTGATTTTTGCTTAATTCATTTTCTACTTGATATGCTTTTGCCCATTCTTTTATTTTTCTTAATACACCATCAATTCCACTACTTTCTTTGTCTTGAGTTATATTTTTTACTAATTGTTGTGTTATAGTACTTCCTCCACCTGTTGTTGACTTTCCAAAATGTGTTACAAATGAGAGTACCGCAGCTGTAGTTCTTTTTAAATCAACTCCATGATGTTGATAAAATCTTTCATCTTCTATTGCTATGTAAGCTTTTGGCAAATATGGTGACATTTCATCTAAAGTAATAATTTTTCTGCTTTCATTTCCATTTAATTCTGCTAATACATTTTCATTGGAATCCACTATTACTGTATTTTCAATCATAGTCAATTTTGACAAATCAATTTTTAAGTCATCTCCAAAAAATCCATATATAAGTCCAACAACAACTCCTGCTCCTATAACAATTAATAATATAATTAATACTAATAATATTTTTAGTGCAATTGCTAATTTAGGATGTTTATATTTAAACTTCATTTTAGCATCTTTTTTTATTTTTTTATTTTCTTTATTTTCTTTTTTGCCTTTATGGTTTTCATTATTTCTTCTTTTTTCATTTTTTGGTTGCTTATTTCTTTTCTTTTTTTCTTTCATTAAAATATCCTTCCTTTCGCAAGAATCAACCTTTTTGAATATATCAAATTTGTAAATATATTATATTATATTTTTCAAAAAAAGAAAAGCTTTTTAAGAAATTCTTTATAAATTTAAAAGCTTTTATACACAAAAAAAGCAATCCCCACATTAGCCGTAAGTTGATTGAATTTTTAAGGACCTGTCTTCGACAGGTGGGTTCCTTCTTGAATACTCATGGGCTTCTTACTACTTGAAATGTAATTTTACAAATGCTAAAGTGTAAGCTTGCACGCCATATTCAAAGATTTAAGGTCCCTCTTTAAACTTGTAGGTTCTAAAAATTCTGTCTACACGCACTACGCAGGGTTTTTGCTTTGTTCTAATTATTTATTTGTTATACTTATTTTAGCATATAATTTTTTATATTGCAACACTTTTTTTGTTCAAATTTCTTAAATTTTATATGCTAATTTTATTATATCTCTTTTTTTCAAATTTATGCTCACTTATAATAATTTTTTCTTTGTTTTTCATAATTGGTCTTTCATTTTATTAAATATTTTTTATAACTATAATTTTATTCACTTTCAAGGATTTTTATTGCACATTTTATTCCATCAATTGCTGCTGTCATAATGCCTCCAGCATATCCTGCACCTTCTCCACACGGATATAGTCCTTGAACATTAATTGATTTCATCGTTTCTTTATCTCTTGTTATTTGTACAGGTGATGAGCTTCTTGTTTCAACTCCTGTCATTATTGCATCATTGTCGGCAAATCCGTATAATTTTCTGTCTAATTCTGTTAATCCTTCTTTTAAAGTATTTGAAACAAATTCTGGTAATATTTCATTCAAGTCTGCAAATGTCACTCCAGGCATATATGTTGGCTTTATTTTTCCTAAATTTGTTGTTTTTTTATTTTTTAAAAAATCTTCCACTCTTTGTATTGGTGCATTATAATTTTTTCCACCTAATTCAAATGTTTTTTTCTCTAATTCTTCTTGAAAATACATTCCATCTAATGGTGATTCTTTATAAAAATCTTCAATAGATACATTTACAAGTAATGCACTATTAGCATTTTCTCCATCTCTTGCAAAATTGCTCATTCCATTCGTTACAATTGAATTTTCTTCTGAATTTGATGCTATTACTTTTCCTCCAGGGCACATACAAAATGTATAACAAGTTCTTCCATTTGAGGCATGATATACTAATTTATAATCTGCTGAACCTAATTTTAATTTTGTTTTGTTTCCATACTGAGCCATATTTATATCTTTTTGTAAATGTTCTATTCTGACACCAACAGCAAAGTTTTTTGGTGCAATTTTTACTCCTAATTCATTTAATTTTTTAAATGTATCTCTTGCACTATGTCCAATTGCTAATATAACACTATCTGTTTCTATTTTTCTTTTTGAAGTTATTACAGATTTTATCTGATTTTTTTCTATTTCGAAATCTACAACTTCTTCTTCGAAAAAGATTTCTCCACCTTGTTGTAATATATATTCTCTAATATTTTTTACAATCTTTATTAAATTATCTGTTCCTAAATGTGGTTTTGCAACATACATTATTTCTTTTGGCGCACCAAATTTTACAAATTCTTCGAGTACTTTTCTTGAATATATACTTGAATTTCCAGTATTTAATTTTCCGTCTGAAAATGTTCCTGCTCCGCCTTCTCCAAATTGAATATTAGATTTAGGGTTAAATTTTCTATTATTTATAAATTCTTCTATATCTTTGACTCTATCTTCTACTTTTTTCCCTCTCTCTATTAAAATTGGTTTTATTCCATTTTCAACAAAGATTAATGCAGAAAATAATCCTGCTGGTCCAGCTCCTATTATTACTGGTTGAATTTTGCTTTGCCTTTTTACTTTTATTTCTGGCATTTTATATTCTTCAATTTTTTCAAATCTTTTTTCTTTATTTTTATCTTTTAACTCAATGTCTATTGTATAATTATAGAAAATATCCTCTTTTTTTCTCGCATCTATTGATTTTTTATAAATATACCATTCTTTGACTTCTTCTTTTTTTAATCTATTTTTTTGTAATGCTTTTTCTAATACTTTTTCTTCTAATAAATCTTCTCTTATTTTTATATCTTTTATTCTTATCATTATTTTTCTCCATTTAAGATTTTTATTCTGCTATATCTTCTGTATTATATAAGCAATATCCTTCATAATTATAACTTGCATCAATTCCTTTCATGTAAATTTCTCTATCATTAATCATATTTGTTAATGCATTACCTAATAATATTTTTATTTCCGTATCTTTTATTGGACTTCTTTCCATTGCAAGTAAATAATCTTCTTTATTAACTTTACTCCAATCAATTACTTTTCCAATTTCTTCTTTCAAAATCATATCTAGCCAAATTCTTGTACTTCTACCATTTCCTTCCCTAAATGGATGTGCAATATTCATTTCTATATATTTTTCTATAATCTCATCAAAATTTGATTGTGGCATTTTATCTATTTTATTTAATGCTTCTTTTAAGTACATTGCTGAGGCAAATCTAAAATTACTTTTTGATATATTTTCTGTTCTTATTTTTCCTGCAAAGTCATAAATATCTTCAAATAAATATTTATGTATTTCTGATAACCCTTTAAATGTTCCTACTTCAATAAAATTTAATTTTCCTGTTTCAAATAATTTTTTTGCCTTTAATTTAGTAATTTTTTCTTCTTTTTTTGCTAATTCAATTTGATTTTCTATTCCTAATTTGTTTTTCAATATCATATTTAAAATCTCCTTTTTATACTTAATTATTTTACACTACTTAACCTCAAATGTCTATATTTCCAATAAAATATTTTTTCACTCTTGCAAGTTATGTAAATTAGTGTTATACTTTATATATGATGTCTTTGACATTTGTCGATTTTTTCTGTCACAAATTTACAATTGGAGGAAAACAACATGATGATTGAAAAAGAGTATTTGGAAAAATTTATTAAAGATCTTGAGGCTCCTATGTGGATAACGTCTACATTTCATTTTTGTGAATATATAGGCGAAGCTATTTCTTACCCTAAAATTATTCCTAATAAGTACTGGGAAATAATTTTTGCAGGAGCTTATTATGAGAATCCATTCTATAGTGAACTTCATCTTCCTTTTAATAAAAAATTCACCAAAAAGGAAATGAAACAAATTCAAAAAGAGATTTCTGACCGTATTATAGAAGAGTTAAGTTCTCTTACATACATAATTGATTCTCCTTCTGCCTTTTACTATTTTTCGTTACTACATGCTCTATGCCTATTGAAAATTTCAAAGTCGAATTCTAATATTCCTATGCCCATACATTGTGGAAACTTCGCTTATAATATTGCATACGAATTGTTTTTACTCGATGATGGTACTGATGAATTTCAAAGAAAGGGATACTATATCTGCAACCAGCACGATTGGGCAATGAATCATCTAAAGGAAGAATTGACAGGAAAAAATAAACCATTGTAATGGTTATTTAAAAAGAGCAAACTTAGAACAGAGCTTCTAAGTTTGCTCTTTTCTCTTTATATACTAGGAAAGTTATACCTTCCTAGTATATAAAAATTGACTTTTATGTAAATTTATGGTATTATTTTACCTGTTAAGGTAAAGCACCTTGATTTTGTAAGTTTTTACTTACAAATATAATCACTCAATTGAGTAATACAAGGAGGAAAACTATGACTCGGGATTTATTGATTATCTTACCTGTGATTGTTTTTGTAGCAATCACTTGGAGCATTTGCTTTTTAATGGATAATAAATTAGTACTTTTCTTCTTTGAAAAAGGACATTACGTTTTCTCTACCGGTACTGGTCTGAGAGGGCTTGTTATCATAAAAGCAAATGTAGGAAAAGATACTTCTTGTAAAATTATACTTACAAACACCTACACAAAATCAATTAAACATCATTGGGTTCTCAATGATAAATGTAAACGAATTTTTATTGTATATATTCCTTCTCAATATTTAGAAGTTGATGTAGATGGAAATTCTGCAAACGATTTTGTCGTAGAATGTTTGAGTTTTAACAAGAAATAATTTCAAAATCATATTCATTCCATAAAAAACGCAATCAATTAAGGTTGCGTTTTTTCTATTATTCAAATTTCTTTATATTTAACATTCTTAAAGCATTAATTATTGCAATAACAGAAACTCCTACATCTGCAAAAACAGCTTCCCACATCGTAGAGGCTCCAAATGCAGTTAATACAAGAACTGCTATTTTTACAAATATTGCAAAAATAATATTTTCACGAACAATTCTCATTGTCTTTTTTGACAAGTTAATTGCTTTACTTATTTTTGAAGTTTCATCTGTCATTATAACAATATCTGCAGCTTCTATTGCAGCATCAGATCCAAGTCCACCCATTGCAACACCAATATCTGCAATTGTTAAAACAGGTGCATCATTTATTCCATCACCAATAAATACTAGCTTTCCTTTCTCACTCTTTTGTTTTAATAATTCTTCTACTTTTTCAACTTTGCCATCTGGTAATAATTCAGTATAAACTTTATCAATATTTAATTTTTTAGCAACATATTCTCCAACTTCTTTTTTGTCACCTGTAAGCATCACTGTTTCTTTAATATTCATTGTTTTTAATTCTCTGATTGTTTTTGAAGAATCTTGCTTTATTTTATCTGCAATTAATACATATCCTACATATTTTTTATCAATTGCAACATATAATATCGTTCCTACTTCATCACATTTTTTTAAGTCTATTTCTTCTTCTACCATTAACTTTTCATTTCCTACTAAAATATCTTTTTCATCAATTTTAGCCCAGATTCCTTTTCCACTTAATTCTTGTGGATTTTTTATGATATTTTCATCAATTTCTTTGTTATATGCTTTTTTTACTGATTTAGCAATTGGATGATTTGAATAGTTTTCTGCATGTGCAACAATTCTTAATAACTCATCTTTTTCAATTCCTTCTGCATAAATATCTTGAACTTCGAAAATTCCTTCTGTTAATGTTCCTGTTTTATCAAATACTACTGTTTCTGTGTTTGCTAATGCCTCTAAATAGTTACTTCCTTTTATTAATATTCCCATTTTAGATGCTCCACCAATTCCACCAAAGAAACTCAATGGTATTGATATCACTAATGCACAAGGACATGATACAACTAAGAATGACAATGCTCTATATAGCCATACTGAAAATGTGCTAAAATCTTTTAATATTATTGGTGGTATAAATGCTAAAAGTACAGCTATTATAACTACTGTTGGAGTATAATATTTTGCAAATTTTGTAATAAAGTTTTCAGATTTTGATTTTTTACTACTTGCATTTTCTACTAAATCCAAAATCTTACTTACTGTTGATTCTCCAAATTCTTTAGTTACCCTTATTTTTAATAGACCATCTTTATTAATACATCCACTTAATACTTCATCTTCTGTTTTTACAACTCTTGGAACAGATTCTCCTGTCAATGCCATTGTATCTAAGCTTGATGTACCCTCAACAACAACACCATCTAATGGTATTTTTTCTCCTGTTTTTATAATAATTATATCTCCAATTTTTACTTCATCAGGATCAACTTTTTCAATTTTTCCATCTTTTTCAATATTTGCATAATCTGGTCTTATATCCATTAAACTTGCAATTGATTTTCTAGATTTATCAACAGCATAACTTTGAAATAATTCACCAACTTGATAAAACAACATAACTGCAACAGCTTCTGGAAATTCACCTATTGCAAATGCACCTATTGTTGCAACAGCCATTAAAAAGTTTTCATCAAAAACTTTTCCTCTAAATATATTTCTTACAGCTTTTCTTAATATTTCAAATCCTACAACTAAATAACTTATAATAAACAATCCATTATTTATCCATTCATTTGAAAATGGAATTACTAATGCTAGCACAAATAATATTGCTGATATTATTATTTTAATTCCTCTTTTTTTCATTTATCTTTTTTCCTTTCTTGAAACAAAACCAAAATTGAGAAAGAATTAAATTTCCTCTATAGTACAATCAGGTTCCTCTTTTTTTACAACCTTTTTTAAATTCTTTAATACTTCATCTTTTCTATCATCTTCAATTTCCATTACCAATTTTTCTGTCATAAAACTCAAAGATGCCTCTGTTACACCTTCTATTTTTTGTATAGCTCTTTCTAATTCTGCTGCACAATTTGCACAATCAATTCCTTTTATTTTAAATTTCATTTTCATAATAATTACCTACCCTTCTTTTTTATATTTATTTTAAAAATTGTATACCCGGATTGGAAAATAGTTGAATTTTGGCAAGGCAAATTTTATTTAAAAGGCAAGGGCGCATACGTAGTGTATGTAACCGCGTTTTAAATGAAATTTAACACAGCCAAAATTATAAATATTTTTCAATCCTATCTTTTATGTTCAATATGCTCTATAGCCACTTCAAACACTTCTTTTACATGTTCATCATCAAGTGTATAAAAAACCTCTTTTCCTAGTTTTCTACACTTTACAATTCCACTTCTTCTTAATGTTCCTAATTGATGTGAAATTGACGACTTACTCATACCAAGTACATTTGCTATGTCACACACACACAGCTCATTTTTATCTAAAGCATCTAATATTTTAACTCTTGTTGTATCTCCTAATATGCTGAAAAAATCTGCCATTTTATTTAATACATCTTCATCTACCATTTGTTTTTGTGTTGATTCAACTAAATCTTGATGAATTACATTACAATCACAAGCAAATTCATTTCTTGCCATACATATCTCCTTTCCTTACTCTTTTGTAAGTAAGAACAAATCGACGCAGTCGCCATTTGTTCTTGCCCGATTTGAGTTTTCGACTAAAAGGAGAAAATCTCAAAGGGCTAGCGATTATAGCTTTTATATACTAGGAAGTTCAAAGAACTTTCCTAGTATATAAAATAATTGAGTAATTATTCAACTTTTACTATATTATAGTTGAATAATCACTCAATTGTCAACGATTTTTATAAATTTTTTTAAGATATTTTTTATACACTTCCATGATAATTATTAATGGTATTGAAAATACTACTAATCCACCAGCAAACTCTAATGGAATTGTCTTTAAACGTAAAATATTTGATAATATATCACTTCTCACGACTATTATTTGTATTAAACATGTTATCAATATTGAAAATATCAAAAATCTATTATTTTGTCCTGATATTTTAAATGCTGAAATTCTTTCACTTCTACAATTAAAGATATGAATATTTTCCATTAAGACCATCAATGTTAATAAATAACTTCTAATAACTTCTATTTCAAGATGTTTTATATTATATAAATAAATATAAAGTGCAAATTCTATTATCCCCATTACTATTGCTGATATAAGAATTTCATTTACCATTAATTTATCAAATATTTTTTGATTATTTGCAGGTCTATTCATTACATCTTCAACATCTTTTTCAAATGCTAAAGCATTACTTTGAATTCCATTACTTATTAAGTTTAACCATAATAATTGTATTGCGACTAATGGTATTGGAAAATTAAATATCATTGCTAATACAAATAATATTATTTCAGATAATCCTGTTGATAAGAGCAAATATATTACTTTTCTTATATTATTATATGCTCTTCTTCCTTCTTCTACACCATTTACAATTGATGAAAAATTATCATCTGTTATTATCATATTCCCTGTTTCTTTTGCAATATCTGTTCCACTTCCTATTGCAACACCTATATTTGCTGCTTTTAAAGCTGGTGTATCATTTACACCATCACCTGTTACAGCAACCATTTTTCCTTCTTCTTTTAATTTTTTAACTATTTCTAATTTTTCCATAGGTGTTGCTCTTGAATATACTTTAGTTATACCTATTCTTTTGGCTATTACTTCTGCTGTATTTTTTTGATCTCCAGTAATCATAATTGTTTCAATTCCAGCTTTTTTACAACTTTCTACTGCTTCTGTTACCCCTTCTCTAATTGGATCTACAAATCCTACTAATCCCAGAAATGTCATATCTTTAAGATCTTTTTCTTCTAATTCTTTTGACTCAAAATTTCTTTTATGAATTTTTCTTTGAGCAATTGCTATAACTCTATATCCCTCTTCTGCTAATTGAATATTTTGATTAAAAATTTTATCTTTATTTATCTTATCTTTTCCATTCATATATTTACAAAATTCTAAAACTTTTTCTGGAGCTCCTTTTATAGTTACTATATATTCATCATTTTCTTCAAATACTACTGCTGAATATTTTAATTGTGACTCATAATGTATCATACTTTTTATATCAAATTGTTCTTTTATTGGAACTTTCATTCCTAATGCTAAAAATGCTGTATCTATTGCATCACCTGAATGTTTCCATTGTTTTCCATCATATTCAAGCCTTGCTTCATTATTTATATATCCCATTTTCACTATTTCTTTTATTTGTGTTTTATCTTTCTCATCACATCTTATTTCACCTATATCATTATATCCAATTCCTTTTATTGATGCTACACTATCATTTGGAAGAACTATTTTCTTTGCAGTTTGTTCATTTGCAGTTAATGTTCCTGTTTTATCTGTTGCTATAACATTACAACTTCCTAAGCTTTCAACTGCATTTAGTTTTTTTACTATTACATGTCTTCTTGCCATTTTATTTGAAGATACTGATAATACTATTGTCATAGCAATTGTTAACCCCTCTGGTATTGCAGAAACTGTTAATGCTATTACTGTTGATAATATTTCAGATAATTTATATCCTTTAAAAAACAAAAATATTGATATAATTATTGCAAAAATTAAAAATGCAAAACTTATTTGTTTTGAAAATTTTTCTATTTTAATTACTAACGGTGTTTTTGAATCTTCTGAAAGTAATACATTTTCTGCAACTTTTCCGAATTCTGTATATTGACCTGTTGCTATTACAACACCTCTTCCTCTTCCTTTTGTAACTATACTTCCTGCAAATGCAATATTATCTCTTTCTGCTAATTCTGTCTCTTTAGGCAATGTTATATCTAATTTATTTTTTGGTTTTGATTCACCTGTTAAAACAGATTCATCTATACTTAGATTTTTTACATCTATTAATCTCAAATCAGCAGGTACTTTATTTCCAGATTCTAATTCTACAATATCTCCAACAACTATATTTTCTGAATCGATTTCTTCTATTTTTCCATCTCTTAATACTTTAGTTCTAATTTTTATCATATTTTGAAGCTTTTCAGCACTTTTTTCTGAACTCCATTCCTGATATGTTCCTATAATTGTATTTATTCCTATTACAACAAATATAAATATTGCATCTGCTTTACTTTGTGTTATTATTGAAAATATTGCTGAAAAAAATAGTATAAATATTATTGGATTTTTCAGTTGTTCAATAATTATGTTCCAAATAGTATTTTTCTTGCCTGTTGGGATTCTATTTAATCCTTCTTTTTTTAATCTTTTATTTGCTTCTGAATTTGTTATACCTTTAGAGCTTGTTTCTAATTGTTTTAATATCTCTTCTTTTTCTTTATACCACATAAAAAAATCTCCTTTGAGTTATTATGCCCTCAAAAGAGATTTTTTATTAACTTATTAATACATCATGTATTTGTTTTAATATATTGTCATCTATAATTTCTTTAAAAATAATAGAAATTTTTGTTCTTGTTATTTCTATATTAAAGATTTCTAATTTGTTTTCATTTGCAATTTCTAGAACTTTTTGTAATATATCATCATTTGAACTTATTCCATATCCTATAACTGAAATTTTTGATATTTCTTTTTTTACAATGCTTTTTACTCCAGAACTTTCAAGATTATGTGTTATTTCTGTTCCTTTTTTATCATTAAATGTTGATTCTGTAATTATTGGTACATCAAATTTTTCTCCTATTTCTACACATCTATCATGAAGTACTTTTGCTCCTTCACTTGATAATGAATACATTTCTTCATAAGATATTCTTGTTAATTTATCTGCATTAGGTATTTTTCTTGGATCTGCTGTATATATACCATCAACGTCTGAATATATGTAGCATTTTGATGCATTTAATTCTGCTGATAATGCTACTGCTGTTGTATCAGATCCTCCTCTTCCTAATGTTGTTATATTATTATTTTCATCTATACCTTGAAATCCTGTGATTATTACTATATTTTCTTTTAATTCTTTTTTTATTCTTTCAGTATCAATTTTTATAATTGATGCGTTTTGATAATTATTGTTTGTATATATTTGTGCTTGATATCCATTTAAAGATATTGATTTATATCCCATTAGATTCAATAATATTGCTAATTTTGATGCACTTACTTGTTCACCTGTACTTAGTAACATATCTAATTCTCTTTTATTTATATTTTGAGATTTATTTATTTCTTTTAATTCTTTTGCTTGTTTTAATAAATTATCTGTTGTTTTTCCTTGTGCTGATACTACAACTACTACTTTATGTTTCATTGCTTTTTCTATTATTTTATTTGCTACCATAATTAATCTTTCATTATTTGCAAGTGAACTTCCTCCAAATTTTAAGACTACTATATCCATATATAAACTTCCTTAAATAGTAAAAAAATAATAGTTATATTTAATTATAAACATAACTATTATATTATATTGTTTTTATGACTACTTGTTACTATTTATATATTTTAAATAACTTTCTATAAAACCATCTAAATTTCCATCCATAACTGTTTGAACATTTCCAACTTCATAATTTGTTCTATGATCTTTTACAAGTGTATATGGACAAAATACATATGAACGAATTTGACTTCCCCATGCAATATCTTTTTGTTCGCCTTTTAAATCATTTATTGTTTCTTTTTGTTCTTTTTCCTTTAAATCAAATAATTTTGATTTTAACATTTTCATTGCTGTTTCTCTATTTTGAATTTGTGAACGTTCTGATTGACATGCAACAACAATATTTGTTGGTATATGTGTAATTCTTACAGCAGATGATGTTTTATTAATATGTTGTCCACCAGCTCCTGATGCTCTATAAGTATCTACTCTTAAATCATCTGGATTTATATCTATTTCAATATCTTCTGTAATTTCAGGTAAAACTTCTAATGATGCAAATGAAGTATGTCTTCTTCCACCAGCATCAAAAGGTGAAATTCTTACTAATCTATGTACTCCCATTTCACCTTTCATATATCCATAAGCATTTTCTCCAATTATCTCAAATGTAACACTTTTTATACCTGCTTCATCACCTTCAAGATAATCTAGTTCTTTTACTTCATATCCTTTTTTAGTAGCCCATCTTGTATACATTCTATAAAGCATTTCTGCCCAATCTTGTGATTCTGTACCACCTGCACCTGGATGTAATGTTAATATTGCATTATTTCTATCATATTTTCCAGATAATAATGTTTCTAATTGAATTTTTTCTACATCATCTTCTAGTTTTTTCGTAGATTTTAAAATGTCTTTTGCAACTTCTTCATCAACCTCTAAATTTGCAAGTTCTGTTAATTCTATTAAATTACTTGCTTCATTTTGTGCTAATTCAAATTCATCAATTTTATGTTTTAATTCTTTTATTTTTACTAATACTTTACTGCTTATTGATGTATCTTGTTGCCAAAAGCTTTCTTGTTGTGTTTGCTCTTCTAATTTATTTAGTTCTTCTTTCTTTGATTCTATGTCAAAGAGATTCACCTAAACTTTCCACTTTGTTTTTTAATTGTTGTAATTTATTTAAGTTTTCTTCTAATTCTATCAATTCTGTCAACTCCTATTTATAATTTTTTATTGATAATGTTGGAAGTTCAAAATCTTGCCCATCAATTGTAAATTTTGTTGAAAGATTATGATTTTTATCCATAAGACTACTTCCTTTTAAAAAGTATCTATATCTTATCGTATCTGTCAATTTTCCTCCACCTACTATTATCGGATCATCCCAAGTTGTATCTATGGCATACCATTCATCATCAACTTTTACATAATTCCAAGCGTGATTTTCTGTTTTTTCATCACTGTTTGTCGCAGTACCTGTTACCATAACATTTTCTAAATCTAATTCATTCAATAAATATTGTAAAGATTTTGCATATCCTTCACATACACATGACTTTGATATTAATGCACCATATATATTATATATATTGTCATTTTTAAATGTTTGATCATATTCTATTGTATCAACTAAATAATTATGTATATATCTTATCTTTTCCACATCATTTTTGCCATTAATTTTCTCTAATATTTGATCTTTTACGGCTATGATCTCTTTTTCACATTGGTCTATTTGTGATTTTGAGGTAAAACTATCTAATAAATATGTTGGATCTTTTGCATTATTTATATATACATTATATTTTGTAGAAAACACTTTTGTTGTTGTTTCTATATTTATGTACATTTTTGTAACATCTAAGTAAAATACATCTGGATTGTCATATGTAAATGCTTCTATTGCAGTTTGATATTCTTCTTGTAATTTATTACTTCCATTCTCTTGTGATAATAAATCATAAAATGTATTTCCAAACTCAACTTTGTATGTACCTGTTTTTAAGTTCTCTTTGTTTTCATATAATTTTTCATATATTATTTTCTCATCATTACTTAATTGTCTATATAAATATTTACTTTCATATTCTTTGTTTTCTTCAGTTTGAGTTGTACTTGATGTTATTTGACTATTATTAATTTCATTTTCTGATCCTTGATTTTCTATTTTAGGATATATTAACTCTAAGTTTCCAAAATTAATATCTCCTTTTCCAGAAAATTCATTATACATTAGATATCCAAATAGCATTAGTATCCCTGCTAATGCTATTGTTATTAATATTAATAAAAATTTTATAAATCCATTTTCTTTTTTCATATATTTATTCCCTTCAATTTCTTTAGTTCATTCTTATTATATATTATAAATAATATTTTTTCAATATCTAAAAAATATTTTGCAAATTAAATTTATATTTTCGTTCTATATGTTCTAATACAAACTTTCCTGTTTCTAATTCAGCAATTGCCGAAGAAACATCATCATTCTTTACAAAACTTTTGGCTTGAATTATTGCTGTATCAAATTTTTCCAGTTCATCATGTTCAATATAATAAGCAAGCTTATCATGTCTATTATCCCATTTTTTATCTAACTCTTCAATTTTTTTATGAGCACTTTTTAAATTATTATTCTCAATTTCTTTTCTTAATTCTAATAAACATTCTGTTATTTCAATTGTAGATTTTTTTGTGTAATTCTGTGTCACTATATCTAATGCTATTATTAATGTAATAATAAAGCCACATATAATAATTTCTCTATGCATCTTTTCACTCCTTTTTTTCAATCATTTTCTTTTTGCAGTGCTTGACAAAAGAATTGTTTATTTCCGTCAATTGTAATAATCAATGCTTCTTCTGGTTTTATTCCAAATTTCTCAGCTTGTTTTACAAGCCATATATAGTTCTTACCTATTTTTTCGAGATTTTTATACATTATTTTTCCATCTACGA
The DNA here is from genome assembly GCA_934122085.1 of uncultured Clostridia bacterium. Taxonomy (GTDB): domain Bacteria; phylum Bacillota; class Clostridia; order TANB77; family CAG-508; genus CAG-269. The sequence continues at coordinate 56,463 of CAKOVS010000005.1, read as the reverse complement.
CTAAATCATATGAAATTCCTTCATATTTGGGTTCTATATTAAAATCTTCTGGTGTTGTATTCCTTTTATTGGGCTTTGGTATAACAGTTACTTGTCCACTTGTTTCTAATATAGCATAATCCACATCTCCTATATTAAATATATTATTATCCCTCAATCTTTCTTCTAATTCATTAATGGTAAATCTTTCTTTCCTTAATGTTTTTTCATCAATTTTTCCTCTATATATTAATATTGATGGTTTTCCACAAATAATTTCCCTTGCTTTAGTACTTTTTATATTTAATGTAGAAATAATTAAATGCATAACCAATAATCCTAAAATTGGTATAATTCCATTTGAGATTGGTATTCCTGTTTCTGCCATTGGTGTTGCTGCTAGATCTGCTATCATTATTGATATTGCTAATTCAAATGGTTGCATTTGGCCAATTTCCCTTTTTCCCATTAATCTCATCACAATCAAAACTACTATGTATAGAAATATTGCTCTCAAAAAAGTTATTAGCATAATTTCCTCTTTTCTTTTTTATTTTTAATTGTATTTTCTTCAGATTTTCTAAATTTATACGATTTTTGTATAATATTTTTTTTGATGTAAATACTAATTTCGTAACCTTAAAATTTTTTATAAGGAGGTTTTAATATGGCAAATAACGCTCAAAGTAATTCTAATACTTCTAATAGAACATCTACAGTTTGGCAAATTGTTGGTAGATTAGTTACTGCTGCTATAGTTTTAGCAATTACAGCATTTTTCACTCCTGGATTTTCCATAAATACTATCTGGACTCTAGTAATTGCTGCAATTGTTTTAACTATTATGGATTATTTAATTGTCAAATTTACTGGTTTACATGCTAGTCCTTTTGGAAAAGGATTTGTAGGTTTTGCATTAGCAGCTATTATATTATATTTGACACAATTTTTTGTAGTTGGTTATTCAATTTCTTGGATGGCTGCAATAATTGGTGCCTTAATTTATGGAGTTGTTGATTATTTTATACCTGGAAATCAACAAATGTAATTTTGATATAAGCAATAAAACAGATTTAAGAAATTATAAGTTGGATATAAATTCTTGAATCTGTTTTATTTATATTTCTTTTAGAATTTCAATTACCTTATCTGGCTCAATATCATAATATTTTTCAAAGCACTTATTTTCATCTATATATTTTTTCATCTTTTCCTTTAAATCATCTGAATTCTTAAAAATATTTTCTTTTTTGAAAATAAATTTATTAATTCCTACATCTAATGTTATTATTGGCTTGTTTAAAATTAAAGCTATTATCCAATCTAATGCAAATTCTGTTTTTCTTCTTGTTGATATAATAGAATTTGATTTTTTTATAATATCAATTTTTTCATCTAAATTCTCTATTATTTGAACATTTTCACTTAGTCCATATTTTTCAATTATATGTTCATAATATTCTTTTAATTTTCCTTGTCCTAACAACAATAATTGTGCTTTTGGATATTTTTTTATTATTCTTATCATTGATTCAAGTTGCATGATTTGATTATTAGTCTTATTAAATTCTCCTATGCTACAAAAAATATACTTGTCTTTTGCCATATTAAAATTATAAGTACATTTTTCTTTTTTATATTTTTCAAAGTTTTTTTTGCTTTTCATATATATTATTTTATTTTTTTGTCTTTTATTAATTAGTTTTATTAATATTTCTAATATTTTAGAATCACAAAATACAATTTCATACTTATTTATTTTATATTTACTTATTTTAAATATATATTCATATTGTTTATCACAATATTTTATTTTACTTTTTATGTCTGTTATAATATGTATTTCATATCCGATTAATTTTAACATTTTTATGTATATTACATATTGGATATTATAATGTTTTTCTTGTAAAATAAATAAAGCTTTTTTCATACTTAATCTCATTCCTTCCTTGCCTTCACCAACACTATGTCTGTGGAAGGCACAAATTATTTTTCAGACTTCTTCTCCTCTACATAATCTATTTTATAATATGTATTATAATTATTTCAATGTTAGTTTTATTTATAAATTTTTTATATAATCTATTCCATTTTTCTTTTTTTTGTGATAAAATCAGCTAAGAAATTATATTAATTTTATTTAAGTGGATTAATATTTCTAATTTTATAGAATATCATTTATAAATATCTACTTAAGATGGAGGTTTATATGGAATTAAATAAATGTAGTCGTTGTGGTGCTTTTCACACAAATTCAGGAGATGTTTGTCCTAATTGTGCAAATAGAGACAATTTAGAATTATCTACCTTTAAAACATACATAAATTCAAATGGTTTCTCTTCTATTGATACAATAGCAACAGAAACAGGCATTACTCAAAAAAATGTTAATAGATTTTTAGGATATGAAGCTATTGACAATTTGGAAATTTCTGCAAAAGAAAGTTTTAATGAAACTGGTATTATATTCAACTAAAAAAGCGTAAAAAGTGGTATTTAACCACTTTTTATTATATGTATCCAAAAAAAGAATATCTAAAACGATATTCTTTTAATTATATGGTGCTCCCACTAGGACTTGAACCTAGGACCCACCGGTTATGAGCCGGTTGCTCTGACCAACTGAGCTATGGGAGCATGTTCTTTATTCTGTGTTAAGTATTATCTCCTTAGCACAGAACTAAGTATAAATCAATTTTATATTTTTGTCAATAGTTTTTTAAAATTTTTTTATTTTTATTTTATATATTTATAATCTTAATATTTTAAACAATAAAAAAATTATAATCCTTTTATTGCTACTAAATATTCGTTTGATTCTACAATTCTATTTTCACCTTGATAACTATATTTAGCTCCTGTAAAATATACTCTATATCCTAAATTTTCAAATTTATTTCTTGCTAATCTTAAAACTTCATCAATTTCTCCTTCTGATAAATTATGTTTTACTTTTAATTCAAAAAATGTATATCTAACAAATTCATCATTTTCAGCAATTTTTTTATTTATATCTTTATCTAATTCTTCTAATGTCATTTTTGCCTCCTTATTTTTGTCATTTTGAAATATTTCTTGAGTATTATATCACTTAAATTTTAGAATGTAAATATATTATTATGAGAAAAAATGTATAATTTTTTTCTTATTTGTAATAATAAAAATATACAAAAAATCAAACCAAACAAGGAGGAAATTAAATGAAAGCAACAGGCGTTGTAAGAAGAATAGATGATTTGGGTAGAGTTGTAATTCCAAAAGAAATAAGAAAAACTTTAAGAATAAAAGAAGGTGAACCTTTAGAAATTTTTACTGACAGAGAAGGTCAAGTTATTTTAAAAAAATACTCACCTATTGGTGAATTATCTGAATTTGCTACTGGATATGCTGAAACATTATCCAAAACTACTGGACATATTGCTTGCATTACCGATAAAGATACAGTTATAGCTGTTTCTGGTGGTTCTAAAAAAGAATATTTAGAACAAAATGTTAGCGATGAACTTGAACAATTAATGGAAGATAAAGAAATTTATACAAGTAATGAAAATAGTAATATTTCTGTTCCTATAACAAAAAATGACTCAAATAATAAAAAATATAATGCACAAGTTGTATACCCAATAATTTCTAATGGAGATACTATTGGTACTGTAATTCTTCTTTCTAAAGAAGCTAATACAAAAATGAATGAAGTTGAGACAAAAGTAGCTCAATCTGCAGCTACATTTTTAGGTAGCCAAATGGAAATATAGAATAATTTGTGTAAAGTTGAGTATATAGAAAAAATTGTGTAAAGTACAAAAATAAACCTTCTTATGAAATTTTTTATTTTATATACTAGGAAAGTTCTCTGAACTTCCTAGTATATAAAAGCTGCAATCTCTAGCCCTTTGAGACTTTCTCCTTTTAGTCAAAAACTCAAATCGGGCGAGAACAAAGGGCGACTACGTCGCTTTGTTCTTATAAGAAAGTTTACTTCTCTTATATACTCAATTTTCATTATTTCTTATGTATTAATCATATTTATCAACACATAATTAATTATGAGACTTTTTTTCTTAATTCATTTGCATATTGTAATGTAACTTCATTTACTTCACCTGAAGAGATTCTTGCAATTTCACATAAAACTTCTTCTTCATTTAATAATTTTACTTTTGTAGCTGTTCTTTCATTTTCTACTTTTTTACTTATGAAATAGTTATAATTTGCACTTGCAGCAATTGCAGCCAAATGTGATATGCACAAAACTTGATGATTTTTTGAAATGCTTTTCATTTTGTCTGCTACTGCATTAGCGGCTTTTCCACTTATTCCAGTATCAATTTCATCAAATATCATAACAGGTACTTCATCTGCTTCTGCTATTACTTTTTTTATGGCTAGCATTATTCTTGACATTTCTCCTCCTGATGCAATTTTTACTAATTCACTTTCATTTTCGCCAATATTTGTTCTAATATAAATTTGAACAGAATCTTTACCATTTTCAAAATATTCATTTGCTTTATATTCAACTTTTACATTAATTGTTGCATTTTTCATTTCTAATTCTAATAATTCTTTATTAATTCTTTGATTTAATTCTGTTGCATATTTTTTTCTAATTTCACTTATTTTCATTGCTATTACATTTAGCTCTGTTTCTAACTCGGCTTTTTCTTTTCTTAGTTTAGCATTTATTTCTTCTGCATTTTCTATTTTATTTATCTCATCTGCAACTTCTTTTCCATATTCTAATATTTCTTCAATATTGTTTCCATATTTTCTTTTTAAATCATATATAATATCTAATCTTGTTTCTACTTCTTCTCTTTGTTGTTCATCAAAATCAACATCTTCACAATATGTTTCTATATCTCTTGATATTTCTTGCATTTCATAATATATGTTTCTTAAACTTTCTATTGTTGAACTATATTTTGAATCTATTTCTTCTATTTTTTCTAATGCTCTTACTGCACTATTTATTACATCTATTGTATTTTCTCCAACTGCTTGACTTGCTTCTGATAAGTTTTTTGCTATTTTTTCTGAATTTAACATTATTTTTCTTTTTTCTTCTAATTTTTCTTCTTCATCTTTTTTTAATTTTGCTTCTTGTATTTCATTTAATTGATATTTTAATAAATCTAATTTTCTTTGTTTTTCTTTTTCATCTCCATAATTATTTCTTATTTCTCTTTTTACTTCATTATATCTTATAAATTTTGAGCTATATTCACTTTTTAATGGTAATAATTCTTCTCCTATAAAATTGTCAAGATATTTTATATGTGTTGAACTATCAAATAATTGTTGATTTTGATTTTGACCATGTATTTCTATATATTTACTCATAAAGTCTTTTAATTCTGATACAGTTACAAGTCTTCCATTTATTTTACAAGTATTTCTTCCATTGCTATATATTTCTCTTGTTACAATAATATTTCCATCTACTGAATTTATATCTTGTGGCTCATACATACATATTTCTACATATGAATGGCTTTCACCTTTTCTTATCATTTCTTTTGAAAATCGTCCACCACAAATTACTCCTAATGAATCAATTATTAATGTTTTACCAGCTCCTGTTTCTCCTGTTAATACATTCATTCCTTTGTTTAAATTTATTTCTAAATCATCTATTATTCCTATATTTTTTATATGTAAATTTGTAATCATGGCAATCCTCCAAAAAAATAATAATACTTTTCGTAAGTTAAATATCAAATGTCTGTTCGAAAAGTATTATATGTTTTTCTTTGATTTTTGTCAATAGTTTTGCGAACTTTTTTTCGTTTTCTATTTTTCTACATATTTCGTAATTTATATTCCAATCCTGTATTCCTTTTTTTACTATCTACATTATTTATCATAAAATCTACAACTCTATCATTTCCAATTACAATCAATAATTTTTTTGCTCTTGTTAATCCTGTATATAATAAATTTCGTGTTAAAAGCATTGGAGCAGCTTGTGGCACAATCATTATAACAACATCAAATTCGCTTCCTTGTGCTTTGTGTATTGTTATACAATAACTATGATCTATTTGTTCTAAATCATTAAATTCATACCAACAAACTTTATTATCATCAAATTTTATTCTTATATTTTTTTCTTTTTCATTTATATTTGTTATTGTTCCAATCTCACCATTAAATACACCATTTCCAGTTTCTATAGAGTCTCCTTCTCTTCTTTCCCAATACATATCATAATTGTTTTTGTTTTGCATTATTCTATCACCTATTCTGAATATTACTCCCATACTTGCTTTTTCTGGTTCCCCTTCTCTTGGGGGATTTAATTCTTGTTGTAATGATTTATTTAATTCTTTTGTTCCTAACATTCCTTTTTTAGTTGGTGTTAATACTTGAATATTTTCAAAAAAGTCATAGTCTCCGAACTTTTTTAATCTTCCATTACATAATGATAAAACTTGTTCTAATATTTTTTCTTGATTATTTTCTTTTATAAAGAAAAAATCTTCTTTTGCATTTTCAGATAGTTCTGAATCATCTTTTTGTATAAATTTTTGACCATTGTTTACTCTATGCGCATTTACTATTATTTTACTTCTTGCAGCCTGTCTAAATATTTTATCTAAATGTACTGTTGAAATTTTTTCAGATGATATTATATCTTTTAAAACACTTCCAGGTCCTACTGATGGGAGTTGATCTGTATCTCCTACAAGAATTAACTTTGTACCTAAATATATACAATCTAGCAAATAACTCATTACAAACATATCTACCATTGACATTTCATCAACTATTATTATGTCTGCATCTATTGGTGCACCTTCAAAGTCTTTGTCTTTCTTAAAAAATGCATCATCATCAACTTTTCCTATTTCTAATAATCTATGTAATGTTTGTGCCTCTTCTCCTGTTGTTTCTGTCATCCTCTTTGCAGCCCTTCCAGTAGGAGCACACAATACTATTTTATGTTTTCTTTGCTTATAGATCTCTATAATACTTTTTATTATTGTTGTTTTTCCTGTTCCAGGGCCACCTGTAATGATTGTTACATTATTATCATTAATAGTTCTTATTGCTTCTTTTTGCTTTTCAGATAAAATCATATCTGTTTTTTCTTCTACTTTTTTTAATTCTTTTTCTATATTGCTTACTTTTTTTACATTTTTAGTGTTTTTTAATTTTATTATTCTTTCTGCAATTTCATTTTCTGTTTTATAAAATGAATATAAATATACCCATTCTTCTTCATCTCTTTTTTCAATAACTATATCTTCATTTGCTTTTAAATTTATTAGTCCTTCTTCAATTATTTCTTCAGATACTCCTAATATCTGTTTTACATATTCTATTAAATTTTCTTTCAATGTACAACAATGTCCATTATATGTGATTTTTATCAAAGCATATTTTATTCCACTTTTAACTCTTTTTTGATTTTCTCGTTCTATTCCAAGTTCTATTGCCATTTTATCTATTTGTGAAAATTCCACACCTCTTGTGATATCTATTAAAATATATGGATCATTTTCTATTTCTGATATTGCATTTATTCCTAGTAAATCATATACTTTTTTGGCACTTTCTGCTCCTAGTCCAAATCTTTCTAAAAAGCCAACAATTTGCCATACTTCCCAATTTTCAATAAAGCTTTCAGATATTTCTTTGGCTTTGTCTTTCGAAATTCCTTTTATTTGCGCTAATTTTGATGATTCATATTTTAATACATGTATAGTTTCTTCTCCAAATAATTTTATTATTTTACTTGCTGTTGCTGGTCCAACTCCTTTTATATTTCCATTTGCAAGATATTTTTCTAGTGCAGATAATGTTTGTGGCATTAATTTTTCAAATGTTTCTATTTTAAATTGTTCTCCATAATCTTTGTGTTCTATAAATTTTCCAATTATTTTTAATGAATCACCCTTATATATAAATGGTAAATATCCTACTACTGTAAATTGCTCTTCTTCTGTTTCAAATATTCCTACAGTGTAGCTGTTTACTTCATTTTGATATATTATTTCTGCTAAAATTCCTTCTCTTTCTTCCAAGTTTCATCCTCTTTTCAGTTTAAGCTTTTTTATCTACAATTTCATTTTGATTTTTATAAATCGATTTTGCTTTAATCACACCTCTTACAGATGAAAGTGGATATATATTAGTATGTGAACCAATAATTGTTCCTGGATTTAAAATACTTCCACAACCAACTTCAACCTCATCTCCAAGCATTGCACCAATTTTTTTCAAACCTGTTTCAATTTTTTCTTCTTTATTTTTTATAACAACAAGTTTTTTATCAGATTTTACATTTGAAGTTATTGAGCCTGCTCCCATATGTGATTTATAGCCCAAAATTGAGTCTCCAACATAATTATAATGTGGGACTTGAACATTATCAAATAATATAACATTTTTTAATTCTGTAGAGTTTCCAACAACTGCATTATTTCCAACTATAGCCTTTCCTCTAATAAAAGCACAATGTCTTATTTCTGCATTTTCTCCAATAATTGCAGGGCCTTTTATATATGCTGATGGATATATTATTGCAGATTTTGCAATCCATATATTTTCACCTTTTAATTCATAAATTTCTTTGTCTAATTTATTTCCAAGTTCTATTATAAAATCACTAATTTTAGGTAACACTTCCCATGGATACTCATATTTTTCTAATAATTCTTTTGCTATTGTATGATTCAAATCATACATATTTTTTATTTTACATTCTTCCATTCTTAAATTCTCTCCTTTAAAAATAACCTTTTCTAGCAGAAAAATCACCTATTAGGCGATTTTTCAACTCAATTATTTTTTCATTTTATTCCAATATTTTTCATATAATTCTTTTGCAGTTTTTGGACTATCAACACCATCTTTATTTTTTACTGGTGCAAAGTCATCTTCTCTTTTACCTCTCAATATTGCAATATCATCAAAAAATTCAAATGCATCAAAAATAAATGATTCAAATTTATATGAATTTGGCTCTGTTGGGATAACTTCTTTTCCATTTTCATCAATATATGCATTTTTCTTAAATGCACTATGATACATTAATGTTTCTTTACTAATTTTTTCAATCGCATCTATTGTATATAAGTTACACATTATATGTGATTCTCCATATTTTAATTCTCCATCAGAATCAACTTCTTCTGCCATCTTTTCTGGAAGTTCTGTATATTCAATTACTTTTGGGTGTCCATTCATTTTACAAAATACTCCAACTCTTTCATGTGGATTTGCTTTTACTACTGATTTTGAAGCAATTTGTACACCTTTATCTATTGCCATTCCTAATAATGTTACATCTACCATTTTTAATAATGCATTATCAACAGATCCTATAAATACCCACTTTATACCTTTTTCTTTCATATCTGCCAAACATCCACTTCTTCTTAATGAAGAATATGTTCCACCATTTCCATCAGATGCTTCACGTATTTTGTAGTCTTTTCCCATTAATAATTTTCCTTCTGTATCTATTAGTGGTAATTCACTTTGAGTAAATATTTTAACAGAATTTTTGTCATATCCAAAATAATTATTTTTTTCAAGAAATTCAACTGTTGCTGAATTATTTTCTTTACTTGTCATTATATACCAATTTATTGTTATTCTATATTTTTGATTTGCTTCTTTTAAATTGTCAACAAGTATTTCAAATAAATACTTTCCTTTTCCATATACATCTAATTTAAATGTTCCCTTTGGTCCATCATGTCCTAGTCTTGTTCCTTGACCACCTGCCATTGTAACAACTGCATACTGTCCTTTTTTTACAACATTACTACCTAATTTATCAAATTTTTCAAATTGCTCAGAAGTAAGTTTTGCCTTATCTAAATATTTCAAGGCTTCAATTTTACTTTCTTTAAATTCTATCTTTTTCTTTGTATTATTATATAATTCCGTAATTTGATGAAAATCTATTGTATGTATTTGATCAATTAATTTTTCTGCTCTTTCATCATCAATTTTATTCAAATATTTTATTATATGTTCTTGATTATATTCTTTTAATAAATTTTCTGCCTCTTGTCTTTTATCCATAACATTTTCTCCTTTTTGTTTATCTTAATGTTCTTGTTATATTATATGTATTCAATGGCTCAATTCTATCATATTTATTTTTTTTTTGCAACATTTATCATATTTATTAATAATTACCATATATATTAATAAAAGTTTAGTTTGTCTTAGACAAAAGATTTTAGAAATGTATAGGAGGTATTTTAATGGAAAATGTAGGCTTATATCAGGATATAGCTAAACGAACTGATGGAGATATTTATATCGGAGTTGTTGGTCCTGTAAGAACTGGTAAATCTACCTTCATAAAAAAATTTATGGATTTACTGGTTATTCCAAATATTGATAATGAATATAAAAAAGAAAGAGCTAAAGATGAATTGCCACAAAGTGCTGGTGGGCGTACTATTATGACTACTGAACCTAAATTTGTTCCTAATGAAGCTGTTGAAATTACAATTGACAAAAATCTAAAACTGAAAACTCGTCTTGTTGATTGTGTTGGTTATTTAGTTGATAATGCTATTGGTTATTTAGAAGATGATCTGCCAAGAATGGTAAAAACTCCTTGGTCTGATGAGGAAATTCCTTTTGAAACTGCTGCTGAAATTGGAACTAAAAAAGTTATTGAAGAACATTCTACAATAGGAATTTTAATTACAACAGATGGTTCTATAACAGATATTCCTCGTGATGATTATGTTAAAGCTGAAGAAAGAGTTGTTAGCGAGCTTCGTGCATTACATAAGCCATTTATTATATTATTAAACTCTCTAAATCCTTCTTCTCCTGAAACAAGAGAACTTGCCATTCAACTTTCTGATAAATATAATACAAAAGTTATGCCAATTAGTTGTGAAGATTTAACTGCTGATGATATTAATTCAATGTTTGCTAGTTTACTTTATGAATTTCCTGTTGATGAAATAAAAATTAGTTTTCCAAAATGGATTGATAGCTTAGAATATTCTCATCCTCTTAAAGCTAAATTATTTGATCAAATAAAAAATGCTTTTACAAATGTTTCTGCTTTAAAAGATGTTTCTAATTGCGTTTCTACAATTGATTCAACAGATATTATTTCAAAAACCTTTGTTAATAATATAATGCTAGGTAGTGGTAAAGTTTGTATTAACATCACTCTTAAAGATGAATTATTTTATAATGTTTTATCTGAAATTACTGGTATTCAAATTACAAATGAAGGTGAATTATTCTCTATTATGAGTGATTTATCTTGTACTAAGAAAAAATATGATAAAATTGCTTATGCATTAGAAGAAGTTAAAACTAAAGGCTATGGAATCGTTACACCTTCTATTGATGAATTAGTTCTCGAAGAGCCTGAAATGGTTAAACAAGGTTCTCGCTTTGGTGTTAAACTTCGTGCTACTGCTCCATCAATTCATATGATTCGTGCAAATATTGAAACTGAAGTTTCTCCTATTGTTGGCTCTGAAAAACAGTCTGAAGAACTTGTTAATTATCTACTTTCTGGTTTTGAAAATGATCCAACTAGTATTTGGGAATCTAATATTTTTGGCAAAAGCCTACACGAGCTTGTTAATGAGGGCTTACAGGCAAAACTGGCAAAAATGCCTGAAGAAGCTCAATTTAAACTTCAAGAGACATTGGAACGTATTGTTAATGAAGGTTCTGGCGGATTGATTTGTATTATATTATAACATTGACTTTTCAATATAAATTTGGTATAATTTATTTTATACTAACACTTTTGTAGAATCTCCTTAGTGTTTATACATACCATATTTATATCAATTAATTAATTACAGGAGGAAATTTTATGCCAAACAGAAAAAGTTGTTATGCAAACATGGAGAAGTATTCGAGAACACGCAAAGCTCAAAAGCAGAGATATTATAATAAGACTGCAATATATAAGCCTTGCAAATGGACTCCTGAGCATGATAAAATGGTCTTAGATCATACTATTTCTGACACTGAATTATCAAAGAAAATAAAACATTCTGTTAGAGCAATTCAAATTCGTCGGTATAAATTAAAAAAGTAACTTAAGGAAGGGGGTAGAAATAACCCCCTTCTTTATATTTAATTTCTGTTCTTTTTCCTATCTTGTATAATCCAATATATCCCCAGGCTTACACTCAAGTACTTCACAAATTTTTTCTAATGTAGAAAATCTAATTGCCTTTGCTTTATTAGTTTTCAATATTGACAAATTAGCAGGTGTTATTCCAACTCTATCTGCAAGTTCACCTGATGATATTTTACGTTTAGCCATCATTACATCTAAATTAACAACTATCATTTTATTCAGTCCTCTCTTTATTAAATTGTTAAATCATTTTCGTTTTTATATTCTGTTGCTTGTTTTATTAATTCTGATAAAATATAAAATGCAATAGAAACACCTATAAATAAAATTATCATAAATATCATTACTAATAAAACAAAAATATCATCACTTTTGGCTAAAAATATCATATATAATAAATCAATTATTAATAATACTGTTTCAACTAAAGATGCTATACAACAATTTTTCAATCTTTTTGAATTTTCAATACAAAATGGATTTTTATTCTTTAATGAATCAAATTGACCTATAAATTGTTTAACAATTACTAATAAAACTATTCCATTTGGATATATTACATAAATTGATGCATTTAAGTGCACTTTAGCTATTTGAGCTATAAGAGGAAGTGCTATTAATAGCACTATTCCTCCCCAAAAACAAATTTGTAAAAATATTTTTAAAAATTTTCCTATTCCATTTTCTCCTAAAATCTTCATTTTCTTACTCTCCTAAATTTTATTTTCTATTATTTAATATTGACTTAGCTCTCATTTTAGGCAAATTAAATTCAGCTACAGTATATGTTTCATTAAGATTTTTCTTTAAATTAGTTAAATATTCATCTAACATTTTCTTTTGTCTTTCTATTTTTTCTTTAATTAATTGTTTATCTATATTAGATTGAGAATAAAGTTTTTCTGAATACTTAAATTCTGTACTATCTAATTCTAATAGTTGGTCAACTATATCTGAATTATTCATTTCTATTAAATAATTCAAATCAATATTTCCAGTTTCTTTGTATCTATCAATATTATTTTTCACTATAAATTTATCCACATTTATAAAGTTTACAATACAATACATTGTTATAATAATAACAAAATATGTTTTTATTAAATTTATCTTGTTTTCTAAGATATAAATTACTGTTGGAATTAATAATATTATTTCTGTAATTAATGTCAAATCAACTAATACACGTAATCTTGTATATCCATAATTTTGTTGATATAATGTCATTCTTGCAAATGCTGAAATAATTATTACTAATGTAAATATTACCATTACTATACACATTGTTTTTTTATATTTTTCTTGTTTTTCAGTTTCTCTAAGATTCTTATTATTTGCTTTTAATACCATTGCAATATTAATTAATGATACTATCATTAATTGAAAAAATCCTTTTCTTGCAAATTCTGAATATTTTATGTTTTGTTCTGTAAACAATACTTTTATTTGTGTAAAACAAAATACTAAATATACTAGATTTAACACAGTTATCATCATTCTTATTGTATAACTTTCTTTTTTTTCTGTCTTTTCATCTTTTTCAAATTCTTTTAATCCATTTTCTTTATCTAACATATTCATGAAAAATCCTGCAAAATAGAAAAATGCAATTATAATACTTATTATTCTTCCTGTCAATTCTGATACATTAAATATGTTTATATCTTTAAATATTGTTGAAAATAGTTTTGCAAATTCATTATCAGCAGAACATAATAATCCTATTACAATTAATGCTATAATTCCTGTAAAACATACTGATTTAAAAATATTATTTTTTTCTTTTTTCTCTCCTATTTGTTCATCTTTTTCTTTAGGATTAAACTCTTTTAATATTGTTCTAATAACATCTCCAATATAATTAAGTGGTTCAAATATCATTAAAATAATTTTATAAATTATAGATTTTATTTGAAAATCAGATATAGCCCATATTATCATTATTAAATATAATATTGGTATTAATACTATATTTATTAAATAGAATGTTAGATTATCAAATATAAAATATGTACTTGATAATACTATAATCGGAATTGATATTAATAATGCTTTTTTGTTTTTTATATTTCCTTTTAATAATTTTGTTGTTATCCATATTATTGGTATTGTAAACAATAATACAGATATGCCTAAATCTTGTTTCCAAAATAGTAATGATTGCCATAAACTTAGAAATAATGCTCCTATTAATATTTTCATCTTTTCTTTACCTCCAAATACCATTATTTTTTTCTTTTGATATGAGCATTATATTACCGTTATTATTTTTTGTCAATACTTTTTTATCGTTTTTCAATATTTAATATATAAGTAAAAGACATCTCTTTTAAGATGCCTTTTGCCAAAATTATTTATTTTATACTTTGTCTATATTTATAAATCATTGAAACCGCTTCAGCTCTTGTGGCCGTTCCTAATGGATTAATTTTTCCATTAGATCCTTTTATTACTGAATTTCCAACAGCCCAATCCATTGCAGAAAGAGCCCATGCAGATATTTTAGATTTATCAGAAAACTTTGAATAATCTGCTTTTGTAGCCTTATATTTATTTTTATATATACAATAATTCTTTAACATTGCTGCCAATTCTTCTCTTGTTATATTATTATCTGGTAAAAATTTTCCTTTATTACTTCCAGAAGAATATCCATTTACAATTTTATTGGTAGATGCCCATATAACAGCCTTATAATAATACATTGTTGAATCTTGTACGTCTGGGAATTTACTATTTCCTGATATTTTAGGACTTCCTTCCATCTTATATAACATTGTAACTAGCATTCCTCTTGTAATTTTCATATCTGGCGAAAATGTTGTATCTGTTGTTCCTGAAACAATTTTATTTTGATATGCATATTTTACTGCACTATAGTGCCAATCATTTTGATTGACATCAGAAAATGGTAATGCTGTATTTACATTAAAAAATCTAACAGAATATTTATATGTTAACTTATTTAGATTTTCATCTTTTAATCCATTTATTTCTACTGAAATTTCAGATTCTGGCATTGTTTTATTTGAACCACCTAATAAATTTTGCAAATCTGATGGCATAGCAAAACTTAAAGCTCCGCTTCCTCTTTCAAATGTTAAACCTTCTGCTGAATATTTTTTTCCTTTATAAGTAAATGTTACAGTTACTGTTCCTGACACATTTCCTACAAAATATATTGACCAATATTGCCCTACTTTCATTTCATTTTTAGGAAAATATCCTGCTGACGGATATGCATAATATTTTTCTTTTGAAATATCTTTATTAGGGTCATAATATACAGAAGCTGTTGTATATATATCACATTGTCCAAAGCTTATAGATGTTGCTTTTGGATCTAACATACTTTGTCTATGACCTGTCTTACTTCCTATTGTTATATTATTTAAATCATCAACAAACCCTTCTATTGCTTGATATGGTATTTTTTCACCATAAGAAACATTCCCAGAATAGATATCTCCTTGTGTATATCCTGCATTACATCCTGCATATGCTTCTTTATAAAATTCATTACTCATATCTGATGGTTGACTTGGATAATGACTAATTTCGTTATTAGCTTTACTTATTACAGCACCTTTTTGATTTCTATCTAATTTTGCAGTATTTACAGTTATCTCATTAACTCCAACTAACCATCTATAATAATTTAATCTATTTAATGTATCTGTTATAACACCATTTTTTAGACTTCCTGCTGAATATGGATTTTTCCAATTTGGTTTTTGTCCATATATTGAATTAGTATAATTAAATGTTGGAGAAGTTTTTTGATATTTATTTTTTATATCATCCATAGAATGTTTTGTAGAACTATGATTTGAAATTGTAATATCTTTCAATTTTGTTATATTAGAACTTGTTAATTGTATTTGTTTCATTTCATAATTCCAGCTTGTTTTTGTCAACATAAATATACTTTGTTCATAGTAATTTATACTTTTTATATCTTCATAATCTTCAATATCTGTTTTTATATATTCTGTATATGTTAATGTTTTTTTATTAACTTTGTAAATATTACGATTTGCTCCTACTATATATAGATAATCTCCATTTTGACAAACATTTGGATATACTGGTGATGAATATGTATAATCTACTAATCCTGAATTTAAATCTAATACAATTTCTCTATCAACACCCATTTCCTTATCTGTAACATTATAGTTAAACTTTGCTATTCTTCCATATTGATCTACTGCATAATCATTATTAAAAAAATACCAAATTGGGTTATATGAATAATTATTAGGATATGTTCTTCCATATACTGTATATGATTTTTTATATGTAAATACTCCATTATCTAGTTTTTGCATTCCCTCATATACACTTTGAGCATATGCATATTCATTAATCATATACATTGCTTCAAAAAACATTATTTTATTATTTGGACTTATTCCTTTTATATAAATAAAGTTTTTATCTTCTGAATCTTCAAATGGCTTTTGGTCATAAAGTAATTTACCATTTTTATCAAAAATTCTAATTCCTCTTTTTTTATATACTAAATATACTCTCTTTTCTCCATCTACTGCAAAACTCGGAAAATATCCACAATCTTGTGGTGATTCAAATGATTGTTTCATTATTACTTTTTCTGTTTTTACATCAATTCCAACTATATATGATGTTGAATATTCTGTTCCCCATGAATTATTCATATCATAATTTGTAATATATAAAACATATATTATGTTGTCTCTTACATGATATGTTATATAATGTGCATTATCATTTGTTGCATCATATATAGTTTTATCTGTATTATTCATAACATCATGTTTTATTATTTTAAAATAACATGTTGTTTTGTTTGTTGTAGTATTTTGACTTGTTTGCTCTTCTAAATAATAATCATATCCAGGATTTGTAATTCCTTTTATATATGTCCCATATTGATTTTTATATGAAACATCATTTGTTGCTAATACTGCCTTTTGTATATTTTCACTTTCTAATTTATTTTTTTCTTCGACTTCTTGTGCATTTTTTTCAGCTTGCTCTTTTATTTTTTCTTGCTCTTTCTCATCTTTTAAAAGCTCTTCTAAATCATATGTTTTTTCTTCTTGTCCAACATTTATGTTTGTTATAACTTCTGTAGCATTAACTTTTATTGTACTTATTAATATAATAGCTACTACTAATAATAGATTTACAATTATTTTTTTCAATTTTATTCCCCCTTTTTCCATTTATATTAAATCATAAAATTTAAAATAATTCAATATATATACATCAAAATCATCAACATTATGTAACTACATATTTAAAAGTAGCATACTATATATTAGGACTGGAGGTGCTAATTATGGAACCAGAAGTAGATATTTTTTGTAAAAAAGAGCCTAAGAAGAAAGATTGTTCATGTTTATGGATAATCACTGGAATAGTAACTTTAGCTTTATTTTTCTTTGTTGGTGTTTTAGTTGAAAGTTTACTTAGTGTTGTTGAAACATTAGGATTAGGAGCTGTAATTGTTTTATTAATAACATTAGGTATATTGTTTATAATTTCTTTAATATCATTATTCTGCTGTAAGAAAACAAATAAAAAGAAAAATTGTTGCTTCTAGCAAAATTAATATAAAATAAACAACTCATTCTTTTAGGAATGGGTTGTTTATCATTTTCTCTTTCAACTTATACCATTTTTTTAACTATGTATTATTTTTTTATTGTAAAATCTATTTAATTGTAGTATAATAAGCATATTCACAAGAAAGAAGGAAAAAAATTGAAAATATTAAGTATAGATACAGCAAGCAATTTATGTACAGTAGCTGTTTTAGAAAATAAAAAATGTATAAAAGAAATTATTGTTAATGATGCTAGAAATCATTCAGAAAAAATAATGCCTGTAATCGAACAAGCATTATCTGAAAGTAAATTAACTTTACAAGATATAAATTTAATTGTTTGTGATAAAGGGCCTGGATCTTTCACTGGTATAAGAATTGGTGTTGGAACAGTACTTGCCTTTAAAGATAGTTTACATATTTCATGTGTTGGAATTTCTTCTTTAGAATCTTTAGCTTACAATATAGATAGTGATGGAATTATCTGTTCACTTATAGATGCCAAAAACAATAATGTTTACTTTGGAGTTTTTGAAAAGAAAAATAATATTGTAACACAACTTGAAGAGTTAAACTTTAGAACAATAGAAGAAATCATTCCAATATTAAATAAATATGATAAAATCAATTTTGTTGGTGATGGTTCAATTATACATAAAGAATATCTACTTTCTAATCTTAATACTTGTACTTTTTCTGATAAAAATGATTTAAGTAGTTTTTCTCTTGGATTAGCTGGATTAAATGCTTATAATCAAAATACAAATTTTGATTTAATGCCATTATATTTAAGAAAATCTCAAGCTGAAAGAGCTTTAGAAAACAAATAAAAAAAGGAGTGAATTTTATGGAAATAACTGAAATGACTTTAGAAGATTTAGAAAAAATGAAAAATACATTATATTCTGATTTTGATAATTTTTGGAGCTATAATGTATTAAAACAAGAACTTGTAAATGATAAAACCAAATATATTATTGCTAAAGAAAAAAATGAAGTTGTTGGTTTTGCTGGAGTTTCAGTTATTTTTGATGAAGCTACTTTAAATAATATAGTTGTAAAAAAATCTTGTCGTGGTAGAGGCATTGGTGGTGAAATGTTGGAAACTTTAATTGATTTGTGTTCTGATATGAATTTAAAAACATTTACACTTGAAGTAAATGTTGAAAACACTCCTGCTATTAAACTATATGAAAAGTTTGGTTTTAAAAATTTAGGAATCAGAAAAAAATATTATAATAA
Organism: uncultured Clostridia bacterium; assembly: GCA_934122085.1. GTDB lineage: Bacteria > Bacillota > Clostridia > TANB77 > CAG-508 > CAG-269. Next base: position 37,549 of record CAKOVS010000005.1, on the reverse strand, counting down.
TACTACAGATGCTTATATTATGACAAAATATGATATTTAAAAATCACAGTCTTTTAAATTCAAGACTGTGATCTTTTATTATACAAATTTTTCTACTTTTAATATTGTTCTGCCACTTCTAGTTTGCCCGATAATCTCTTTTATAAAAAATCGTCCTTTTCCCCTTATTGTAATCATATCTCCTTCTTTTATTTGTTTTGTTTTCTTTGTTTCTACTTGAAAATTAACAAAAACTCTTTCTGTATTCATTATTTCAATTATTTTGCTTCTTGAACATCTTGCAAGTTCTGATGCAACATTATCAAGTCTTAAAGAGGCTACTATTATTTCAATTTCTTCCTTTTTTACTTCAACATTTCTTAAATTTTGTATATCTTCTACTGTAATTGTTGATTTTGAAAATCTCGTTAATTCACTTAAATTTTGTTCTAAAAATTTAGTAATTTCTTTATCAATTATAATATCTGCACCATTATTTTCTACAATTATATCTCCAACCTTTTCTCTCTTTACTCCAAGTTTCATAACTGCTCCTAAATAATCTCTATGAGTGTATTTTCCTATTAAGTCATCTGGTAATATAATTCTAATAATTTGAACAATGCTAGATAAATTTTTTTCAACAACTTGCTCATTAAATTTTTCTGGATAAAATACATACATTTTTCTTTCAGCTTCATCAAATCCACCATATTGCATATAATTTTCAAATTTTTGTTTGTTTAAAAATTTTTGTACTAATTCATTTTGAGATAAATCAAAAAAATCAGTATGTTCAATTTTATTTCTATTATTTGTGTTTTCTATTTTATCTAACACCTCTGCTAATAACATTTTTTCGTCTTTATTTTTGTAATCATTTAATATTTCTCTGTTCATTTTTCTCCTCTTATTTCTATTAAAATTCTGCAATTATTTCACTTTTATCTGTTACTCCAATAAATGTTTTACTTGCATTTCCATTCTTAAATATTATCATTGTTGGTATACTCATAACATTATATTTTATCGCTAATTCTGTATTTTGATCTACATCTATTTTAACAAATTTTACTTCTTGATGTTCTTTTGCTATTTCATCTATTATTCTAGACATCATTTTACATGGCATACACCAAGTTGCATAAAAATCTGCAAATACAGTTACATTACTTTTTATTGCATTTTCAAATTCTTCCGAATTCTTTATTTCTTCTATCATTTTTTTGATTCCTCCTATATAATTATTCTCTACTATATTTTTTCTATATTTAATTTGAATTATAACACATTTTTAACTTTTTGTCTTATATATATTACATTTTTTCTAAAAACAGAAAAAGGCTGTCACTAAATCTAATAGTAACAGTCTCTTTCTTTCAATTATTTGTTCTTTTCCTCCTGGGTTTCAAGATATTTTTCGGTATCATACAATTTCACAACAATGTATTCCCTCGCATTGTTGTTTTCATCCCCCTCGATAGGACACTCGCACTCAAACAGCTTCGACTGAGAACAAGTCATCTTTTCCTTAATTGTCGTTCCACATGCCTCACACTTAAATTCAACTTCAATTGATTCCCCCTTGTTAATAAAAAATCTCACCGGATAGGTAATTGCCTGCTTCTGACCAGTCCAAGTCAGTCCAAGTCCATTGTGAGACTCAAACACTCCATGAACTCCAACATTGGATTTTACTGTCAGAATCGCATGATAATCGTCAGTCGCAAAAGGATTTCTTGCGCACCCAGTCATAATTGCCAGGGACAGAATGGTGGTAGTGATTGCTTTGATGAATTTTTTCATGATGCATTCCTCCAAATAATTGTTTAAGTTTCAATGAAACCTAAATTATTCTATGTGTCTTACATATATATATTAACATAACATTATTAAAATGTAAAATTAATTATCCTTATGTTTTATATAAGTATTGATTATATCTATTTCAAAAATCTAATTATACTTAATCCTGCTCTCATTCCATCATTTACTGCTTTGGAAATTTGAAATGTTCCACCTATGCAATCTCCACAAGCATATATTCCTTTAATGTTTGTTTCCATATTCTCATTAACTTTTATTTTATTATTTTCTAATACTAATCCAATTTTTTTAGCTATATCTGTACTATCTGCTGTTCCTTGTGCTATAAATATTCCATTTACATTTATATCTGTTCCGTCATCAAATTCAATTTTCTCAACTTTTTCGTGTCCAAATATTTCTTTTATAGTTCTATTATTTATTTCTACTTTTTCACGCCTTATATCTGGAGCAGTTTTTCCATTTGTTAATATTGTAATTTTATTTACAACTGGTAATAAATCATTCACTTCAGATATTGCATAATCTCCATTTCCAATTACTGCAACATCTTTGTTTCTATAAAAAAATCCATCACAAATAGCACAATAACTTATTCCTTTACCTTCAAATTGTTCTACTCCATCTATTTGTAAAGTTTTTTTCTTTGTTCCCATTGCTATTATAATCGTTTTAGAAATATATTCATTTTTGGCTGTTTTCACTTTAAAACTTTTTTCTATCATTTCTATTTTTATTACTTCTTCATTTTTTACATCTATTCCAATATTTTGAGCTTGCCTAATTCCTTGAAAATATAAGTCTTTACCTGTTATTCCATTTTCAAATCCATAATAATTATCAATTTTATTTGCATTTTCTAAAGATGTTTTTCCATTATGAATAATTAATGTTTTTAAATTTCCTCTTTGAGTATATAATCCTGCTGTTATCCCTGCAGGTCCTGCTCCTATTATAATGACATCATACATATTTTAGTTCCTTTCTTTTTTGCATTTTATCATATTATATAACTACTTTCAAGAATTATACGAAAAAAGCCATCGGCAAATTAGCCGATAGCTTCTCAAAGTAAAAAGCAAATGAGACTTTTTACTTTAGTCTGTGAGACTTATTCTTCACCAGTAAATGTAGCCAAAGGTGTGGCCATAAAACTACTGAAGAATTCTTCATCACCATGTTCTCCATAGGGATCAAAGATCCATACAGTACCATTTTCCCTGATAAAGCTTTCCAACGGAATCTGGTCAAAGCCGAGTGTTCCGGTCTTCACAGCCTCAACAGGATCTGCGATATACTCCTTTCCCTCCTTGATATAGTAGACACTAACATGCATGTCTGTCTTCTCATGGGTAACAGGATTTTCTTCCACAGAAATGGAAATGAAACATTTCATTCCTGCATCACGCATCAGCTTAAACAAAGCCATGCCATAATGCAAACAGCATCCACAATGGTGTTCCTTGATGAAATTGAGCTCAGTGCTAGGCATATCCTTTGCCTTCACTTTATCCTTTTTCCTAAGCTTATCATTATGTTTGTTAGCCTCCTCCAGATCATAGTGATTTCCAGTGACGACTTCATAGAACAGTTTTTCCATAGGGAAAAAAACCTCCAATTGATTTGTAAGTCTCAACAAGACTTATATATGTTTGTTCTTCGTACATATATATATTAACATAACTCTTATAATAAATCAAATTAATTATTGTAATATATATTATAAGTTTTGCTTATATTTTTACAAAAAAAGAATGGTAACATTTTACTATTACCACCCTCATAATTCTTAACTTAATTTATTAACATTAACTAAAAATATAATATCTTCAATAGCATCAATAATTGCATAAATTAATATGCTTATACCAATTGAAACAACAACTAAATTAGATACAAATATTGTATATAATCCACAAATAAACATACAAATAGCTAATATTATGCTATATATCCATATATTTGAACTTATAGTTTTTAATTTTAAAGCTAAACTAAATCTCATTATACTGCTATAAACAATCCATATTCCTATAAAAATTCTAAATATTGAACTTATTTGTTCACTATATGCAATTGTTGCAATTCCTAATATAACTGCTATAATTCCATAAGCTATATCATAATTCATGATATCATATTTTCCTTTGTTTTGATAATAACTTATTATTTTATATGCTCCTGCAAGTATAAACATAATTCCCAATATTGCAGAAACAAATTTTATTGTTCCTTCTGGATTTGTAATTAATATAATTCCTAATATTGCAAAAACTATTGATGATAACAAAGATGTCCATCCTGTTTTTTTCATAATTTTTTCAAAATATTCCATATAAATCACTCCTTCATTTTCTTTATATCATACTATAATAATTATTTCAACAATTTCATTAAATTATTATTTTATTATTTTCTTTTTCAATAGGAAGTTTTATAGTAAATGTCGTTCCTGAATTTTCTTTACTTTCTACTTCAATTTTTCCGCCAGACAAATCTATAATACTTTTTACAATTGATAATCCTAATCCGCTTCCCTCTTGTGAATGTGACTTGTCTATTTGATAAAATCTCGTAAATATTCTTTCTTGCTCTTCTTTACTCATTCCCATTCCATTATCTTTAATTTTTACTACAACTTCATCATTTTCTTCTTTTACATCTATTGTAATTTTTCCATTTGGTTTTGAAAACTTAATTGCATTATCTATCAAATTCATCCAAACTTGAAATGTAAGTTCTTCATCACCATCATAATATACATCTTTAGCAGAGATATTAAATGTTAAACTTTTCTTATTCCATTTATTTTCAAGTACTGCAATAGCTTTTCTTAATTGTTCTGTTATATTAATATGATCTTTTTTTACTATTTTTCCTTGATTTTGAATTTTTGAAAGTCTTAATATATTTGTTGATAAATTAAGTAATCTATTTGATTCTTCAATTATTATTTCTGCATATTCTTTTCTTTCGGCTTCTGGTAAATTTTCATCTTCTAATAATTTTGCAAATCCCTGTATTGAGCTTATTGGTGTTTTTATTTCATGTGATACATTATTTATAAAATCTTTTTGAATTACTTCTACTTTTCCCAACTCATTTACCATTTGATTAAAATTTTGAGTTAGTTCACCAATTTCATCTTCTCTTTGTGATTCAAGTTTTACATTAAAATCTCCAGAAGCAACTTTTTTTGTTGCTTCTGTCATTTTCTCAATTGGTTGGAGTATTTTCTTACCAGTTATTCTCATTACTATTGTACTTATTAATATTGTATTTATTATCAATAAAACTACACTTCTTCTTGTTATTCCTAATATTTCTTTTATTTGCTCTTTATTTTCAAAATTAACTTGTATTAAACTATTAAGTGTTTCTTTATTTACAAATATATAAAATCCAACTAATGAAATAAACATTACGATTATTATACATATTATCAAATCTATTACTAAATTTCTTTGTAATGATTTTCTTTTTCCAAAAATTCTTTCAAACATTTTTAACCCTTCTCATGTATTATAGCTTTATATCCTATTCCTCTAATTGTTACAATTTCAAACTCATCTACATCTTTCATTTTTTCTCTTATTCTTTTTATGTGTACATCTACTGTTCTATAATCTGAATCACTTTCTAGTCCCCATACTTCTTCTATCAATTCCTGTCTTGTGAATATTGTATTTGGCGTACTTAACAGTTTATATAATAGGTAAAATTCTTTTTGTGCTAAATTATAGACTTTATCTTTTTTTATAACACTTAATTGATTATAATTTAATAACAAATCACCTATTTGTATTTTCTTCTCACTTGCACTTTTGCTTCTTCGTAATAATACTTGTATTCTTAAAAGCATTTCTTCTATATCTATAGGTTTTACCATATAATCATCTGCTCCAAGTAAAAATCCTTCTTTTTTATCTTCAATTTCACTTTTAGCAGTAATTATCAATATCGGAACATCATATTTAGCTTCTCTTAATGATTTTATTAATTCATATCCATCCATTTTAGGCATCATTATATCACTTACAATTAAGTCAATATAACTTTGATCTAACACATTTAATGCTTCTTCTCCATTTGTTGCTTCATAAGTGTTATATTTATTTCTTTGTAAATATGTTGTTATTAATTTTCTTAAATTTTTATCATCTTCTACTACTAATATATTAAACATGTTATCACCTCTTTAATTATATAATATTTAAAAATATAATTCAATAAATATCTTGAATATAAGTTTTTTATTCCATTCCTCAGTTTATTACGAAATTTAAGAAATTCTAATTTATTTTATGGCACCCTTCCACTAAAGTGAACTCTTTCCATAAAATTTCATAGAATTTCTAAAATTTCTTCATGCACACTCGTCATTACATTCAAAACTTATACTTAAGATTATTAATTTGATTTAGTTTTGTTTATTATTATCTTCAACTATATATTCTTGTTTTGAAGTTGCTTCTTGTTTTTTAACTGCATCTATAATCATAACAAATTTTGAATTTGATTCAACACCATCTTCAACCATTGTAAAACTATTATAAGATTTTGCTAAATCTGTTAATTTTTCAGCTCTTGTTGTTAAATCTTTTAAATCACCATTTACAAAATTACAGATTTTTTGAATTCCTTCTTCATTAAATGTTGCAATTCCATCAGCTAATGTTGTTGCACCATCATTTATTGTTTGTGCACCTTCTGTTAATTGTGTATTTGCTTGTAATAATTGTGCTGAACTATTATCTAATGTATTTAATCCATCTTTCATTTGACTAGAACCATCTTTTAATGTACTTGTTGCTTGTGCTAATTTTGTTGTTCCTTGATATATTGTATTAGCCCCTTGGCTTAATTCACCTGTTTTTTCTGCAAGTAATGCTGTTCCACCTTTTATTTGTGTAACTCCACTTGTTAATGAATCTGTTCCAACACTTAATTTTGTTAATCCTGTTTTTACTTGTGTTAATCCAGCTTTTAATTCATTTATTGCAGATAAATCTGTTGCTTTTAATGTTGCAATTGTTTGTTCTTGTGCTTGTGTATTTACTGTTAATAATTGAATCATTTGCTTATTAAAATCAATTTGTGTTTTTACTTGAGCTTTTGCTTGTTCATCTTCTAATGCTTCATATTGTTTTGTTAATAATGTTGTTGCACTTGTTAATTTTTCAATAGTTGCTTTATTTGTATTTACTAATTGTGTTAATTCTGTAATTTTCTCTGTATTATCAGATACATCAATTCCATTTAATTTTGTTAATATTGTATCAATTCCTGTAATAAGTTCTGTTTCACCAGATTTTAGGCTTTGTGTTCCTGCAAGTACTTCTCCTAATTTTTCATTTATTGTATTTAAATTTGTTTCAATTTGAGAAACACCATCAGCAACTTGTTTTGAGCCATTATTTAATGTTCCTGTACTATTATTTAATGTTTTTATTCCATCATTAATTTTTGTATAATTTGAATTAGCACTTGCCATTCCACTTTGAATCATTCCCATTGCATTTTCAAATTCTTGCATTTTTTCTGTATAAGTATCTGTTCCTTCTTTTAATGTATTTGCACCATCTTGAATTTGATTCATTGAATTTTGTAATGTTTCAACTTGTGAATATAATTCATCTAATCCATCAAATGACTCTATATCTTCATCTTCTAATAATTTTGGTGTAACATAATTCATAATACTTCCCATCTCAAAATCTGTTGCATCCATTGTAATTTCTATTGAACTTGGTATATCTAATTTATCTTTAGATATATTTAAGCTTTCTTGTAATCCTGGTAAAGCAACACCTAAAACTACTGTTTTAGTTCCATCATCAATTACTTTTCCGTTTGAAACTTCAATGTTTCTATTATTTTTATTATTTATCATTGTTCCTGCAACAACAACAAATGGTGTATATAATTTTTGTGTTTTTCCATTAATATTTACCAAATTTTCTGATTTATTTTCATAAGTTATTGTAACTTTTACTTTTCCACTTTTTCCTGCAATATCTTTAGCAGAAATTTCTTCACCATCTAATTCATATTTCACAGAACATGAAATTGGTAATTCATTTTCACTTTCTCCTTGATAATAAATATCATGTTTTTGTGCATCCCATATTAAAGAATTTCCATTTTGACTAAATTTTTCGTCTCCATTAGTATTTTTTATATTTGTTAAATTTGTTAAATCATTAAGTGTATTTTCACTATCTGTATTTTTTAAATGTGTACTAACTATTGTCTTATAACTACTTCCCTCAGAATTTAATTTAGAATAAACTGTTTCATCTTTTGAATATGCAAATACTGGTGTTGCATATAAACTCATTGTTACTAATAACATACCTGCAGATACTTTTTTACATAATTCGTTTTTATCCATTTTTTTAACTTCCTTTCTTTTTAATTACGACATTTTGATTAATTTTTAACTTCTTTCATTCCCATTGTTGTTTTGCAAACAAGTCTATCAAATATCATTAAGAATGCTGGTAATACTGTAATAACTACTATAACACTTATAATAGCTCCTCTTGACATCAATGTACATAAGCTTCCTATCATTTCTATTTTTGAATATGCTCCAACTCCAAATGTTGCTCCAAAGAAACATAATCCACTAACTATAATTGAATTTATTGATGTTCCTAAAGCTTCTGATATAGCTTGTTTTTTGTCTTTTCCATCTTTTCTATTTTGTATATATTTTGTTGTTATTAAAATTGCATAATCTATTGTTGCACCTAATTGAATTGTTCCAATTACTATTGATGCTATAAATGGTATTGTTGTATTTGTGTAATATGGAATACCCATATTTATAAATATTGCAAACTCTATTGCTATAACTAATAAAACTGGTAATGATATTGATTTTAATACAAACATCATTATTACAAATATAATTCCTATTGATACTGTGTTTACACTATTAAAATCATGATCACTTATTTCTACTAAGTCTTTCATTAATGGTCCTTCACCAACTACTTTAGCATTTGAATCATATTGTTTTACTATTTCATTTATTTTTGCTATTTGATTATTTAATTCATCTGTTGCTATTTCATATTTTGAATTTATTAATATCATTTGATATTTGTCACTTTGGAAGATGCTTAATAAATCTTCTGGTAACATTTCTTCTGGAATACCTAATTCAGATAATTTTGAATAACTTAATGTAAAATCTATTCCATCTAATTCTTCTATTTTATCTAACATTTCATTAATTTCATCATTTGGTGTATCTTTATTTATTAAAATAATTTCTTGTGATACTAATCCAAATTTATCTTTTAATGTGTTATTTGCTGAAATACTATCTAGTGTTTCTGGTAATGAACTGTCTAATTTATAATATACTTTTGTGTTGTTATATCCATATAATACTATTGGTAATGCAATTAAGAATATTACAATTATTGCTTTATAATGTTTTATATTAAATTCACTTATTGTTGTGAATTTTGGTAATAATTCTTTATGTTTTGTTTTTTGAATTGCTTTATCAAACATAAGTATTAAACTTGGTAATATTGTTACAACACTTATTACTCCAAATAATACACCTTTTGCCATAACAATTCCTATGTCTTTTCCTAATGTTAAATTCATACTACATAATGCTAAGAATCCAGCAATTGTTGTTAATGAACTTCCTAATACTGATGTGAATGTTTTTGATATTGCAATACTCATTGCTTGATCTCTATCAGTTGTATTTTTTAATTCTGCTTGATAACTATGATATAAGAATATTGCAAAGTCCATTGTTACACCTAATTGTAATACTGCACTTATTGCCTTTGTTATATATGATATCTCTCCTAAAAAGATATTGGTTCCCATATTGTATAATACTGCAATTCCTATATTTGCTAACAATAATATTGGTGCAACATAAGAATCTAATGCTATTTCTAGTACTATTAAACATAATATAACTGCTATTACTACATATATTGCAACTTCTGAATTTGATAAGTCTCTTGTATCTAGTAATGTTGCTGTCATACCACTTATTTTACAATGTTTGTCTGTAATATCTCTTAAATGTTGTACTGTATTCATTGTTGCGTCTGATGATATTGCTTCTTTAAATGTTACTAACATTACTGTTGTGTTATCTTTATATAACTCATCTTTTACTTCATCTGGTAACATTTCTACTGGAATACTTGTTCCAAGTACATCTGCTCCAGATATTACTTTTGCTACATTATCTACTTGTTTTATTTCATCTTCTAATTTTAATATGTCTTTTGTTTCCATATCTTCTAATAAGATTATTGAAAATGCCCCCATATTAAAATCTTCTGATAATATATTTTCTCCTTGTATTGTCTCTATGTCATCTGGTAAGTAGACTAATATGTCATAATTAATTCTTGTAGCTTTCATTCCAATTATTGATGGAATTAATAAAATTAACATGATTATTAGTATTATTCTTTTGTGTTTACATACAAATTCTCCAAATTTTTGCATTTGCATTTGCTCCTTTCAATTTATAATTTATTTTAAACATGATAAGAACAACGGATTTTCCATCTTTTTCCGTTTCAACATGATGTATTATAGCAAATTAATATGAACTAATTATGAACTTTTTTATTAATAAATTAATTTTAAACTTTATAATTTTTCCTACATTTAATATTGACTTTTTCTAAGAAGTTTGATATCATTTTTTAGTATTATAATGAATTATTTAGGAGGATTTACTAATGTCAAAATTATTAAAAATATTTTTTATTATCGTGTTTTCAGCTATTACTTTATTGTATAGTACCACACTAACTTTTGCAGCAACTGCAAATATGAATTTATCTTCCACTTCAACACAAGTATCAAATACTTCGACAACATCTGCTACAAAATCCACTACAACTCAAAACACTAATACAAAATCAACATCAAATTCAGCACAATATTCAACTGCGGTAACTGCTTCAAACTTTGATTTACAATTAACTAATATTTTAAGTATTTGTCTTATAGTTGTTGGAATTTTACTTATTTTGTTATCAATAGCAATATTAATTAGATTAAAACATTAAAAAATGGACTTTTTATAGTCCATTTTTTAATTCTCTTTTATATTCTTTATATTCTTTTATATTTTCTTGAGTATATCCTTTTAATGTATCATTAGATACTTTCTTACAAATTTTTTCAAAAACATTTTCAAACTCATCTGAAATTTTTCCTTTAGTATTTAAGCATTGAAATTGTGTTTTTCCATCTTTTAATTGTATTATTATATTATTAGAAATTGAAACTACTCCATAATATTTCAATCTATGCGTATATATCCATTTTATATCAGAAAACTTTACTACAACAAAAGATCCATTTGTTGTATCTATTAAAAAATCTTTTGTTATAATCAATTTTTCATTAAAAAATGTTTCTTCTATATTATTACTTAATTGTTTTTCTAATTCTTCTTTATAGTTATTTTTTTCTAAATATTTATTTACTTTTATCCTAATTAATTTATTAAAAAATTGAATAATTACTACAACAAACAATGTTATTATAGATATTAAGCCAACTATAGTTTCTATTGTTAAATCAACAGGATCTTTTGTTGTATTTAGCATTACACTTCCAAAATAATTTTCAAAATCATCTATTGTAATTTTTTCATCATCTTCAAGGCCTTTATTATAAAAATCTATTGCTATTTTTTTTAAGTCTTCTGGTACTTCTTCTGTAATACCATAAATTGTTACTGATGCTGGCTTATTATCAATTTGTCCATATGTATATGCTTGAATATTTTTTAGTTCTTCTAAATCTGTACTGCTTAAACTAACTATATACCAATTATATCCATTTATTGCAATATAATATTTTTCAATTTCATTTTCACCATATGTTGCAATAACATCACTTAATCCATCTATCTGTAAATAAACATATTTTCCAATTTCTGTTCCAATTGCTCCATTTTGAGTAAAATCTGTTGCATTAGGCTTTTCATTTTCAATTCTTTCTGTTGCTATTATCAATGAAAATATAATTGCGATAATACAAATAGCATATACTATCAAAAATTTTTTTGATGTATGTTTGCCCTGTTTTAAAATTTCATTTGAGCTCATTATTTCATCCCCTTTTATCTTAAATCCATCTATATATAAATAATGCTATAGCCATTCCAATAATACTTGCCATATTTATATTAATTACAAATCCAAATGTAATTTTTAATACACTTAAATCTAACACTAATGGTTGTGACAAACCAAATTCTTGTCCAAAAGCCAACCAATTTAACCAATCAACTTGTGCTGATAATTGTCCTATTAATCCGCCTATTACTAATCCTGCACATATAAATATAATTAAAATCCATGTATTTTTATTTTTTACTGCCATTTTTACTATTAAATGTTATAATTAACATTTTCTCCTTCCTTCTTTTGTTTTTATTATTCACTAACTCCTAGTGAAGCAAAAATTTCCTCAATATCTCTAGTTATTTCACTGCTTCCACCATATGTCATATAATAAGTGTTTTTCCCTGTTGCAGCATCTGTTTTTAAATATACAGAATTAAGAGGAGCATTTATTCTTATTACACCCTTTCTATTTATTAAATTATAATTTTTTTCATTTACTTTTACTACAACTAAATTTAAACTTGGTATTTCAACAACTGGATATGAATTTGTAACTGATGAAATAGTACATCCTATATCTGTAAATATGAAATCTGTTACTTTTTCGCCATTTACATTATAAAATCCCCATAGCCCATTAAACTTAACAGGTATTAATTCTTTTACCAATATATACTGATTATCTATTCTGTTTTGTTCAAAATTGTTTCCATTTATTCCTATACTCTGGAAACTAGATGGTAATATTATTTTACCGTCTGAATTTACCATTCCATATAAAGAACTTTCTTTTACAATATATAATTTATTTTTACTATCTGCTATTTCAATATCATCATATGAAACTTTTATCTTTATCTTTCCATTTTTATCTGTTATTCCATATTTTCCATTGCTTCTTACTAAAAATTGTGACATATATGGTAAATATGAAATAAAATCATATTTAGTCTCTAAAATATATTTTCCAGTTCTTACATCTAAAAGTCCATATTTACTATTTTCTTGTACGATTAGCAAGCCTTCTCTAATAGCTTTTTCATCATTAATATCTATTGAATATTCTTTTTTGCTCAGATTATAATTATTTGCATATGATACTACTAAATAATTAAGTGAGTATATATTGATAGTATTATTTGTAGTTTCATAATTTAGAATAACATTAAAAGCCTTTTCTAATCCATCTTTAGTTATAAATAATTCACCATCTTGTTCAAAAATTTTTTCATCTATTGTAATTTCTTCATTAGGAAAATTATTTCTTGCTAAAATTATTACATTAGAATTTAAAGTAAATAAGGCAATTTCTTCACCATTATCAACATAACACTTAGTACTATCTTCTGATTTTGTAGAATAATCTCCTGCATAATCTGAATATCCAAAATATTTTGCTACTTTTCTAATAGGAAAATACATTTTTTCTTCACCATTAGTTGTTGTACTTATTATCAATTTTCCAAAATTATTTTGTGAAACATTATCAATTTTTACTTTTAATACTGTTGTTTTTATGTACATTATTGCATAAACAACTATAATTGTTAATATTATTAATAATATAATAAATATTCCTATAAAAATAGGTGTTTTTGACTTTTTCTGATTTTGTTTTTCCTCTTCATAATATAATTCCATTATGTTATTCCTCCTTTTCTTTAGTTTTCATATCCATATTTTTTATAAAATTCTGTTTTAAAATCTCCTAATCTATCTTCTTCAATTGCAGTTCTTATATTTTCCATTAATCTAGTTAAAAATCTTAAATTATGTATTGAAAGTAATCTTACTCCTAATATTTCATTTGCTTTTACTAGATGTCTTATATATGCTCTTGTATAATTTTTACATGTATAACAATCACATTCTGAATCTAATGGTGTCCAATCTCTTTCATATGTTGCATTTCTTACAACAACTTTTCCATGTGATGTTAATGCTGTTCCATTCCTTGCAATTCTTGTTGGTAATACACAGTCACACATATCTATTCCTGCTAATGCTGCTTCTATTAAATAATCTGGTGTTCCAACTCCCATTAAATATCTTGGTTTATCTTTTGGCATTAATGGTGTTGTATAATATAACATTTTCAAGAATTCTTCTTTTGGTTCTCCAACACTTATTCCACCAATTGCATAACCAGGTAAATCTAATGCAACCAAATCTTCTGCTGATTTTTTTCTTAAATCTTCAAAAAATCCACCTTGTATTATTCCAAATAATGCTTGATTTTCTGTTGTATGAGCTTCTTTACATCTTTTTGCCCATCTTGTTGTTCTTTCCATTGAATTTTTTGTATACTCATAAGTTGATGGATAGGGACAACATTCATCAAATGCCATTATTATATCTGCACCTAAGTCCTCTTCTGTTTTCATTACACTTTCTGGTGTAAATAAATGTTTACTTCCATCTAAATGTGAATGAAATGCAACTCCTTCTTCTGTTATTTTTCTTAATGAACTTAAACTAAATACTTGGAATCCTCCACTATCTGTTAATATTGGTCTATCCCATTTCATAAAGTTATGAAGTCCACCTGCTTCTTTTACAATTTCTTGTCCTGGTCTTAAATATAAATGATATGTGTTTGATAATATTATTTGTGCTTTTACTTCTTCTTTTAATTCTTCTGGGGTCATTGATTTTACTGTAGCTTGTGTTCCTACTGGCATGAATATCGGAGTTTGAATATCTCCATGTGGTGTATGGATAACTCCTCTTCTTGCACCTGTTTGTTTACATTCGTGTAATAATTCATAAGTTACTGCTGGCTTCATTTTTTCATCCTTTCTTTTAATGTTACATTCTTCTATATCTCTAATTCTTCTCCATGTTGAACTTCTTTGCCCATCTGTTCAGGTTGATCTTGAGTTCTTTTATTATTTTGTTCTAATTGTTCAGCATCTTTTTTTACTGATTTTCTATATTCTTCACATTTGTCTGTGCTTTCTTCCTGAACTCTTGTTAAAAGTGATCTATCTGAATCATATACTATTTGAGACTCACCTAATTCATCTATTTTAACATCTATTTTTGAATTTTTTAAAGTTTTAAAAATAAGTCCAATTGTCTTTACTGCTTTTCTTTCTTGTATATTACTTTTATCTATTTGATTTACATTTATATATTTTTGAACTAATTCGTCAACATTAATTTTTTTGTCTGTTATTTGTACTGCTATATTAAAAAAATCATGTTCATACAATTTTCTTTCATCAGGATTAAATTGTGCAAAAAAAGCTTTTTTTGCAGATTCCTTTTCTCCAAATCCCAATCGTTCAAAAGCAAATGTACTTTTCTTTTTAAAATCTTTTCTATTTATCTGAATATATCCCAATGTTTCTAACGCTCCTAGTGTTTTAATATTATCACCATGTGTTACTGTACTAAAGACTTGTGGATATACATTACTCTTTCCATCTTTTGATGGTTGTGTTTCGACTTCTTCATCTTCATACATCTGCTGAATATTTTTTAATGATACAATCATTCCTAATCCCATACTTGCAGCTTTTTCAGCAGTTTTTAATTCTTTTATTTTTTCTGCTAATGATTTATTATTATCAACTGATATTGGTAAGTTTTCTTTACTCATTTGTATACCTTTTTATTTTATAAACATTGCATCTCCAAAGCTAAAGAATTTATATTCTTCTTTTACTGCTTCATTATATGCTTTTAATATATACTCTCTTCCAGCTAATGCTGATACCAACATTACTAATGTTGATTCTGGTAAATGGAAATTTGTTATTAATCCATCTATACATTTAAATTTATATCCTGGATATATGAAAATATTTGTATCTCCTTCTGTTACATGTACCATTCCTGTTTCTTCATCTGCAATTGTTTCTAATACTCTACATGATGTTGTTCCAACTGCTATAACTTTTCCACCATTTTTCTTTGTTTCATTTATTTTATCTACATCTTCTTGTTTAATATAGTAATGTTCTGTATGCATATCATGGTCTTCTATGTTTTCTTCTTTTACTGGTCTAAATGTTCCTATTCCTACATGTAATGTTACATTCGCAATTTTTACACCTTTTTCTTCTATTTTCTTTAATAATTCATCTGTAAAGTGTAATCCTGCAGTTGGTGCTGCAGCTGAACCTTCATATTTTGCATATACTGTTTGATATCTATCATTTTCTTTTAGTTCTTCATGTATATATGGAGGTAATGGCATTAAACCAATTTTATCTAATATTTCATTAAATATTCCTTGATATGTAAATTGAACTTTTCTTGTTCCACCTGGCATTGTGTCTAATACTTCTGCATTTAATAATCCATCGCCAAAACTTACTTTTGCTCCTGCATGTAATTTATTTCCTGGTCTTACTATACACTCCCAAATGTCTCCTTCTATTCTATTTAATAATAAAAATTCAACATGTGCTCCTGTTTCTTTTTTTCCATATAAACGAGCTGGTAAAACTTTTGTATTATTTCTTACAATACAATCTCCTGGTTGTAAATAATCTATAATATCTTTAAATACTTTATGTTCTATTGTTTGGTTCTTTCTATCTAATACCATTAATCTTGATTCGTCTCTTTTTTCTATTGGTACTTGTGCTATTAATCTTTCTGGTAATTCATAATTAAAGTCTGTTAATTTCACTTTTTCTTCTTCCTTTCATTCCTTTATATTGTACTATTTTTTGATTTTTTTTTCAAGTATTTTTAGTTTTTTATTGACATTTTCTATCATACTAAAGAGCAGTGCTAATGCACTGCTCTCTTTTATTATTTCTTTCCTTTTTTCAAATTTACTACAACTGCATTTTCATTGTCAAATTCAAAGTTTGCATCTGTTGTATCTGTTTGAATTGGATCTATTTCGTTTCTTTCGTCTACAAAATTAATATGTTTTGGATCAAATTTTTCTTTATGTTTGCTTTCATCTGAATCTTCTACAACTCCTGCTGTAAATCTAGCAAAATTATATATTTTTATTGGTTGCTCTTCTTTATATTTAGCACCTATAAAATTTAATCTACCATCATTTATATTAAATCCTCCACCATCATTTTTTAATTTTATAGCAGCAACTTTAAATCCCATGGTTCCTAATTTATTTGCTGGCCAATATGATTCCCAATCATATTTTATTCCACTTGCTTTTGAATCATATTCAAGTTTGCTCATATCCATACTACTTGCCCATGTCCAAGTTCTTCTCTTTCCAAATTCGTTTGCCCACCATGTTAATTCTGTATTATCTGCATTTCCTAAGAAAATTTTATTTGCACAATTTGAAATAATTGTTTCTCTATATTTCATATCTGGTGCATTTGCTTCTAATTGAGATAAGTTTTGGGCTGTTATTGTTGTTGCAACTTTATATTTTCTATATAATGTAAATATTGCTTCTGTATCTTTACATATAAAGTCTGGAAATTCATCTATATATAAGAAATGTGGTATTCTACTGTTTTCATTTCCAGGTCTTCTTAACACTGCATTTTGCATTGATAACAAGAAAAATAATCCAAATGCTTTATGGCTTACTCTTCCTAAATCTCCTCTACGAGTACATACAAATGTTACTTCTCCATTTGCTAATGCTTTGTCAAAATCTATATTATTATGTCTATTGCATAATATTGTTTTTACACCTGGTAATCTCAATAAATTATCAAGTTGTGATACAGCTAAATATAAATATTGTTCTGTAATTGCTTTACCTGGTGCATTCTCATAGAAGTTTCTTTTAAAGTATGTTATTTGATTTGAATACTTTTCAGCTAATTCTGAATCTTGGCACATTATTTCACACATTTTTTCTACTATACTATAATTTGTAAGCATTTTTAACATGTCTTCTAGATTTGGTAAATTTCCACCATTTAAACGAGGATACATTTCTTTTAACATAATTGCTAAATTTTCAACTGCTTGTATTATATATTCTTCTCTATATGTATCTTCAATTTCTGGATGTGCATTTACATACATTGCTTTTAACGCTGCAGAAATTGTTATTGCTATTTTATTTGGGTCATCATATATAAATGGGTTTAATCCTATAGAGCCTCTGTTAGCTGGATCTATAATATTATATTTTATATGGAAATTTTTGCATACATTTATCATTTTTTCTGTTGATTCATAATCTGGTGATAATGTTGTAATTCCTAAATTTCTATATGAATAACTGCTTCCTAATGATGCTAATATCATTTTATTCATATATGATTTATATACTGATTCTTTTCCATCTACTGGTGTTATCATATTTAATGAAAAGTTTTGATTTAAATATTCATTATCATATGGTTTATTTAATACTGCAATTCCTGTTTTTAATGCTGTATATCCCATTTCTTTTGCATTTGCAAAATAGAATGCTTTTTTCTCTATATCTTTTGCAACAAATGGTTCAATTATTAAAGATGTTTTTCCTGTTCCTGAACCTCCAACTACTAATAATGATTGATATCTTGCTTTTTCGACAAATTGTACTTTCTTTCCTGTTTCAAAATCATTACATACACATAAATCACAAGTAAATGGTCCATGTCCTTGTTTTGTGTCTTTTAAACTTATTCCTTTATAATCCCAAATTGATCTAGTCCAGTCTTTACTATCTCCAACTCCTAAGCGAATAAATTTAAATAGTCCATAGAAAGTTGTTAGTGGTAAATATATTGCTAATGATACTAATGCTGGCTTTATTAATTCAGAATAGTCTGTTACTAATTCTGTATATCCTGGTAATGATATTAAAAGCAACCATGCTCCTCTATTAATCCATTGTACAAACATTGATAAAGCTATAACATATAATCCTACCACATATGTATAAAATAATGTTACTTTTGTATTTTTTGATGACGCAAATTCTGAAGTACCTGAAAATAGAAATGCAAATACAGGACATGCTAAAGCAAATGTATACATAAATGGTCCCCAATATGATACAGATACTCCAGTAAATATCATAAGTAGCATTTCTACTATTCTATCTATTGCTAAATAAAATGAAATTAATGTTAATATATATGTAACAAATGTATTTCTACTTGTATTTAACTTTTTTAAAAATTTATCTATTAATTTCATATTTGTTTCCTTTCATTTTCAATTTTATTCTCACATACTTATATTATCCTACAAAAAGCTTAAAATTTCAAGTAATTTTTCCAATTTAAATGATAATTTCTAAAATAAGTCCTGATATTACACCTATTGCATATAATAGCCCTATAATTTTTAGATTTTCTTTTTTATTCTCATTTGTTTTGAATAATACTAATAATCCTACACCTGCATTTACACATAATCCTGAAATTAATATTGGCATTGATATAACATTTTCTACAAATAGTTCTGTTAATACTACTGATGATGCGCAATTTGGAATTAATCCTATTATTCCTGCAATAACAGGTCCTAATATTACATTTTTGCTAACTATATTTGCAAGGTTCTCTTGACCAATTATTTCTATTATTCCATTTATTACAAGTGTTATAATAAATATAAATAAAAATATATTTAATGTATGTTTTAATGCTGATAATGCTATATTTTTTTCACAATGGCAATGTTCGTGTTCACATATTTCTTCTATTTTTGTTTCTTCTTTTTCTTTATGCAATTTTCTTGCTACAAAGTCTATTATAAATCCTGCTAGTACTCCTATTACTAATTTTATTCCTAAGATTGTTAATATTGTTGATACTGGTATTGTTTCTGAAATTAATATTGGCAACATTTCATCAGATGTTGTTAAATATACAGAAATAAGTGTTCCAAGTGTTATTACTCTTGCTGAATATAAATTTGTTGCAGATACTGAAAATCCACATTGTGGTACTATTCCTACAATTCCTCCTAATAATGGTCCAAATTTTCCTGATTTTTGTATAACTTGTTTTACCTTGTTACTTGTTTTATGTTCTATATATTCCATTATTAGATATGTTATAAATAAAAATGGTAATAATTTTATACTATCTATTATAGTTTCTTTTAATACTTCTAATATTTCTTGCATGGTTCTTTCCTCTTTCTTTCTTAAAAATCATACTTATATATTTTACATTAAATTAAGAAAAATATCAAGTTTTTTGGGCTAAAAGGTAAGGAAACTAATGATCGTAACTTTTGTACACTTAGAAATACATAAAACTTTTTTGCACACAAAAAGCCCCTATATTGAGGGGCTTTTCATTTTACAAATGTAAAACTCTTGATTTTATTTCTTTTGTTTTTCCTACATTCCAGAAATTCTCTCCCAAATATCCACATGTACGACGAACAACATTCATTTTATTATGGTCTTTATTTCCACATTGTGGACATTCCCATTCATTTTGATCATTTATAATCATTTCTCCATCATATCCACAAACTTGGCAGTAATCTGATTTTGTGTTAAATTCAGCATATTGAATATTATCATATATAAATTTAACAACTTCTTCTAATGCTTCAAGATTGTTTTTCATGTTTGGAACTTCAACATAAGATATTGCTCCACCTGATGATAATGGTTGGAATTCACTTTCAAATTTTAGTTTGCTAAATGCATCTATTTTTTCTCTAACATCAACATGATATGAATTTGTATAATATCCTTTATCTGTAACATCTGGAATACTTCCAAATTTTTCTTTATCAATACGTGCAAATCTATAACATAAGCTTTCTGCTGGTGTTCCATATAATGAAAATCCTAATCCAGATTCATTTCTCCATTTTGTTGTTCTATCTTTTAAGTAATTCATTACTCTTATAGCAAATTCATGTCCTTCAGGAGTTGTTTGTGATACACCTTTCATTAATTTTGTTGTTTCATATATTCCTATATATCCTAATGATAATGTTGAATATCCATCTTTTAGATATTTATCAATTTTTTCACCCTTCTTTAAACGTGCTATTGCACCATTTTGCCAATGTATTGGTGATATATCTGATGATGTTCCTAATAATGAATAATGTCTACACATTAACGCTTCTTTACATAGTTCAAGTCTTTCATCTAATAATTTCCAGAATTTTTCTTCATCACCTTGTGCAAGTATTCCTATTTGTGGTAAGTTGATACTTACAACACCTTGATTAAATCTTCCTTCAAATTTATATTGTCCATTTTCATCTTTCCATGGAATTAAGAAACTTCTACATCCCATTGGACTAAATACATTTCCTTCATAGTTTTCTTTCATTTTTTTAGCTGAAATATAATCTGGATACATTCTCTTTGCAGAACATTTTACTGCTAGTTTTGTTAAATAATCATATTTTCCACCTTTTAAGCAGTTATGTTCATCTAAAACATATACTAGTTTTGGGAATGCTGGTGTTACATAAACTCCAACTTCGTTTTTTATACCTTGTATTCTTTGTTTTAATATTTCTTCTATTATCATTGCATTTTCATTAATGTATTCATCTTCTGGTTCTAGATGTAAGAATAATGTTACAAATGGAGATTGTCCATTAGTTGTCATTAAAGTATTTATTTGATATTGTATTGTTTGAATTCCTGCTGATAATTCTTCTTTTACTCTATCATTTACCATGTCTTCAATTATATTTTTATGTAATTTTCCACCATATTTTTCTGTTAATCTTTTCTTTATTTTGTCATGGCTTCTTCTTAAATATTTTCCTAAATGTTTAATATCAACAGATTGTCCTCCATATTGGTTACTTGCAACTGCAGCAATTATTTGTGTTGTTACTGTACATGCAACTTGAAAACTCTTTGGTGTTTCAATCATTTTCCCATTCATTACAGTACCATTATCTAACATATCTCCTATATTTATTAAGCAACAGTTGAATATTGGTTGTACAAAGTAATCTGCATCATGAAAATGTAATATTCCATCTTCATGTGCTTTTGAAATTTTTTCTGGCAATAATATTCTTTTTGTTAAATCTCTTGAAACTTCCCCTGCTATATAATCTCTTTGTGTTGATGCTAACATTGTATTTTTATTTGAATTTTCTTCTGCTAATTCTTTATTTTCATTACGGATTAATCCTAATATTGATTCATCTGTTGTGTTTGATTTTCTTACTAATGCTCTTGTGTATCTATATACTATATATTTTTTGGCTAATTCATATTTATCTAATTCCATTAATTTTTCTTCAATTACATCTTGAATGTCTTCAACTAACATTCTTTTCTTTCCAAGGTCTTCGATATATGATATTATTTCATCAATTTCCTCTTTTGTTGCTTTTTCTTTTCCTCTTACTTCTTTATTTGCTTTTTCAATAGCTGTTTGAATTTTTGCACGATCAAAGTCTATTGTTCTTCCGTCTCTTTTAATAACTTTCATCTTTGTTTACTTCCTTCCCCATAAATATGCAAACACTACAAAATCCTAGATTTTTAATTAATTTTTGTTTTTATTTGTAAGTATTTTTATACTTGTTTTTTCTTCAAGTACAAACTAATTATACATTTAATTTTATAAAAATCTGTTGCAAAAGCAACAAAAATATAATATAATTTTTTTAGTTTTTTCATAATTTGATGTATAATTTTTATGTCGAATTTTGAAAGATTTGATATTTCGGCGAAAGCTAATTTTAGGAGTAATGTTATGGATACTAATTTCGATAAAAAAATTTTTATAAAAAATTTTCGAGAAAATTGTAATAAGATTCAAATAAAAAAAATAAGTAAAGGTGAAACTGTTACTTCATATATTGAAAAACGTAATCAAATATGTATAATAATTAGTGGAGAAGTTGATTTAATTAGATATGATGTTAATGGAAATAAAACTATAATTGGCCGTTTTAATGAAAATGATGTTTTTGGTGAAGTTTTTTATCCAGCAAATACTAATAATGAACTTTTTGCTGTTGCAAAAAAAAATTCTGAAATATTATATTTTACTTATGATACTTTATTTGCAAAATGTGAATGCAATTGTTCTTTTCATAGAGAATTAATTAATAATTTGAGTGAATTATTTTTAGATGAAATTATTAGATTAAATTTACGTGTTGAACTTTTGACCAAAAGAAATACTCGTGATAAATTGCTTTCTTATTTTGATATATTATCCAAAAGTTCTATGAGAAAAACTTTTACTCTACCATATAATTACACTGATTTAGCAGATTTTCTTAGTGTTGATAGAAGTGCTATGATGAGGGAACTTAAACTTTTAATTGATGAAGGTTTTGTTGAAAAAAATGGTTCTAAAATTACTTTATTATACTAAAAGGGAAGGAGCTTTATACCCATTCCCTTTTATAAAGCAAACAATTGCACTTGTTTGCAAAAAGTTAATATTCTTTATTCATCTCTCCATTTGCCAGAAAACTATACAAGTGTTTAACGCCATCTGCATCATTAGTCTCGCAAAATCCACGCAAATCATCTGCAAAACGTTTATTATATGGACTATAATAAACAATAGTTTCATTATTAGGAATTTTCCACTGGTCTAAACATTCAAAATATTGCCATGAATAAATTATATTATTTCTCTTACTAACTGCAAATGTATATTCATCTGAATATCCATTTATTTCCAAATGTCCAGAATAGTCTATATTACACTCATATACTTCTGCATGATGCATTCCATCTAATCCAGTCCGCGACCTAAAAATATAATACATTCTACCAATAATATATCTCTTGCCGTAAAAGTCGTCTTTCTTATCGTCTCCATCCCATTGTCCTTCTATAAATTCTTCTATGTCATTCTCAATATACCAATCATAATCCTCTTTTAAGCCTGCCTCTTTGAGCACTTTTTCAAAGTTTTCTTTTCTTTTTTCTGATGCTTCCTCTTGAGAATTTAACTCTTGAATTACATATGAACTACTATCAATTTCACTTTCACTTGTAGAAACATCTGATGGAGCAGAAACAATCAGTGCTTCAACAAAAATAGTCATTGCTATGAAAGCCACAAAAATAAACCTTTCATAATTTTTCATTTGAATATTCCTCCCTGAAAATTTTTTCTTTTTTTATGTAAAAAATACCAAATGTGCAACTTCGGTATTCTAAAACTGCTAAAATATGGGATATATCAAAGCTTTCTCAATATATAGCATATCATATTTATGTTAATTAGTCAAATTTGATATCAAATATAAATACCCTCCAAGATATCCTCTTGGAGGGCAAAATACACTATTAAGTTATTTTATTATTTTTTGTTTTACTCTGCAGTTTCTTCCTTCACTTCAGTGAAATCGGTCTCAACTGCATTTTTCTTTTCTGCTTCCAGATTACTTTCTTCATCCTTGGCATCAATAATATGCTTGGTCACCATGTAGGTGATAACTGCAGAGAAAGCAGTAGGCAGAATTTTCTCCATAATTTCCTTCGCCTGCTCAATAAATGCCTTCAGCTGAGGATTCTTTTCCATAAAGGATTGGTCTTCCTCAGTATTAAAGACACCCTTTCCATAAAGGAATGCACAAAGACCAATAGTTGCTGCAAGAAGTGCAAAAGTCTTAAACTTTTTTGCCTGAGCTTCATCATCCAAATCGATGTTAAGCTTACTTGCAATAAACAATTTTGCCATTTCGATATAGACACCTGCCTTAGCAGATGCATCACCAGTAATAGCAACTACTTTATCCTTTACTTTTTCATACCACTGAGGTTTCTGGGTAAGCACATACACTACCAACACAGATGCTGCAACAGGCATAAGTTTTTCGGCCTTAGGCTGAATCCATGCAAATTTCTGATGTGCCTCTTCCACAGAATCCATCTTTCCTTCGATTTCTTCAACAGAAAGTTCTTCAGGCTTATCGGTGAAATCAAAAACCCTTGTCAGTGCATATGCACCAGATACAACACCACCAAATGCAACCAATTCTTTCAGAGCTTTTTTATCATTCAGAATATCAAACTCAAATCCAAGTTCCTTTTTGCAATTCTTATTCAAATTGCTCACATTCAGTTTAGCATCTTTGGCATTCAGAACCCGATATGCACCATAAATGCTTACCACAGGTACTAGCCATTTCAAAGTCCCCTTATACTTTTCAAGGAATTCCTTAATAAGTTCAACATTTTCTTTTGGAGAATGTTCATAAATCTGCTTCTTAAAACTAGTAACCTTGGACATAACATTTGCCTCCTCTTTTTTTGCAACTTTAGTCTGCAGAGCAACTTCTTTTGCCTGCAAAGCTGTTTCGCTCTCTTCGAGCTTTTTTTCTCTTAAAGTCAATTCTTTTTCACGTTCATGCAATGCCTCTTCTTTACGATTTGCTTCTTCAAGAATTTCAGCAGCATAAGCCTGTGCATATTCTTCAGGCTTAAACTCAAATCCCAATCTAAAATTATTTTTAGAATCAATCATTTGCACACGAGATTCACCAATTTCGGAAAATTCACTAATCTCACACCAATAACGCTGATCACCTTTATTCCAATAGCATCTACCATTAGCAAAATAAACCTCAAAAGTACCCAAAAAGTTAGGACAACGCATTTCAATTGCATAATCCGATGAATCATAATAACCCAGACTTTGATCCCAAGTATATTTATGCCATTTTCCACATGTAGGGCACAAATACTTTTTGGGGATCAATTCCAATAATTCGCCTTTCATTATAAATTCCTCCGTTGTTAATAAATTGCCTCTTGCATGTTATGTTGTTATACTAGCCTCCTACTAAAAAATAATCTTTCTCCTTTCTTAATAATGTATTTACTCTTATGTCAATTGCAATATGCTATTGACATAAAAAATAAATTCTTCGCTATTATACTATCATTTTATGTTAATGTCAATAAAAAGCAGTAAAAATCTTCATTTTCACTGCTTTTTATATAATTTGACAAGAACAAAGGATGCCTATGTCTCTTTATTCTTTATTTTATAATACTATAAAAATTATCAAATTCAAATCCTTGATTTCTAAAATAAGAAATTATAGTAGGTAATGCTTCTGCTGTAGCCTTTTTTCCACCAGCATCATGCATAAGAACAACAACACTATTATGTTTTGGAACTGTTTTATCTAATTCTGCTATGAATTCTTCTGTAGTTTTAGCACCTGCCGCATCAGAAGTTAAAGCATTCCAATCAATATGTGCTATATTATTTTCATCAAGCAATGTTAATGCCTCTGTTTTTATACTTGCATATTTTCCTCCCCAATATCCACCAGGAAATCTAAATAAATGAGGATTATAATCAGGCATTCCAATTGCATTTCTAATTGCTGTTATACAATTATTATATTCATCTAAAACACTTTGAGGAGAGGCATATATTTGTGAATAAACATGTGAATATCCATGACTCGCTAAATAATGCCCTTCATCAAATTCTCTTTTTACTATTTCAGGACTAAGTTCTACTCTACTTCCAAGCAAAAAGAACGTGGCTTTTATATTCTCAGCTTTTAGAGTATCTAACACCATTGGTGTTACATTTGAAGATGGGCCATCATCAAATGTCAAAAAAACTCTTTTTGTATCTGATTTATATATATTTGCCATATTGGTTTTTCCTTCTTCTGTAAGTTGAGGTGATTTTTTTCTTCTTTCTTCCTCTTCCTTTGCTTTTTGTTCTTCTGCTATTCTTTCCTGTTCTTTTGCTTCATTTTCAGCATTTTGAACTTGTTCCAAATAAGATAAATATAGTTTTTTAGCACGTCTATTATTTACAACTTCTATTGTTGTAATTATTAATGTAACACATATTAGTAAAATACAAACTATAAAAATTAAGTTTCTCCTATTATTATATGTTCTTCTTATTGATATCAAATCCATTACTCCACCTTTTATTGAATTTAGAGGTCTTAATTATGTGCTAAACCTCCATTCAGCTTCTAATTTCTTAAATATTCTAGTTCTTCTTCAACATTTTTTCTCATGAATATAGGTTCACCTTTTTCAATAACTTTTATTCCATGTAATTTATCATATTCATATAAACTATTCCATGTTCTTAAATCTTCTGGCATACCTATTTGTCTTAATATATCTTTTGATGTGTTTTCCATAAATGGTAATAAACATATTGCAATTTTTCTTATATTTTCTATTAAATGATACATACTTGATTTTAATTTATCTGTTTCTTCATTTTTAGCTAATTCCCATGGACGAGTTTCATCAATATATTTATTTGTTCTTGATATTATTGTCCATAATTCTTGTAAAGCATTTGACATTTGATATTTTTCAATCAATTCTTCTACATCCTTTAACTTATTAGTTGTAAATTCTTCAAATTCTTTATCAACTTCATTTAATGTTCCTACATATTCTGGTACATTACCTTCAAAATATTTATTTACCATTGATACTGTTCTATTTACTAAATTTCCCAAGTCATTACATAAATCTGAATTATATCTTTCCACAAAATCTTCTGGAGTATATACACCATCTTGTGAAATAGGTACTATTCTTAATATATAATATCTTGTTGCATCTAATCCATATCTGTCTATTAATTTTTCTGGATATACTGTATTTCCTTTTGATTTTGACATTTTACCATCTTTCATCATAATCCAGTTGTGAACAACAAATTTCTTTGGAATTGGTAAATCTAATGCCATTAAGAAAATTGGCCAATATATTAAATGAAATCTTGCAATATCTTTTCCAACAATTTGAACATCTGCTGGCCAATATTTTTTAAATAATGTGTCATCATCTTGCATATATCCTAAGGCTGTTAAATAGTTTGTTAATGCATCTAGCCATACATATATTACATGTTTTGGATCATTTGGAACTTGTATTCCCCAATTAAATGATGTTCTTGTTACACATAAATCTTCTAATCCTGGTTTTATGAAATTGTTTATCATTTCTGTTTTTCTATATGCTGGTTCAACAAAATCTGGATTTTCATCATAGAATTTTAAAAGTTTGTCTGCATATTTTTTCATATTAAAGAAATATGCTTCTTCTTTTAATAATTTTACTTCTCTACCACAATCTGGACATTTTCCGTCAACTAATTGTGTTTTTGTAAAATATGTTTCACAAGGCATACAATACCAACCTTCATATTCACCTTTATAAATATCACCTTTTTCTAAAAAATATTCAAATATTTTTTGTACTGCTTTTACATGGCGTTCTTCTGTTGTTCTTATAAAATAATCATATTTTATATCCATTTTTTGCCATAAATCTTTTGCCATTTGTGCCATTTCATCAACATGTTCTTGTGGTGTTTTTCCAGCTTTTTCAGCAACAGTTTGAATCTTTTGACCATGTTCATCTGTTCCTGTTAGCATAAATACATCATAACCTCTTAATTGTTTATATCTTTTTATTGTATCTGCTAATACTTCTGTATATGCTGTTCCTATATGAAACTTTCCACTTGGGTAATATATTGGTGTTGTTAAATAAAATTTTTCTTTCATTATTGTATCCCCCATTCTTAAATAATTATGTCTCTTTTTAATAATTCATTTTTTATTGTTCCGATTCCAATAAATTTATCATCTTGATAAATTCTATATATTCCATCTGCTAAATGATATGTTAATTGTACACCATTTAAAAATAATTTCAATCCTTTTTCTGTTAAATTTA
The DNA here is from genome assembly GCA_934122085.1 of uncultured Clostridia bacterium. Lineage (GTDB taxonomy): Bacteria > Bacillota > Clostridia > TANB77 > CAG-508 > CAG-269. The sequence goes on along the minus strand of CAKOVS010000005.1, from coordinate 9,046 downwards.
TAAATTCTTCATCTTTAAAAAATTGCTCTATTGTGATTATTTGATATTGTGATTGTTCTAGTTGTTCTATTGTTATAGAATTTTCTATATAAAAATCTCCAACACGAGTCCTATTAAGTTCTTTCATATATCCTACTGTTCCTAATCTCTCAGCTATTTCTTCACATAATGTCCTTATATATGTTCCTTTTGAACATTCTACTTTAAAATGTATTGTTTTATTTATATTATCTACATTTAATAATTCTAATGAATATATTTCTATTTGTCTAGGTTCTATTTTTACATTTTCACCATTTCTAGCATATTCATATAGTTTTTTTCCATTTACTTTTAATGCAGAATAAATTGGAGGAATTTGTTCTTGCTTTCCAATTAATGTTTTAAATACAGAATTTATGTTCTCTGTATTTAAAGATTTTTCTGTTACATCTTTTTGTTCTGTAATTTTCCCTTCTACATCTCCAGTATCTCTTTTTTCTCCCAATTGTAAAATAGCTTCATATGTTTTATCATGATTTATTAAATATTTTGAAAGTTCTGTTCCTTTACCTATTAAAAGTGGTAAAACACCAGTTGCATTAGGGTCTAATGTTCCTGTATGTCCTACCTTTTCATTCAATATTTTTTTTGCTTTTCTTACTATATCATGAGATGTTTGTTGTTTTGGCTTATTTATTATTACTATTCCATCCACTACTTTTTCCTCATTATTTATTTATTTGTTGTTTTATTGTATTTATTACTTTTGTTTTTGCTTGTGATACATCTCCTGTTACAAAACATCCTGCAGCTCTTGGGTGTCCTCCCCCTCCAAGTAATAAACAAATATCTGATACATTTACATTATCTTTTGAACGCATAGAAATTTTAAATCCACCATTTTCTTTTTCTTTTAACAAAACTGCTACTTCTACACCTTCAATATCTCTAATTGATTCTACTAAACCTTCGTCATCACCAATATCATTACTATATTCTGCATAATCCTTTAAAGTTAAATATGTAATTGCAACTTTTCCATTTTCAATAAATTCTAATCTTTCATATATTAATTTTTCAAGTTGGCAATGAGCTTTTGTTTTAGTTCTTAATACTTCTTGACAGATTTTTGAAATATTTACACCTTTTCTTAAAAGTTGTGCTGCAAATTCAAATGTGTCTGATGTAACTGATGAATATTGAAATCCACCTGTATCTGTAATAATTCCTGTTAATAAACATGTTCCTAATTCTTTATCTATATCTATTCCAAAATATTCAAACATTCCTATTAATACTTGACAACAAGCTGGTGCTACAGGATCTACATAGTTAAAGTCTGCAAACATTGAATTTACAGAATGATGGTCTATTTCTATTGTTCTTTTGGCTGTTTCAAAATATTCTTTTCCTCCAACGAGTCTTTTTAAATCTGAACAATCTACAGATATTGCTAAATCATATTTATTTGTTCTTCCTTTTTGTAATATTTTATCTGCTCCTGGTAAAAAATCAAATACTTTTGAATATTCTGGTATTATAACATCTGCTTCTTTTCCTAATTTTGCTACTGCATGCATTACAGATAGAGAGCTGGCTACAGCATCTCCATCTGGTGATTCATGACATAATACTACTATTGTTTCTGCTTTTTTTATTTCTTTTAATATGTTGTCTAGAGTCATTTTCTTTTCTCCTTTTGTTAGAAAATAATTACAATTTTTGCTGTGTTAAATTTCATTTAAAACGCGGTTACATACACCACGTATGCGCCCTTGCCTTTTAAATGAAATTTGCCTTGCAAAAATTTAATTCTTTTCCAACTTTTATTTATTATCTTTTTTCAAATCATTCAAAATTTTATCAATTCTTGCTCCATACTCTAGTGATTCATCTAATTCAAACACTAATTCTGGAGTATTTCTTAAATTAATTCTTTTTGCAAGTTCTGATCTTAAAAATCCTGATGATTTTTTTAATCCTGCAAGTGTTTCTTTTACATTTTTTGAATTTAAAATACTTACAGAAACTTTAGCATATTTTAAATCTGGTGTTACTTTAACTTTTGTTACACTAACCATTCCAGTAACACTAGGTTCTTTTAGTTCAAAGCTTATTAATTGACTTAATTCTTTTCTAAATTCTTCGTCAATTCTTCCTTGTCTATTATTATTCTTTGGCATTTTGCTCTCCTTTCAAAAGTTATATTAACTTTTAAATCTTATCTTTTTATCTCTTCTAAAATGTATGCTTCAAGAATGTCTCCCTCTTTAATATCATTAAATTTCTCAATTTGAATACCACATTCAAATCCTTTAGAAACTTCTTTTGCATCATCTTTAAATCTCTTAAGTGAAGCAAGCTTTCCTTCATGTATAACAACATTATCTCTTAATACTCTTACTCCTGCATTTCTTTCAAGTTTTCCATCTAATACATATGCTCCACCAATTGTACCAACATTTGAAATTTTAAATGTTTGTCTTATTTCAGCATTTCCTATAACTTTTTCTTGATATTTTGGTGCTAACATTCCTTTCATTGCTGCTTGAACATCATCTATTGCTTGATATATTATAGAATATTGTTTTATTTCAACTTCTTCTTTCTCTGCCATATCTTTTGCTGTTGGCATTGGTCTTACATTAAATGCTATTATTATTGCATTAGATACCTTTGCAAGTGTAACATCTGTTTCAGTAACAGCTCCTGCTGCTGCATGGATAACTTTTACTCTTACTTCTTCATTTGATAATTTTTCCATAGATTGTTTTATTGCTTCAACAGATCCTTGAACATCTGCTTTAACTATTAAGTTTAATACTTTTAAATTTCCTTCTTCCATTTGGCTAAATAAATTATCTAATGTTACTTTTGTTCCAGCATTTATTGCATTTTCTCTTTCTTGACGTTTTCTCTTTTCAATTAAATGTTTTGCTGTTTTCTCGTCTTTTACTTCATAGAATGTATCTCCTGCTTGTGGAACTTCTGTTAATCCCATTATTTCAACTGGTGTAGATGGTCCGGCTTTTTTTACTTTTTTGCCTTTTTCATCTGTCATACTTCTTATTCTACCAATTGAAGATCCTACAACAATTGTATCTCCAACATCAAGTGTTCCTCTTTGTACAAGCATTGAAGCAATTGCACCTTTATTCTTATCAAGTCTTGCTTCTATTACAACACCTTTTGCTTGTTTGTTTGGATTTGCTTTTAAGTCTAAGACATCTGCTTCTAATAATACCATTTCTAATAATTGATCAATATTTGTATGATTTTTTGCTGAGATTGGAACATATATTGTATCTCCACCCCATTCTTCTGGTACTAATTCATATGCCATTAATTCTTGTTTTACTCTATCAATGTTAGCATCTGGTAAATCTATTTTGTTTATTGCCACAATTATTGGAATTCCTGCTGATTTAGCATGATTTATAGCTTCTACTGTTTGTGGCATTACACCATCATTTGCAGCAACTACTAATATTGCTATATCTGTTATTTGTGCACCTCTTGCTCTCATTGCTGTAAATGCTTCATGACCTGGTGTATCTAAAAATGTTATTTCTCTATCATTTACTTTTACTTTATATGCACCTATATGTTGTGTAATTCCTCCAGCTTCTCCTTCTATAACATTTGTCTTCTTAACTGCATCTAATAATGATGTTTTTCCATGGTCTACGTGTCCCATTACAACAACTACTGGTGGACGTGTTACTAAGTCTTCTTCTTTATCTTCAGACTCATCAAATAAGATATCTTCTTCTGTTATAGTTTCCTTCTTATTTACTTTTACACCAAATTCATCTGCTATTAATGATGCTGTATCAAAATCTATTTCATTGTTTATTGTAGCCATTACACCATATCCAAGTAATTTTTTGATAACTTCTGCTGTTGTTTTCTTTAATTCTGCTGCAAAATCTTTTACTGTTATATTTTCTGGAATAGTGATTTCTTCTAGTTTAAATATTTTTTGTTTATTTCTTCCTTCTAATTCTTTTGTTTGTTTTTTCTTTCCTTTTTTACCTCTTTGTGTTGTTAAATCATAATAGTCTAACATTCCACCATCAGATTCTTCAAACATATTTGATAAGCTATCAGCTCTTTTTAAACCTTTTAATTTATGTTCATTAATTTCGCCATCTTGACCATTTTTTCTAGATTTACTTGATTTTTTATTTGTTTTTACTTCATTAAATCTATTATTTTCTTTTTGTTTGTCTATTGCTTTATTGTATTCTCTAGCTGGCTCTTTTTCAATTGTTTCAACAGCCATAATATCTTTAATGTTTTTCTCTATACTTTTTTCATCCATTGATCTTCTATTACCATTATTTCCAAATTTGTTATTATTATCAAATTTGTTATTTCCTTGATGATTTCTATTATCAAATCTGTTTCCATTATTTTGATTATTATTTCTGTTTCCAAACCTTTGACCATTATTATTTTTATCATATTGTGGTCTTTGACCATTGTTATTATTTCTATCAAATGGTTTGTTTCCATTTCTATCAAAGTTTCTATTATTTCTGTCTTGATTTCTATCATTATTATTAAATCTGTTTTTATTGGCAAATCTATCATTATTTCTATTATCATTATTATATTGATTTCTATTATTGAAATCTCTATTTCCAAAGTTTCTATTGCCTTGTTCTCTATTATTATAAGAATTATTTCCAAAGTTTCTATTATCTCTTTTTACTTCTTCTTTATTCTCAACTTTTCTTTCTACTTTTTCTTCAATAGCTTCTGGCTTTTTAGCCTGTTCTTGTTTTGTATTTTTTATTTCTGTTTCTACTTTCATTTCAGCATCCTTTTTTTCTTCGATTTTCAAATTTTCTTTAACCTGTTCTTGAACTTTTGGTTGTTCTTCTACCTTTTTCTCTTCTACTTTTTCTTCTTTTTTATCTTCTTTCTTCTTTCCAAATAGTTCGTCAAATGTCATTGGTTTAGATGGTTTGTTTCTATAAACAATATTAAAATCTTTATTTTTTCTTTCTACAAATCCAACATTATTTGATTTTCTCTCTTCTTTTTTCTCTGGTACAGCCGATTTTTTTGTTGTATCTTCAACAATTACTTCTCTTCTTATTATTACTGGTGTAGCTCCTTTGTTATCTGCTACTTTCTTACTATCTTTTTTTACATTATTTTGTTTTGTTTTATTGGTATTTTTTGCTTCTTTTCTTATTCTTTCTGCATCTTCATCACTTACTGAGCTTAAATGACTTTTTGCATCTATATTTAATTTTACAGCTATTGCTAATATATCTTTACTAGACATATCAAATTCTTTAGCTATGTCATAAAGTTTTATTTTACCCAATAACATCACCCCCACTTTGTTTTTTTATAATATTTTCGATTTGAGAATATATTTCTTCACTTATTGGTATTTCTAAACTTTTTTCAATCCTTTTACTCTTCTTTGCTTTTTCTAAACACTCTAAATTATAGCAAATATAAGCTCCTCTTCCAGATTCTTTTCCTCTTTCATCTACTTTTACTATATTATCTTTATTTTTAACTATTCTTAATAACTCATTTTTATTTTTCTGTGCTCTACATATAACACAACTTCTTTGTGGTAAATTTGTCAATTTAATCCTCCTAAGATTTTATTCTTCTACATTTTCTTGAACTTCTTCTGATTCACTCTCTTCTTTTTCTGGTTCTTCTGTTTTTTGAGCAAGTAATTCTCTGAATTGTGTTTCTGTTTTTATGTCTATTTTCCAACCAGTTAATTTTGCTGCAAGTCTTACATTTTGACCTGCTTTTCCTATTGCTAATGATAATTGATCATCTTGAACTATTACTTGTGCAAACTTTTCTTCTTCTTTTATATCTACTGCCATTATTTGAGCAGGTAATAATGCTGATGCTAAAAATGTACTTGGATCTGGATTCCATTCTATAACATCTATTTTTTCACCATTTAATTCATTTATTACATTTTGTATACGTATTCCTTTTTGACCAACACATGATCCTACTGGATCTATATTTTCATTTTGTGAATATACTGCAACTTTACATCTTTGTCCTGGATCTCTTGCAACACTTTTTATTTCAATTAATCCTTCATATATTTCTGGTATTTCGAATTCTAATAGTTTTCTTACAAAGTCTGGATGTGTTCTTGATACTATTGCTTGTGGTACTCCTTTTTCTCCTCTTTCTACATCTACAACATATGCTTTTATTTTGTCATTTACTTTATAGTGTTCTGTTGGTATTTGATCTTTTGATAACATTATTCCTTCTAGTTTTCCTAAGTCTAATACTACAATATGATTATCAGCTTTTTGTACTAATCCTGTTACTATTTCACCTTTTCTTTCATTATATTCGTTAAATATCATATTTCTTTCTGTTTCTCTTAATTTTTGGATTATTACTTGTTTTGCTGTTTGTGCTGCAATTCTTCCAAAGTCTCTTGGAACAATTTCAACTTCTACACTATCTCCTAAGTTTAGTTCTTTATTAATTTTTCTTGCATCTTCTAAACTTATTTCTAATGCATCATCATTTGCTCTTTCCATTACTTCTTTTATTGCATATACATGTGTTGCTCCTGTTTGTTCATCCATTTTTACATCAACATTTTCTAATGCATCAAAATTTCTTTTATATGCTGTGATTAATGCTGTTCTTATTGATTCTAAAAGTTCCTCCTTTTTGATTCCTTTTTCCTTTTCTAATTCTTCTAAAGCTATTATTAATTCTTTATTATCTATTGCTTTCATTTTTCTTTATCATCCTTTCCTTTTTATTTACCATTCATATATTGTTTTTATTTGTGCTATATTTTTTCTTTCTATTGTAATTTCTTTATCTGTTTCTATTATTATTTCTTCTTGATTAAATGCTTTTAGTTTTCCTGTATATTCTTTTTTTCCATTGTTATCTTTCTTAAATAATTTTATTTCTACATTTTTTGAAATGTTTTGCTCTAAGTGTTTATCTTTTCTTAATTTTCTTTCTATTCCTGGTGATGATACTTCTAAATAGTATTGTTCTTTTATGTAATCTGCTTTATCTAATATTTCATTTATCTCATTACTTACTTTTTCACAATCATTTAAGTCTATTCCAGATTCTTTATCTATATATATTCTTAAATAATATTCTGGTCCTTCTTTTACATATTCTACATCATATAAGCTATATCCTAATTTTTCGATTGGATCTTTTACTAGTTGCTCAACTTTTTCTTCTATTTTTGCCATAAGCTCCTCCTTTTTTTATTTATGAACTTTTGGTACAAGTAAAGAGTAGGATCTGTTCCTACTCTTCTCCGTTCTTTTTAGTACTTTATTATTATACCCTATTTTTCCAAATAATGCAAGGGTTTTGAGAAATTTTTTTAGTCAAACTTACTTTAATAAATGTTCACTTTTGAATTTGATAGACTAATTATTCACGGGTTTAGTCTATTTTTATTAAATGTCCAACATTTTATATTTTCTCAACTTTATCTTATTTCATATACATCATTTACTTTTTGCAATCTAACCTCAGAATTTAGACACACAATTGGGCGAAATCCTATACCGTGCCTTGCCATAGCCATCATTTGCTAAATAGCTGTCGTGAGTAGTAAACATCAAATAGCTATCATAACTAGCAGATGGAGAAGCAATCCACATACCATCAGCTTTTGTATTGTCTGATTTTATGTACATTGAATTGTATTCATCTTGTACTAATACGCTTATCCAATTATCATATGATCCATTTGCAAATTTTACTCTATATCCATTTGAATTTGATTCTGCTTCACATCCTATTTGTTTGTTTCCACTATGTGTATCATTCCATGATTTCGCAAACATTTCTATTGTTGGTCCTCCTATTGCATATTCTGCATTTTCTCCTCTGTATAAAGTGTTCCAAGCATTTGCATCTAGCATATATGCTACTGCCTTAATATTGGGATTTGTACTTGTTAAATTATTTTTCCAATAACTACTTAACCATTTCGTTGCAAATGTACTATCTATTGTTGCTGCTCCTCTAGAATAATCACTTAACACATTTTGCATTGATAATTTTGAATGATTTCCACTTGAATCATTATCTACTATTTTTTCTTTTTTAGGTACATTATCTATATTTATATAATCATCTGCTATTAAATATATATTTCCTTCATCTGCATAAAATATTCTCCATGTACTTACTCCTGTTGTATTTGGACATGTATAGGCTACTTTTTCTCCATAAATTCCTGTTTTATCTGCTGTTTGTGCTATTTTTTTTGCTGTTATTCTTAAATTTTCTCCTGTTATTCCTTCTGTTCTGTCTCTGGATATACTAACTTGTTCATTTTCTAATTTTATTTCATAATAATATTCTCCTATTTTTATATAGTTTTTTTCATCTTTTTCTGCTACATCATATCCATTTTCTTCTAATTTTCTTATTACATCATTTAATTCTGTTTCTTCTCCATGTCCTTCCATTTGTTTTTCTAATATTAAATTTGAATATTCTAATCTTGCCTCTTCTTCTGTTTTTGCTACTTTGTTCATTTCTTTTGCCTTATTTGCTTGGTTTATTATTCCATTTTCACTTGTTAATGCTGCTATTGTTACTCCTGCTAATATTAACATTACTATTATTGTTACTGCTAATGCTATTAATGTTATTCCTTTTTCCTTTTTTCTATTGTTCATTTGTTTTTATCCTCCTTTATCTTTGTGTTTCTTATTTTTTATTTTATAGTCTTTTGACTTTGCTTTTCCCTCCTTCTCTTTTGTATTTCTTTGCAAATATTTTTGTTTTGCATATTGCGTATTATATTTTAATTATAATGCATATTTTTATTTTATACAATATGCATTATAATATTTTTGTCATTAAGTAGATAACTTAATGATATATTTACTAATGAAGATTTTATCAATAAAAATAAGTAATGTCAATGGAAACAAAACAATTTAATAAAATAAATTTCATTATTTTTTTGTTCTTATAAAATCTCTTAAAAGTGCTTGAATTAAGATATCTTCTTAATACTAAAATCATTAAGTTATCTACTTAATGA
>CAKOVS010000004.1 GCA_934122085.1 uncultured Clostridia bacterium | reverse complement strand
CCACTTGAAATTTGATATAAAAAAATAGTATTTGATTATTCTCAAATACTACTGTTTCTGGTACCGATGGTGGGACTGTACAACCCGCGTCGGGAAAATAGTCCACTGGACTATTTTCTAATCCTCCTTTTCGAGTCCCACTTGAAATTTGATATAAAAAAATAGTATTTGATTATTCTCAAATACTACTGTTTCTGGTACCGATGGTGGGACTCGAACCCACATGGTTTCCCGCCAGATTTTGAGTCTGGTGCGTCTGCCAATTCCGCCACATCGGCTTATTGTTTTTGTATTTTTTTAAGACTTTTTTAATATATCATATTTTTATTTTTTTGTCTAGTACTATAATGTATTTTCTCTTGACTATTTGTAAAAATTAATGTAAAATATATAATATTTTAATAAAAGAAAAGAGGAATTATAGTATATGATATGTTCACAATGTAAAAAACGCACTGCAGTTGTATTTATAAACAAAATTGAAAATGGCGTTTCTTCAATGGAAGGCTTATGTAAAGAGTGTGCAAAAAAACGTGGTTTAGATGTTCCTGAGACTAATACAAATCAGTCTACTTCTAATCAAACGAATAATAATATAGATATGAATAATATGTCAAAACAATTAGAGTCTTTGTTTAAGGATTTATCTTCTAATTTGAAATTGGAAAATCTTGAAAATATGGATTTTGAAAATTTTGAATCTGATGGTGATGAAGATATTGATGATGAAAATACTCCAGAAGGTATTTCTATGGGAATTCCAATTGGCTCTATTTTTGCTAATTTTGTTCCTAAGAAACAAAAGGATGAGGAAGAAACTAATGGCGGTAGACAAAAGGTTAAAGTTGAATCAAAAAAGGCTAAGAAAAAGAAAAAATATCTTGATACTTTTGGAACGAATTTAACTCAAAAAGCTAAAAATAATGAACTTGATATGGTTATTGGTCGTGATAAGGAAATTCAAAGAGTTATACAAATATTAAATAGACGTACTAAAAATAATCCTTGCTTGATTGGTGAACCAGGTGTTGGTAAAACAGCAATTGCTCAAGGTTTGGCTATAAAAATTGCTAATAATAATGTTCCAGCAAAACTTTTAAATAAAGAGGTCTATTTATTAGATATGACATCTGTTATAGCTGGGACACAATTTAGAGGACAATTTGAAGCTCGTATGAAAGGTATTATTGATGAATGTAAAGAATTCAAGAATATTATTCTTGTAATAGATGAAATTCACAATATAATTGGTGCTGGTGATGGAGAACATTCTATGAATGCTGCTAATATTTTAAAACCATCACTTGCAAATGGAGAAATTCAATTAATAGGTACTACTACTTTAAGAGAATATAGAAAATATATAGAAAAAGATACAGCATTAGAAAGAAGATTTCAACAAGTTTTAGTTGAAGAACCTAATATTGATGATACAATTTCGATTTTGACAGGAATCAAAAAATATTATGAAGAATATCACAAAGTAAAAATCTCAAATGATGTTATAAAACAAGCAGTTATAATGTCTGAAAAATATATTCATGATAGATTTTTACCAGACAAAGCAATTGATATTTTAGATGAGGCTTGTTCAAGAATTAATCTTGAAAATAAAGAATTATTTAGACTTGAAATGTTAAAACAAGAACTTGCTGATGTTCAAACACAAAAAGAAGATGCTGCACAAGCAGATTCGACAGAAGATTATCAAAAAGCTGCAGATTTAAAAACTAAAGAATGTAGATTAATTGAAGAAATTGACCATTTAAATAGTACAATAAAACTAAAGTCTTTAACAGTTCAAGATATTGCACAAGTTATTGAAAATTGGACCAAGATTCCAGTTAAAAAAATTACAGAAGCTGAAACACAAAAATTATTGAATCTTGAAACAAATCTTCATAAAAGAGTTATTGGTCAAGATAAAGCAGTATGTGCAGTTTCTAGAGCAATAAGAAGAAATCGTGCAGGACTTCAAAGTACAAAACGTCCACCATCTTTCATATTTGTTGGTCCAACAGGTGTTGGAAAAACAGAACTTGCAAAAAGTTTAGCGTATGAAATGTTTGGTTCTGAAGACTCAATAATAAGAGTTGATATGTCTGAATATATGGAAAGTCATTCAACAGCAAAACTTATTGGTGCACCTCCAGGATATGTTGGATATGATGATGCAGGTCAACTTACTGAAAAAGTAAAAAGAAAACCATATTCTATTATATTATTTGATGAAATTGAAAAAGCACACCCTGATGTATTTAACATTTTATTACAAGTATTAGATGATGGAAAACTTACAGATTCACAAGGAAATGTTGTTAGTTTCCAAAATACAATTATAATTATGACATCAAACGCAGGTTCAAATGTTAATACAAATTCAATTGGTTTTGACAAGAAAACAGTTGATAATAATAAAATAGAAGAAAATCTAAAACAAGTTTTTAGACCTGAATTTCTAAATAGAATTGATGAAATTATAGTATTTGATTCATTAACAAAACCTGAATTATTACAAATTGTTGAATTAATGCTAAAAGATACAGTAAAAGCTTTAGCTGACAAAAATATTTCTTTAAATGTTTCAGAAAATGCAAAAGATTTTATATTAGAAAAAGGAACTAATTTAAAATATGGTGCAAGACCTTTGAGAAGGGCTATTCAAAGATATGTTGAAGATGAAATTTCTGAAATGATTTTAAAAGGTGATGTTCATGACGGGCAAAATATTAATGTCGATTTAGAAAATAATGAATTAAAATTTAATATTTAAAATATCCCCCACTAACAATTTTGTTAATGGGGGATATTTTTATTTATTTCTATCTTTTATATAGATTGCTAATTGTTTTAAAAATTCTGCCTTATCTCCATAATATTCTAATATCTCAACTGCTTCATTTGTTATTTTCTCTAATTCTTTTTTAGCACCTTCAATTCCAAACACAGATACATATGTACATTTGTTGTGTTCTTTATCATTTCCAACTGGTTTTCCAGTTACATCTGGATTACCTTCTTCAGATAAAATATCATCTTTTATTTGAAATGCTAAACCAATTTTATCTGCAAATTTTGATAATCTTTCTATATCATTTTCACTTGCATCTGCTAATATTGCTCCCATTCTTATACTTAATTTTAATAATTCTCCAGTTTTATTTTCATGTATATATTGAAGCATTTGATGGCTAATTTGTTGTCCTTCAAGTTCTGTATCTAAATATTCTCCTGCAATCATTCTATCTACTGCATTTGAAAATTCTCCAAATATTCTTATTTTATTTTGTGTTGCTGATTTTACTAAATCTTTACTTATAACTATATATGCTTGATTAAATAATGAATCTCCTGCAAGTAGCGCTGTTGGGTGATTAAATTGTTTATGATTTGTTGGCTTTCCATGTCTAAAATCGTCATTATCTACTTCTGGCAAATCATCATGTATTAATGAAAAATTATGTATCATTTCAATTGCAACTGCATATGGAATTGCTTCTTGATAATTTTCTTTAAACATTTTATATACATCTAATACTAATATTGGTCTTAGTCTTTTTCCTCCTGCCATTAAACTATAACTTACTGATTCATTTAATGTTCTTTCAGGACATTCTTCTTTTCTTAAATATTTTTCTAATTCTGTATTTATAATTGTTTGATATTTTTTTAATTGTTCTTTAAATTCCATTTTGGACTTCCTTTAAAATTAATTTTTATTGCTAGAGTATTTACTCTTCACATTGAGTTCATTTTAACACATTATTAGACATTATTCAACATTTTATTAGATATATTTTGAACATAAACAAATATGCCAAGCTATCTAAAATAACTTGGCTTTATAGTTTATCTTCCACAATTATTATTTAATTGCATTATATTATTCATATCATTCATACAAAATTTCTTATCTGAAAGCTTATCTTGAACAATTCTTAAAGCTTCACCAAATCTTTGGAAGTGAACAATTTCTCTTTCTCTTAAGAATCTTAATGGATCTATTACATCTGGATTATCTCTACATAAATCTATTAATTTTTCATATGTTGCTCTTGCCTTTTGCTCAGCAGCTAAATCTTCTTGAAGATTTGCAATTACATCACCTTTACATGCTAAACATGTTGCATCAAATGGTACACCTGCTGCAGATTGTGGGTATATATCTACACCATGATCTGTATAATATGCTCCTAATCCTGCTGCTTCTATTTCCTCAATTGATGCATTTTTTGTTAATTGATGAACTATAGTTCCTACCATTTCTAAATGTGCTAATTCTTCTGTTCCAATATCATTTAAAATAGCTTTTGCATTTTGGTCTGGCATACCAAATCTTTGTGATAAATATCTTAAAGATGCTGCAAGTTCTCCATCTGGTCCACCATATTGGCTAATAATTACTTTTGCAAGACGAGGGTCTGCACATTTTATATTTATTGGATATTGTAATACTTTATTATAAGTCCACATAGTTTAGAAATTCCCCCTTTCCCAAGGCCATGGCTCTTCAATCCATCTCCATTTATTACATGGAAATTGAATTGTTAATGGTCCATAAACTTTTTGATATTTATCTGTTAATTCTCTATATTCTTTGCAATATTTTTTGTGTAAACAAAGTGCTTTTTGATCATCAACATGTGTGTCTAAATATAATCCAAGCTCTGTTATTGCAAAATTCAAACTTTTTATTCTTTCCATCATTTCTTCTCTTGTTGCTTGTGATTGATTACATTCACAATTTTGCATATTGTTACAATTTGTCATATTATCTAATACATTCAAACCATCTGCAGACTGCATATTCCAATTCATATTATTTGAATTATTCATCATCCAATTTCTATTATCTTCCATTATTACAGCCCTCCCCAATTTGATTTGTTGTTTCTAAAAATTCATTTGTTCTCATTGATTGACATGGTGTATATGGGCTTACTAATTCTGGAAATATTGTTCCCATTTTTAGTCCAATTTCTGGTCTAAATGTTTTATCCATATATTGCCAAGGAACATAGCTTTGAGCCAACATTGGATTATCTGGAAATACACTCATTTCATATTCTTCATCAAATCCACATTCACAACAGTCTACAGGTTCTTGTTGTTCATAACTACAATTTGTAGAACAGTTATTATTGCATTTATCTTCAATCATATTTGTAGATGTATTCCATGCTTGATTATTCATACATGAACATCTTTGATATCTACGCGTAAACATATTTTTCCTCCTCTTAATATAATTAAATCAATTTTTGATTTGTCATATTACATAATATGCAAAAAAAAGTAGCCTTGCTACAATAATTTGTCTTATTTAGTTGTTTTGACAAATTTGCTTTGACTACTTTAAATATTTTATTATAAATGTTGTTCCTTTATTTAATTCTGAATCCACTTGTATATATCCATTATTACTTTCTATTATTGATTTTGATAAAGCTAAACCTATTCCTACACTATCACTTGATGAATTTTTTCCTTTATAAAATCTTTCAAATATGTGTGGTAAATCTTTTGCATCTATTCCTGTTCCATTATCTTCAATTTTTAATTCTGTATACATATTATTTTGATTATAATTTATATAAATTTTTTTATTTTCATATGAATGTTCTATGCAATTTTTTAATATATTTGTTATTGCTTCAACTTGCCATTTTAAATCACATATTGTTTTTATCGAATCATCTCCTGAAACTATTATTTCTATATTTTTCAATTCACTTAACATTGATACATTTTTTACCGCTTCATTTATTATATCTTTTATAAAAACTTCTTTTTTTATAAATTTTATCGAATTACTGTCTATTTTTGATAATTTCAAAATTGATTCTACTAAAAATTTTATGTTCACTATTTCTCTTTTTATATCTTTAATAAAATCTTTTTTTATATCTTCTGGCATATTTTCATCACTTAAAATATTATCTAACATTATCAAAATTGATGTAATTGGCGTTTTTATTTGATGTGATATATCTGATAATGAATCTTTTAATGTTGTTTTATCTTTTTGAGAATTTTCTGCAACTTCTTTTAACATTATCGTTATTTTATATAATTCATTTTTTAATATTGACAATTCATCTTCTGTGTTTTCTTCTATATTTAGTTTGTAATTTCCTCTATTGATTTCTTCTATATATTTTGTTATTTCATTAATTTTTTTACTTTCACTATGATTATATTTGAAGAATATTATTGATAACATTAAAATAAATACTATCAATGTACTTATATCTATAATAATAAATTTTTGAAAATCTGTGTTATTTTCTAATATTACTGAATCTTTATCTAGTTCTATGCCATATTCCCTTAATATCTCATTATTAGTTTTATAACTACTATTTAATATTTCTACAATTTCTCTTTTTTCTATATCAGGATATTTTTCTAAAACATTATCTATAATTCCTGCTATTTTTTGATTAAAATTATATGTATATGTTTTGTATTGTTTATATATTAAAATCGAAAATGTGATTAGAAATATAATAATTACAATACAACTTGTGATACACATTTTCTTTAATTCTATTTTGTTTTTCATTTTTATTTCATTCCTTTTCAAAACTTAAATGTTATTGATAATTTATTAATCTACTTCACTATCAATTCTATATCCAATTCCTTTAATTGTAATTATAATATCTGTTTTAATTTTTTCTCTTATCCTTTTTAAATATACTGTTACAGTATTATCATTTACATCATTTCCTGTCCATTCCCATATTTTGTCTATTATTTCACTTCTTTTTACTACTTTATTTAAATTTAAGAATAGTAAATTCAATATTTTCAACTCTAAGTTTGTAAGTTCTACATTTTCATTATCTCTATATACAACCATTTTGTCCATATCAAATTTTATATTTTGGACTTGTATTATTGTGTTTTTCTTGTTTCTTAATATTATTCTATTTATTCTTGCCATCAGTTCTTTTATTGAAAATGGTTTTGTAATATAATCTTCTGCACCTAACTCTAATCCTTTTACAATATTGTCTTCTTCATCTTTTGCTGTTAAAAAAATTGAAGATATATTCTTTTCTTTTATATTATCTCTATATAAATCAAATCCATTTCCATCTGGTAATGATACATCTAATATTGCTAAATCTATTTTTTCTGTTTTTAATATCTTAAGTGTATTTTCTACATTTAATGTGTGTATTACTTGATATTTCTTTTGTTCTAAAGAGTATATTAATCCTTTAGCTAATATCTCATTATCCTCTACTAATAATATTTTCATATATTCTCACTCCATATATATTTTATCATAAAAAGAGGACTTTGTAAGCCCCCTTTTTATACATTTTCATTTCTAATAGTTTCAATTGTATTTTGTTTATTAATTTTATAAATTGAATATCTCATAATAATAAATATAAATATAAATACAAAAACTGCAGAAATTAAAATTGCATTTGTAGGTATATACATACCTTTTTGAAATTTTACTGAAAATGCTTTATATATTGCAAATGTTCCAAGTAATCCCATAATTGTTCCTATAATCCATGCTTTAGTTCCATAAAATATAGTTTCTAAATTTATCATCCTATCAAATTCTTTTGATGTCATTCCTATTGATTTTAACATTGCAAATTCTTTTTGTCTTAATTCCATATTTGATGTAATTGTGTTAAAAATATTTGTAATTCCTATTAATGTTATTACTGTTATAAATCCATATAAGAATATTTTTGTTACTAATACCATTGCACTTTCTTCTTTGGCAGATGCATCAATATTATAAATTCTAATATCTAAATGTAAAGCATCTATATCTTTCTCTAGTTGGTCTGGATTATTTGATTGTATTGTTACTGTATTATATACTGGCTTTTCCTCATTTTCTAATTGTGATATATCTAAAATTAAATATCCACCTTCATAATAACTTCTATCAATTCCATCTGGTTTAATTGTTGAAATTGCACCAACTTCTACTGAACGTTGTTTATCATTGTAATCTTTTCCTTCTATTATATCTCCAACATTGTATTTATATTTTCTTCCATTTTTTACTTGACCATCTTCTATCCAACTTACTTCGTCACACAATATTCCTTTATCTTTTACTTTATCATATTTAGCACCAATTTTATTTACATATCTTTTAAATGAATCACTATCTAATGCCATAATTTGTAATGCTGAATATTTCTCCCCTGTCTCTATGAATTCTTCATTTTCTTCATCATAATATCCTTCTTCTGACAATGTACCAGAAGCTAAATTAATTTTATCAATATCTTTTATTTTTATATCTCCATTATTTAAACTATACAATATTGAATATTTTTCTATATTATCTAATGAAATTATTCTATCTATTTCTTCATTTGATACTTTTCCAACATTTAATTGTATATTATAATCATAGTCTTTATAATAATTTTGTGATTCTTGGAACATATTCACTATAAATGAGTTCATTGTGATAAATACAAATATGCTTACTGCAATTGATATAATTGTTGTTCTATATTTTTTCTTACTTCTCTTTAAGTTTTTGTATGCTAATTCTCCACCAGTTTTAAATAATTTTGATATAATCTTTGGTACTTTTAATTTTTTTGAATTTAGTTTTATATCTTTAGAACCTCTTAATCCTTCTATTGGACTTACTCTACTTGCTTTTATAGCAGATGTTATTGATGATAAATATATTGTTACAAATCCTAATACTGCTGATAAAATAATTGGTAATATTGATATTTTAAATACTAATCCATCAACATGTTGTAATAAATAATCACCTAAAAGTGAATTTACTATTTGTATTAATACAAATACTGCAAAAAATCCTGATAGTATTCCTAAAGGTATTCCTATTAATCCTAATATTAATCCTTCTTGTATTACATTTTTTCTTATTTGTCTTTTAGTTGCTCCAACACTTGCAAGCATTGAATACATTTTTATTTTTTCCGTTATTGATATTGCAAATGAATTTCTTATGCAAAATATACTTGTAAATAATATTATTACTATTACTACTCCAATTACTGAATATAACATGGTAACTGTTGAGTCTGAAAATGCAAATGCTTCCCATCTTAATAATTCTTTATTTAAAGTATAATCATATTTGGTCTCAGTATCATTTTTTGACAAACTTTCATAACTTTGAATTCCTAGTATTTGAGGTATTGTCTCTTTATAATTCTTTGGTGATTTTAAACTTATATATATATCAGATTTTCCTGTACTTATTCCTGTTGTAATTACAGTATATCCTGGCTCTGAATATTTTTCAAAACTTGTATCTGGTCTTTCTATGATTCCTACTATTTTAAATGAATAATTTGTTGCATTTATTATCTCTTCTGCATCATATATATTATCATATTCTTTTTCATTAACTCCTGGTTTTATACTTCTTGTTCCAACATTTAAATTGATTGTGTCTCCTATTTTGTATTCTACTTTTCCATTTGCCATTATCGTTTTACTAATTACTACTTCATTATTATTAACTGGAAATCTGCCTTCTATTAATTCAAAATGTAAATCCTTAAATGAACTTTCATTCATAGAAATTAATCTTGCATAAGGTTTATACTCATTTTGACTTCCTTGTAAAATTGAATATCCACATATTTTTATTGCAAATGTATCTTTTACATCTCTATTATTTTGTATATCTTTTATTTCTTCATCACTAACATTTTCTAACTTCAAATGCCAATATCCTGATTGATTTTTTGCATTTTCTACTAATGTTGCTTGAAAACTCATTTCCATACTTGCAACAGCACATATTAATGCTACTGATAATATTATTCCTATTATTGTACTTATTGTTCTTTTTTTATTTAATTTTAAATTTCTGATAGATAAACTTGTAAGAATGTTCATTTATTACACCTCCTCAACAATTTTTCCATCTTCAATTTTTATAATTCTATCTGCAACTTTTGCTATTTCTAAATTGTGTGTTATCATTATTATTGTTTGTTTATAATCTTTATTTGATTTTTTTAATAATGCTACAATTTCATCACTTGCTTTAGAATCTAAATTTCCTGTTGGCTCATCTGCTAATATAATTGCAGGATTTGTTATCATTGCTCTTCCTATTGATGTTCTTTGTTGTTGACCTCCTGATAATTCATTTGGTAAATGTGTTCTTCTTTCTTCTAATCCTAATACTTTTATTAATTCATCAAGCCTTTGTTTATCTATATTTCTGTTATCTAATTTTAATGGTAATGTGATATTTTCTTCTACATTTAATATTGGTATTAAATTATAAAATTGATATATTAATCCAACTTGTCTTCTTCTAAATATTGCTAGTTCATCATCATTAAATTTGTAAATATCTTTTCCATCTATAAATACTTTTCCACTTGTTGGTCTATCAACTCCTCCTATTAAATGTAATAGTGTTGATTTTCCACTTCCTGATGCTCCTACTATTGCTACAAATTCACCTTTATTTACTGTAAATGAAACATTATCTAATGCTGTTACTTTATTTTCTCCTTTTCCATATTGCTTACATAAGTTTTCAACTTTTAATATTTCCATTTAATTTCCTCGTACAATGAAATGCTACATTATACGAACTCCTTTCTTTTTATTTTTCTAGTTTTATTATACAATGTTATAAGTGACTATTAAATGACATTAAAAAAGATTTAAGAAATTCTTCTTAAATCTTTTTGCTCATCTTTGTTCCAATATTCTTAATAAAAAATTCCATGGTCCTGTTTTATCTGTTAATCCATCATAATTATTATTAATTCTTTCTAATACTTCGCCTTTAGTAAAAAACTTTATTTCTGCAACTTCTTCCTCTTGTAACTTAACCTTTGATATATCTATATCTTTTGTAATCAAATAACACTCATTAAATTGATTATTAATAATCTTTCCTTTTGTTGTTTTTGAGCATGATCCAACTAAATATTTTATATCATCATCACATATATCTATTCCAAGCTCTTCCTTACATTCTCTTATTAATGCTTGTCTGCCAAATTCTCCTGAATCAACATGTCCTCCAACTGTTACATCCCATAAATTAGGCCATAATTTTTTGCTTGCACTTCTTTTTTGAAGTAATATATTTGAATCTTTATCTATAACAAATGCATATACACCTCTATGCCACAAACCTTTTTTATGACACTCTTCTCTTGTTTCTATTATTCCTGTAAATTCTCCTCTTTCATTTAAAACATCTAATTTTTCTTTTTTCATATATTCTGTAACTTCTTTTTCTAATCTTGTCCCTATTTCATCTAAGTGTTCACATAAATATCTACATAAATTAGTTCTAAAAATTGCAAAATTTAATAATTCTGTTTGTTCATAATTCTCATTATATTGCTTATATCCATATAAGCTTCCAACAATTTGTATTAAATAAATATATGCACAATACTTTAAATCAAATTCATTTAATTTTACATATTTTGAAATTTCATTAACATATTCTACAAATGTATTTATATTCATCTCTCCATTTTTTACATCTTTATCTATATATGTATATGATCTTATTATTTCCCACATTATTGGTAATCTCTTTGCAGATTCAAAATCAATTACTGATGTTTCTTTTTCATCATTATATATTAATTGTTGAACACTATAATCTCCATGGCTATTCATTATTGACATTTTTGAAATAATTGAAAAATCAAATTTTTCTTTTAGTTTTTTAGCAATTTCAATTTTATCTTCTAAATCTTTTAAGAAAGCTTCTTTATATTTATTATCATTTTTTATTGATTTCTTAAAGTCTTCCATTTGAATTATTTTATTTTCTAAACTTTCTTTTGAAAACCATTTTTCAATTATGTTTTCATCATCAAGTTTTTTATATTTTTGAAGCTCTTTTATTATTCTTCCAAGTATTGTTGCACTTTCTATTGCTTTATCATGATCACCTGTATTATTCTCAATTGTATATCCATCGATAAATTTTTGGAGTATTATTATTTCATTTTCATATTTTATATAAAATTCATTTGATTTTGTTTTTATGTATTGAGGAACACTTATTTTTCTACATCTTAAAAAGTTAATTATTTGTATTTCTTTTACTATAGACTCTTCTTTTCTGCTTTCATCAAATTCTTTTAATATATATTTTTGTTCATCTTCAGCAAAAATTTTATATATATTTGCTGTTCCTTTTTCTATTTTTTCAATTTTCTTCACACTTATCTGATATTCTTCTTGTAATATATTTTTTATTTTCTCTTCATTTAATTTTGATTTATATATTGACATTTCTGTTCTCCTATCACAAATCTACTTTTTTAATTTCCCACATTGTTGACATCTATTTGTAATTGTAGCACATTCCGTACATATCTTAGGTGTACTTGTTGTTGAATTTTGTTTTATTTTTCCACAGATTTTACATCTATACATAGTTATAGCATCTCCGCCATATAATGGATGTTCTTTATCTTCATAAAGTGATGATTGTTTTTCATTTTTGGTACAATATTCTTTTCCATATATCATATTAGCTTTTTGAATCTTATAAAATGATTTATTTATTAAAATTACAAATACTACAAGTATTATTGCAATTACAATTATTATTTTTTTACTTTTATTTTTCATAAACTTTTTTCCTATACATTTTTCTCTTTCTTTTCAATTTTATTATTAATTTCTTTTATAGTATTTAAATACTCTTCCTCAACAGGACTTATAGTTTTTACTTGATATTTTCTATATTCTGCTTTGGCTTTTTGAATAGCTTTTTTATGACTAATACTTCCTGAACCATTTAACATTTTTTCACCTGTAGATGAAAGTATCATATCCAATTGTTTTATATAATCTTTCATATACATTGGATTATGCCTTATTGCTTGTATTTCTGCAAAATCAAAATATCCTGATACTAAATTATTTAAAATTTTTAGTTCTTCTTCATTTAAATAGTTTTTAGCAATTACAACATCTTGTAATACTGGAATATCTCCTTTAAATGTTGTTAATCCCATAAAAGGCTTTTCAGAATTTGCTCTTTCATATATTACTTCAGAAGCAGTATGTCCATGAGTTGCATAGTGTAATTTATTTTGAACAATTTTAAAAAATTCAATTGTTTTTTCATCTTTGGGATCATAATCTATTGCAGTTGAATATAAATCTAACACTTGTCTATACATTACTTTTTCTGATGATCTAATATCTTTAATTCTTGCAAGTAATTCTTTCCAATAATTACCTCCTCCATTTCCTTTTAGTCTTTCATCATCCATGGTAAAGCCTTTAATCATATATTCTTTAATTATTTTATTAGCCCAAGTTCTAAACTTAATTGCCTTTTTGGAATTAACTCTAAATCCTATAGAAATAATCATATCAAGATTATAATACTTAGTATTATAGATTTGTTTATCATCATTACCCACATGTGCAATTTTTGCACATGTGCTGTTCTCATCTAATTCTTCATCTTTATATATATTATTAATATGTCTAACAATCCCACTTCTATCAATATTAAAAAGTGATGCTAATGCTTCCGTATTTAGCCATACATCTTCATTTTCTAATAGTACTTCTACTTTTGTATTCCCTTCTTCATCACTATAAAATAAAATATTCTTTTCATTTCCAATTGTTAATTTATCTTTCAAACTTGTACCTCCTAAAAAGCTATATAAGTTCCTATCTGCCATTTATTTTGCGAACATTTGTATTGTATCATATATATAATAAAAATTCAATATTTTTTTAAAAATTATTGCAATACAAAAAAACTAGCATCATAAAATGCTAGCTATTTTGTGTCAACTCATTTAAAAAATTTCGTTGACAAATCGTTGACAAATTAATAATTTATATAAATTATGTCAAGTATCGATTTTTTTGTAACCATTGCTATTACTGATTTTTACCACAACAGTTCTTATATTTCTTCCCACTTCCACAAGGACATGGATCATTACGTCCAACTTTAGGACCCTCATTAACAACTGGTTTGTGTTCTTCAACTTTCATTTTTTCACCATTATCCAAGCTATTTAATGCTTGTAAAGCTGCACCAGTTATTTTAGCTGTTTCCTCACGTTTTACTTCATCTTGTTTACGAAGATTCATCATCATTTGAACAACATCATGTTTGATATCTAATACCATTTCATCAAACATATCCATACCCTCTATTCTATATTTTACAACAGGATCTTGTTGTCCATAAGCTCTTAAACCTATACCATCTTTTAATTCATCCATTGCATCAATATGATCCATCCATTTTTGATCAACAACTTTAAGCATTACAACTCTTTCTAGTTCTCTCAATTCTTCTGAACCAATTTCTGCTTCTTTCTTATCATATTCTGATAATGCAACTTCTTGTAATTTTTCTATTATTTTGTTTGAATCTTTTGCATTTTCCTTTACGAAATCACTAATATCTACACCAAATATATTTTTTATATTTGTGTTTAATGCTTCTTGATTTACATCATTATCACCTGCAAATTGTGAAATTACAACTTCTTCTGCTAAAGATTTTATCATATTTAATATGTTATCTTTTAAGTTTTCACCATCAAGAACTTGTCTTCTTTGTTTATATATGATTTCTCTTTGTGCATTCATTACATCATCATATTTTAATACATTCTTTCTGATACTGAAGTTTCTTCCTTCAACTTTCTTTTGAGCTGATTCTACTGCATTACTGATGATTTTGTTTTCGATTGGAATACTTTCATCCATTCCTACTGCATTATATACTTTTGTAATCATGTCTCCACCAAAGATTTTCATTAAGTCATCATCTAATCCTATATAGAATTTTGACTCTCCTGGATCTCCTTGACGTCCACTACGTCCTCTTAACTGATTATCAATTCTTCTTGATTCATGTCTTTCTGTTCCTATTATTTTTAGACCACCAACAGCTAAAACTTTTTCTTTTTCTTCTTTGATTTCTTCATCATATTTCTTTTCTAATTCATTGAATTTTTCTCTAGCTCTTAATATTTCTTGGTCATCTGTTTCATAATATGTATTTGATTCTTCAATTAAGTTTTCTGGGACTTTATTTTTTCTCATTTCTTGTTTTGCAAGATATTCACTATTTCCTCCAAGCATAATATCAGTACCACGTCCCGCCATGTTTGTTGCAATTGTTACTGCT
Source organism: uncultured Clostridia bacterium (assembly GCA_934122085.1). GTDB lineage: Bacteria > Bacillota > Clostridia > TANB77 > CAG-508 > CAG-269. Next base: position 133,585 of record CAKOVS010000004.1, on the reverse strand, counting down.
CCAAATTTTCCTGCTTGTGCTATTATTTCGGCTTCTTTTTCATGATATTTTGCGTTTAATACTTCATGCTTAATTCCTTCTTTTTTCAATATGTTGCTTAATTTTTCAGATTTTTCTATTGAAACTGTACCAATTAATACTGGTTGTCCTTTTTCATGACTTTCTTTTACACTTTGTACTATTGCATTAAATTTTGCTTTTTCATTTTTATAAATTGCATCATTTAAATCTTTTCTTATCATTGGTTTATTTGTTGGGATTGAAATTACATCTAAATTATAAATTTCTTCAAATTCAGCCTCTTCTGTCATTGCAGTACCTGTCATACCTGACAATTTATCATACATTCTAAAATAGTTTTGGAATGTGATTGTTGCAAGTGTTTTTGACTCATCTGCAATTTTTACACCTTCTTTTGCTTCAATTGCTTGATGTAATCCATTATTGTATCTTCTTCCATACATAATACGTCCTGTAAATTCATCTACAATTAAAACTTCTCCATCTTTTACGATATAATCAATATCTTTTTTCATTACTCCATGTGCTCTTAATGCTTGATTTACATGGTGAACAAGTGTTGAATTTTCTATATCATTAAAGTTCTCTAAATGGAATGTTTCTTCTGCTTTCTTTATTCCTTTTTGTGTTAATGATGCAGATTTTGCTTTTAAATCAACTATATAATCATAATTTTCATTATCTTCTGCTTGTGCTTCATCTTTTACGTCTTCTTCTACAATTATTTTTGGTGTTAATCTTTTTACAAAATCATTTGCTTTTTTATATAAATCTGATGATTGATTTGCTCTTCCTGAAATGATAAGTGGTGTTCTTGCTTCATCTATTAATATACTATCAATCTCGTCTACGATAGCATATGCTAAATCTCTTTGAACTAATTGTTCTTTATATATAACCATATTATCTCTTAGATAATCAAATCCGAATTCATTGTTTGTACCATATGTAATATCACAAGCATAAGCTTTTTGTTTTGCTTTTGGATCCATTCCTGCAATAACTAATCCAACAGATAGTCCCATGAATTTATATAATTTTCCCATCCATTCACTATCTCTTTTTGCTAAATAATCATTTACTGTTATTACATGAACTCCTCTTCCTGTTAGTGCATTTAAATATACTGGTAATGTTGCAACAAGTGTTTTTCCTTCACCTGTTTTCATTTCAGCAATTCTACCTTGATGTAAAATAATACCACCTATTAATTGTACATCAAAATGTCTCATTCCTAATACTCTTTTTGATGCTTCTCTCACTACTGCAAAGGCTTCTGGCAATATATCATCTAATGTTTTTCCATTATCTAATTGTTCTTTAAATTCATTTGTTTTATTTTTTAATTCTTCATCTGTTAGTTTTGATATTTCATCCTCTAATGAATTTATTTTGTCAACTATTGGCATAATTCTCTTTACTTCTTTTTCACTATAGCTCTTAAATATTTTATTAAAAATGCTCATTCTTTTATCAATTCCTTTCAGTTTTTAACTTTTATAATATTACCACGAATTATTTTATTTTTCAACCCTTTTGATGTTCTAAGTTTATTTTTTTTTCATATTCTTTATTGGAGGTTTTTAAATTGAAAACAAATAAACTATTTATTTTATCTTTAATTTGTGTATTTCTCCTTTCTGGGATTGTTTATGCTGATGATATAGATTTTGAAATAGATTCTTCTATTGAAACTATTTCTCCTCAAGATACACTTCCTTCTATAAATTCAAGAGCTGCTATTGTTTATGATAGAAATTCTGGAATGATTTTATATGGAAAAAATGAAAATGAGAAAAGAAAGATGGCTTCTACTACTAAAATTATGACTGCTATATTAGTTATTGAAAATTCAAATTTAAAAGATATTGTAACAGTTTCTTCTAAGTCTGCAGGAACAGGTGGCTCCCGTCTAGGTCTTCATAAAGATGATAAAATTTCAGTTTCCGATTTACTCTATGGATTAATGCTATGTTCCGGTAATGATGCAGCTGTTGCACTTGCTGAACACATTAGTGGAAGTGTTGAAAATTTTGCTATATTAATGAATCAAAAAGCTTGCGAAATTGGTTTAAAATCAAGTCATTTTGTTACTCCTCATGGTCTTGATAATGAAGAACATTATACTACTGCTTATGAATTGGCTCTTTTAACTAATTATGCTTTAAAAAATAATATTTTTAGAAAATATGTTGGCACAAAGTCTCAAACTATTACAATAAATACTTATTCTAAAACATTAAATAATACAAATGAATTGCTTGGATACTTAGATGGTGTTTATGGTGTAAAAACAGGATTTACAAATGGTGCTAACCGCTGCTTAGTTACTGCTATAAAAAGAAATAATATGGATTTAATATGTATTGTACTTGGTGCTGATACAAAAAAAGATAGAACTCGCGATAGTATTGAACTTATTGAATATGTTTTTAAAAATTTTTCGCCTTATAATATTAAAGAGAAAATCGAAAATGAATTTCAAAACTGGATTTTGTGTAACTCAAATAGTTTTTCTGTTTCGAAAGGAACTTCAAATGACATCTTTCCATATTTAGAAAATGTAAATTATGAATATTTACCTTTATCTAGTAATCAAATTCAAAATTTAAGCATATATATATATTGTAATTATAATTTAATAGCTCCCTTAGAAAAAGATTCTTTTATTGGTACTTTAGCTGTTAATATAGATGACAAGAATATTATTACATTAAATATAAAGAATGGAAACTCTATTTCTAAAATGACTTATAAAGATTTTTTTAAAAATCTTATTAAAAATTATCCTTATTGCTTAGAATCTATTATTTTTAATAAATAATTTTTAAAATTTAAAACAAAATTCTAAATAATTGTAGATTTAAAAAAACTTCAAATAATTCTATTGACAAATTGGAAATCTTTTGTTATTATTAAATAGCTTGATTAAGAAATCATCTCCTATATATGATAATACTTAATCTTTAAATATTTAATAATTGCAGGTATAGTTTAGTGGTAAAACGAGACCTTGCCAAGGTTTAGTCACGAGTCCGATTCTCGTTACCTGCTCCATTTTATTATTAAATATTATTTTTTTATAATTTTATTATGGCGAGTTAGCCAAGTGGTAAGGCAATGGTCTGCAAAACCGTGATCATCGGTCCGAATCCGATACTCGCCTCCAAAAAAACTAAAATTACTACTTGACAAATTATAAAAAAATAAGTATAATATTTTTGTTCATGGCGAAGTAGCTCAGTTGGCTAGAGCATTCGGTTCATACCCGACAGGTCGGCGGTTCGAATCCACCCTTCGCTACCAATAAAAAATTCCTCAGCTAAGCTGAGGATTTTTTATTATTCAAAATCTTCTATTAATTTATTCAATTCTTCTTTTCCATAAACATCTAATCCACCATTTTCTATACTTATCAAATCTGTCTGGGTTAAGTATTCACTTGAAATATTTGTTTTTTCATATATTGATTGATTTCCTTCTTTATTTATTTGATATATAACTATTTTTCCTTCTTCTATTTTTAATTTAAAATGCTCTCCACACATATCATCAAATTCTTTGTATAAAGTTACTTTATTTGGTTCAAATCCGATTACTTTCCAATCATTATACTTATTTTGTACTTCTTCTTTTGTCAAATTTACAAGTTCTTGTGGCATTTCTACATATTCATTTATTGTATGATCACATTGTTTGAAATATTTTTTTAATATTAATTGTGAATTTGCTGATATTTTTTCTTTTGTTGCAACTACTTCTTCTATTTTTGTTTCTTTAGTATATTCTTCTGTACATTCATCTTCTATCTTTTCTGAAATTTTTGCTTCTTTTTTTGTATTTTGTAATTTATTTTCCTTTACAATATTCATTGTTATAATCAAGCTGGTAAAAAATGCAATTATACATATTGCAATAATATATTGTTTTTTCATGGCAATCCCTTCTCATTCTAGCTTGTATTAAGCTTTGTATTTATTTTTATTATTGCCTTTTTGGTAATTTTTATGCAAATTTCTCCCATTTTATCTGTTCTATAAATTTTGATTTTTCTTTTTTCTAAATTTTCAATAGTAATATTGGATGGATGTCCAAATGTATTGTTTTCTCCCACACCTATAAAAGCATATTGTGGTTTTACTACATCTAGTATTTTTTCTATTGATGATGTTTTTGAACCATGATGTGCTGTTTTTAATATTGTTGATTTTAATATTGATGTATTATTTGCATATTTTGAAACAATCTCTTTTTCTGCTATTTCTTCTATATCTCCTGTAAATAGCATTGAAAATTTATTATAATTTAATTTACATACTAATGAATTGTTATTAATTGCATTGTCAGATATCATTTTTTGAGAATCTGGCCATAACACATCAAAATACAAATTTTTTTCTATATTTATTCTCATTCCTGCTTCTACTATTTTTACATTTAGATTTTGTTTTTTTACTATTTCTTTAAATTTGTTATAATTAGTTGAATCCTCATATTGTTTCCCTATTATTACATTTTTTACTTTTATCTGTTCTAAAATATATAAAATTCCTCCACAATGATCTTGATCAAAATGACTTATTATACAATAATCTATTTCAACAATCTTTCTATTAAATAAATATGGTAATAATGTATTTTTTCCAATATCAAAATTTTTTTGACCTCCTCCATCTATTAATATTTTCTGGTGTTTTGGTGTTTCTATAAGACAACAATCCCCCTGCCCAACATCTACAAAGTAGATGTTTAAATCTCTCGGAATTTTTTTAATTATAATTGAACTAATTAATATAATAATGAATACTCTTATTATTATTTTTCTCTTTGAATAAACATATTTTGAAATCTTTAAAATTATTTTTTGATTAAAACTATATTTTTGAATCTTTTTTATTTTATGTCTGTAATAAATAATATATATGATAAAATAATAAATTATAATTTGCCATGTATCTGGAGTTATTACCTTAAAATTTGTTATTGGAAATTTTGTTCCTATCTTTGAAATTAATGATAATGCTGTTATTGGAATTTGTACTACTTTAGCAATTTCTGTTCCTATTTTTAATGATAAAAATGTAACTAATATTTGTATTATTCCTCCTATAACTAATGGTCCTATAATGATTCCTACAAGTATATTTGTTACTATAAATGATAAACTTATAAAATTGTATTTGGTAATTATTATTGGTATAGTCATAAATTGTGCTGATATTGCTACAGCAATTTCTTCTACAAATGAATTATGTTTTATACAAAAATTAGTATATTTTTCTTTTAAGCATGGTGATTTTATTTTTATATTCATTATGAAATCTTCTACTATTGGTCTAAAAAATACGACCCCTATTGTTCCTGCATATGTAAATTGAAAGCTTGTACTAAATAAATTATATGGATTCATAAATAATATTATAATAGCTGATATTGAAATGTTATTTAATGTATCACTTTTTCTATATACTAGAAATGCAGTACACATTAATGTTGCCATTATTACAGATCTTATAACTGAAATGCTAAATCCAGTTATTGCCATATATATAAATAAAATTAGTATTTCTATAATTCTGCTTTTTCTTTGTCCAAATATGCCTTGAGTACTTCTTTCTGATAGATAAATAATATATGACACATGTAATCCAGATACAGCTAATACATGTGATATACTGCTTTGCGAAAAATCTTCTCTTGTTTCTTCATCAATTTCACTTGTATCTCCTAATAATACTCCTAAAACTATTGGCATTGTATTTGAATTATATGTTTTTTCTAAATTATCTTTTATTTTTAAATGTAGTTTATTAGTATAATATAATATTCCTTTATGAATATCTATTTTCTTTACCTGTTCTGCTCTTATAGTTCCATATATTTTTAATGTTTTTAAATATTCTTTGTAATTAAAACCTTTATAATTTCTTGCCTCTGATGGTTCAGAAAAATTACCTTGTATTTCTAAAATTTCTCCATATTCTAAATTTTTCTTTGTTGTCATATATAAATATGTATTTTTGTGCTTTGATGATAAAACTTTGATTTTATATCTATTATAATATTGTTTTTCTTTTTTATTGTCTATTATTTCTACTTGTATTTTTAACTCTTCTCCATCATGATATAAGTTTTGATATTTTTTAGTTTGAAATTTGATTATAATATTAGAAATTAATGATGAAATAATTATTAATGATAATACATTAAATTTAATTAATATTTTGATATAATGAAAGATTTTTTTCTTTTTAAATTTTGAAATACTGGATATATAATATAAAATTAACAAAATTATATAAAAAAAGACTATACTTATTTTTAAGTATAGTCCCCATAATATACCTATTATATAACCAATTAATATGATAAAAATTGGTCTATTCAATTAAATTACTCTCCTTGCTCCAACATATCTTTGTGAATAATAACTTGATGATAATGCTGTTATTACAACCCCTTCTTTTTTATTTGCTGCATGTATAAAATTACCATTTCCTATGTAAATTCCAACATGCCCTATTGCTGTTTTTCCTTGATTTTTGAAAATTACTATATCTCCTGGTTGTAAATTTGATTTACTTACAGCTGTACCATTTTTTATTTGGTCTTTTGATGATCTATTTAATGATACTCCAAAATTTCTAAATACATATGTTGTAAATCCTGAACAGTCAAATCCTGTTGATGGTGATGAACCTCCTGCTACATATTTATATCCTAAATATTCTTTTGCAAATTCTACAACATCATTTCCTTCAGAACTTGCACTTGCTGTGCTTTCTTCTTCCTGTTCTTCTTCCGTTTCAACTTGATTTTCTTCTACTACTTCTTGATTAGCAACTGTATTTTCTTCTGAAGAAGCAGTTGTTCTATCATATCCACCTCTGGCTGTTGTTTCTGGTAATTTTGTATCTGATACATATTTTTGTGATACATATCCAACTTGATCATTATAATCAATTCTATACCATCCGTCTATTTCTCCAGTTATTTTTACTTTTGAATTAAAACTTAAACTATGTATTGCTTCACTTGATGTTGTTGGTTCTTTTCTTATATTTAAGCCATCTGCTTTTACATATCCTGTTTTACTTATTTCCGTAACTTCTTCTGTTTTATTTTCTTGTTGATTTTGATTGTTTTCTTCTTCGGTAGAAGAATTTGTTTGTTCTAGATTGTTATTTCCTTCATTAATTAAATTTTCTTCTTTTTTGGCTTCTTCTTGATTATTATCTTGTTTAACTGATGTTTTTATTGTATTAATTCTTATCCAACCACTTTTTCCTTCATTTTCTATTTTACACCAATCATTTAGAATATCTGTTACTCTAATATTTCCACTTGGTATTGTTTCTTTTTCTATTGCAAAGATCAATGGTAATGTTTTTACTTTAACTTCCTTTGTTAAATTATATTGTTTGTCTTTTTCTATATTTTGCGTTTGTTCTACTTGTATATCATTTTCTGTTGCTTCTACTTTTGTTGTTATCATTATTACAAATATTATCATTAGTATTGTTATTATTAATTGTTTGGTTTTCATTTTTTACCTCATTTTTATAAATTTAACGAAATTTATTATAACATATATATTTTTTATTGTCAAATTTATAGTTTTCCTTCTTCCTTTTGAACATAGAAATACCTGTAACTTATTATTGTTATTACATAATTTAATATATTTAATTTTTTCCCTTTTACTAAGAACAAAGCGACGTAGTCGCCCTTTGTTCTCGCCCGATTTGAGTTTTACTCCTAAAAATATTCATCTATGTATTTTCAATACCACATTTTTTTCTAATCTCAATTACTTTCTCATTAGTTTTATCTATATTAACACCCTCAAAATCTTGCTTATCAGAAACAATATATTTTTCCTTTATTTCTATAATTCTGTTAACACTTCTATCAATTCTATTTTCTTTTATTTTTCCAGACTCAACTAATTTTATAATATTATCTAACACACGTTGTTCTTCATCTTTATTAAACCTAAATACAACAATATCATTTCCTGCTTCAAACGCTTTTCTTACAGCTAAATCGGGTCCATAAAACAATTTTATAGCTCTCATTTTTAAATCATCTGTAATTATTAATCCATTATATCTAAATTTTTTTCTTATATATTTACAAATAAATTTTCTTGATAATGATGCTGGATATATTCCTGTTACTTTTGGAATTAATAAATGCCCTACTAATATTGCATCTGCTCCATTATGTATTGCTTGTGAGAATGGATACATATCTTCATCTTCAATTTTTTTCATTGGAATATTTATTACTGGCAAAAAATAATGTGAATCTTGTTTAGTTGCACCATGACCTGGAAAATGTTTTACAACAGATACAATATTATTTTTCTGTAGTGCTTTCATCATAGCAATACCACACTCTGATACTTTTTCTTTATCATAACCAAAACTTCTATCTCCAATAGCTTTTTGATTATCATATCTTCTCAAATCTAATACTGGTGCAAAATTCAAATTAAATCCAGATTTATATAACAATTCTCCTGTTATTTCTGAAGCTTCTTTTACTAATTCTTCTCCACCAATATTTGCAATCACATTAGCAGAAGGTAAATTTTTTAATTCCTTTGGCATTCTATTTACTCTTCCACCTTCTTGGTCTATTGCTATAAATAATGGTATTTGATTATCTCTATTTAACTCTTTTAATTCTCTAATTAGGTTTAACATATCTGAATATGTAGAAAAATTTTTTCTATATAAAATTACTCCACCAATTTTATAATTTATTATCATATTTTTAATTCTATCTGTTATGTAATTAGTATCCATACCAATCATAACCATTTGCCCTATTTTTTCTTTTAATGATAGTTCTTTTACTTTCATATTTATAACCCTTCCATTAATGCAAATTATTTTCTTGAAAAATAAATATCTGCACTTGGATTAGCTAGTTTTATTCTCTTATCTTCAAGAAGTTTCATAATTGTTAAATTAAGTTTTGTACTAAATGTTAAAAATTTATCATAATCAACAATACTTGTATATAAAAATACTTTTATTATAATTGCTTCTGCTCCTATTTCTGTTACATTTATTTGAATTGTATTTTTATTTATTTCTTGCATGCTTTCTAAAATATTTCTTATTGATTTCATCAATTCTTCTGTTTTTTCTGAACTTGTGTCTAATGGTAATCTTAGAGTCATTTCTATTCTTCTTGCATTTATTGTTGAACTATTTATTATTGCTTCTGATAATATCTTTGTATTTTGAATTGTTACTGTTGTATTTTCTACTGTTTTTATTTTTATACTTCTAAATTTAATATCAACAATCGTACCAGATATATCCCCAATAGTTACCCAGTTTCCTATTTCAAATGGCTTTTCTGAAGCAATTGCCATTCCACTTAATAGATTACTTACTAGTTCTTGAGCAGCTAATGCAATTACAACACTTCCTAAACCAAGACCTGTGATTATACCATTTAGATCATATCCAAATTCTGATATAATCAAAAATCCAGCAACAATATAAATTAATACTTTTAAAAGTTTTGTCCCTGTTTGGATTAATTTTTGATTTTCTTGTAATTTCTCATTACCTTTTACTTTTTTCATTAATTTTGATGTTGGTGATATCATTCCAACCAATATTTTAGCAATACTTAATATAACTGCAACTCTTATTAATTTTATACAAAATGCCATCGCAGTTGCTGGTAATGCTAATATTATTAATGCTAAATATATTCCAAAACATAAAAATATACTTCTTAATCCTTTATATGTATCATTTTCTTTTAATACTTTTTTATCTTTTTCATTTACCTTCCAAATTTTTAATAATAATTTTGGAAGCCATATGCTTAATACAAAAAATATCACCAAAATTGCTATTGCTATAAATATATCTGCTATATCTTTTGCTTTTATGCCTTCGATAAATGTTTTTATTGTTTCCATTTATTCCTCCATTCTATTTAAGGAATTTGAACAAAGCGACATAGTTGTCCTTTGTTCATGCCCAATTTATATTATTTTCTAAGTTCTGCACCACATTTTTTAGATACTGTATCAATTATTTTGTCCATTAATCCATTAATTTCTTCATCTGTTAATGTTTTCTTCATATCTGAAAATGTTAAAGAATATGCTATTGATTTTTTGTCAATTCCAACTCCAACACCAGTATAAACATCAAATACTTCAATATTTGTAAGTAAACTTCCACCTGCTGATTTTATTACTTTTTCAATATCTTTTGATACTGATTTTTTATCAACTACAAGTGCTATATCTTTATTAATACTTGGGAATTTTGAAAATTCTTTATATTTCATCTTTCCTACTTTTTTTGTAAACAATTCATCTAAATTGATTTCAAGAACATATACATCCTCTTTTGTTACACTTGGATGTATTTTTCCTATCATACCTATATTTGAACCATTTACATTTATCATTGCACTTTGACCTGGATGCATTTCTTTAGGCATCTCTTGTTTCATAAAGCTATATCTTCCAGCATATCCAAGATAATCAAGTACTTCTTCTGCAATTCCTTTTATTACGTAAAAATCTACAGTTTTATTATTGTTTAATCCTGTTGAATATTTTCCAGACATTAATACACATAATTTTGTATCTTCTCCATATACTTCACCTTTTTTATAGAATCCTTTTCCAATCTCAAATATTGATATATCCTTTTGTTCCCTTGCTTTGTTATATTCATATACTTTATATAATGATGGTATCATACTATATCTTAATGTATTTCTATCTTCTGTTATTGGATCTAATAATTTTAATGGTTCAAATTTATCTAATGTATATCCATTTACTTCTTTATCATTTATTAAAACATAAGTTAATGTTTCTTTTAATCCTAATGCTATCATTTTATTTCTGATTTCTCTTTGTGTTTTATCATAGCTTCCTTTTCTCATTGGAACAATTGGCAATTTTCCTTCTATATTGTCAACTCCATATATACGGCTTACTTCTTCAATTAAGTCTTCTTTTATTGATATATCTAATCTTCTTGTTGGAACTGTTACTTTAATTGTTTCTCCATTTACTTTATAAGTAAATCCTAATTTTCTGAATACATTTAATATTTCTTCATTAGGTATAACTGTTCCTAATACATCATTTATATTTTTAAATGTTATTTCGATTTCTTTTTCTTTATTATTTGTTTTGTCATATTCTACAGTTCCTGTTACGACTGTTCCTCCAGCGTATTCTTCTAATAGTTTGCAAGCTCTTTCAATTGCCATTTTTGTTCTTTCTGGATCTAATCCTTTTTCAAATCTGTTGCTTGCTTCACTTCTTACTATTTTCTTTGATGTTTTTCTTACTTTTACTGAATCAAAGATTGCTGATTCTATTATGATATTTTTTGTATCTGGTTCTACTTCTGTTTCAAGTCCTCCCATAACTCCTGCAAGACCAACACCATGTGTAGCATCTGCAATTACTATATCTTCACTTGTTAATGTCCTTTCAACATTATCTAATGTTGTTAATTTTTCTCCATCTTCTGCCATTCTTACTACTAGTTTATTTCCTAATTTATCAGCATCATAGAAATGTAATGGTTGACCTAATTCTAACATTACATAATTACTAATATCTACAACATTGTTTATTGGTCTTATTCCAGATGCAATTAATCTATTTTTTATGAATATTGGACTTTCTTCTATTTTTACATTTTCTACTTTCTTTACTAATAATTTTGAACAATTTTCTGTTTCTACTTCTGTTTTAAATGTTTTGTTTATATCTTCTCCTGATTCTTTGTGTTTTAAATCAACATCTTTTACTTTTTTATCATAAATTGCTCCTACTTCATAAGCCATTCCTAAAATGCTTAATAAATCTCCTCTATTTGCTGTTAATTCAAAATCGATTACTCCATCATCCATTTGAAGATATTTTATTGGATCTCCACCAATTTCTGCATCTTCTCCTAATTCTGCTATTCCTTCTGAATCTTCTGTTTTTAAAAATTTATGTTCAAGTCCTAATTCTGCTATTGAACATAACATTCCATTTGATTCTTGACCTCTTATCATTCCTTTTTTTATTGTTTTATCTGGCAATATTGCACCATCTAAAGCTACTATTACTTTTAATCCTGTTCTTGCATTTGGAGCACCACATACTATATCTAATACTTCTGTTCCAATATTTACTTTGCATAAATGTAAATGGTCTGAGTCTGGATGTGGCTCACATTCTATAATTTGTCCTATAACTAATTTTGTTGCATTTATTAAGTTACTTGCTGAATCATATTCATTTCCAACTCTTGTCATATCTTCTGCTAATTGTTTTACATCTACATCTATATCTATATAGTCTTTTAAAAAGTTTGTACTTAGTTTCATTTTTATTCAATTCCTTTCTTGCTTTTTTCAAAAGCACACATAATCCTAAAGTTCTTTAATATCTCTATTTATCTACGAATTATTCTTCGTCCTTTCTGTCAAATTGACTTAAGAATCTAATATCATTTGAATATAAATATCTCATATCTGGTATTCCATATTTAAACATTGCTAATCTTTCAAGTCCTGTTCCAAATGCAAATCCACCATATTCTTTTGGATCATATCCATTCATTTTTAATACATTTGGATGTACTATTCCTGCTCCTAAAACTTCAATCCATCCTGTTTGCTTACATAAGCTACATCCTTTTCCACCACATTTGAAACAACTTACATCTACTTCATAAGATGGTTCTGTAAATGGGAAATAACTTGGTCTAAATCTTAATTCACAATTTTTTCCTATTAATTTCTTTACAAATATTTCAAGTGTTCCTTTTAAGTCTGCAAGTGATACATGTCTTTCCTTTTTGTCTATTACAAGTCCTTCTACTTGCCCAAATTGATGTGAATGTGTTGCATCATCTTCTCTACGATATGTTTTTCCAGCACAAATCATTCTTATTGGTGTTTTTTCTGTATTTGCTAACATTGTTCTTGCTTGAACAGCTGATGTTTGTGTTCTTAATAAATATTCATTTGTTATATAAAAACTGTCTTGCATATCTCTTGCAGGATGTCCTTTTGGTAAATTTAATCTCTCAAAACAGAATTCATCTGTTTCTAATTCTGGTCCTGAAATTACATCATATCCCATTGATACAAATAAATCTTCTATTTCTTCTATTACTCTATTTACTGGATGTTTACTTCCTCTTTGAATTTTTGTTGCTGGTAATGTTATATCTATTGTTTCTTTTTCTATTTTTTCTTCTAACATTTTTGATTTTATTTGTTCTTCAGCAATTGATATTTTTTCTTCTATTTCTTTTCTTGCTTCATTTACTAATGCTCCTACTTTGGGTCTTTCTTCTGCTGTTAATGCTCCTAATCCTTTTAATAAATTTGATAATTCACTTTTCTTTCCCAAGAATTGTACTTTTAATTCTTGTAAATCTTGTGAATTTTTTATTTCTGATATTTTTTCTTCTGCTAATTTTTTAATTTCGTCAATTTTGCTTTGCATTTTTATTTCCTCCTTTTTATACAAAACGTAAACAGAGCCAATCTTCCTATTTTTAGGACGATTGGCTCTTTCGTGGTACCACCTAATTTTATTAATAGCTTACTTATTTATAATATTTTCTCTATAAGTTCGCCTAATTAACCTCTTTATAGTTTTAACGGTTCTACCGCTTCTTTCTACTTGCTTTTGGCTTTGAAAAGAAGACCTCAAAAGTGAAATTTCAATATATTTAATATAAATGGTTCTCATCTTTACCATTCTCTCTGTAATATTTTTTAATATATCTACTTTGCTTTTTCTATGGTTTTATTTCTAATCTTTGCATATTATACCATTATTTTTTGAAAATGTAAACTGGTTAAGAATAATTTTATTTTCTTCTGAAAAAAATTTTAAAATTTTTTTCTTTTTCTATTGACAAATATTCACAATTGTCTTATAATAATCATTGTCGTAAGACATAAGCCAGTTTATATTTATGCAGATGTGGCGGAACTGGCAGACGCACAGGACTTAAAATCCTGCGGACGAATAATCCGTGCCGGTTCGATTCCGGCCATCTGCACCAAAATATCAGGTTAGAAAACAAATTTCTAACCTGTATTTTTTTGCGTTATTTGAGCAAAATCCCCCATTTTACAAGGATTAGAAAATAGTTTTTTAAAGTTCTGAAAAATACCCTAAAATGCATATAAAATGTTGGGATTGAATGTCGGGACAAGTTTTAATCATTGATAGTTCTATCAAATACTCTCTTTATTTATTATTAATCTTATTCTGAGTATCAGAAAGAATGTAAGAATGGAATTTATACCATATAAAGCTATTTTATATATATTAATTTTTTTAAAATAAAAAGGATATTTTATAAAGTTTTTTTCTTTATAAAATTATCCTTTTACTTTTTATTTTATATCTTTATATTTTTTATTTAATATAATAAATGATACAACTGCTATTCCTACAATTGCCATTGTTATATAAACTATTGTATTAATTCCTGTTTTTGGTAATTCTGTTTTGGCTGTTGTACTGTCTGAGTTATTTTTTACTGTTTCAGTTTTTGATGTTGTTTCTGTTGTTGGAGTTTTTGTGTCTTCTGTTTTTGTGTCTTCTGTTTTTGTATCTTCTGAATCTATTTTTATTGTAATATCTTCTAATTGTTCATTATTGATATTTTCTTCAACTGTAATATAAAATGATTTCGTTATATTTCCAAATGTAATATTTCCTTTTGCTGTTCCAACTTCTGTTGCAATAAGTTCGTTTTTATTTTCTGAAAGTTCTATTCCTGTTCCAACACAACTATATCCAGAATATTTTTGAGTTGTTTCAAATTTTATTTTTTGACCTACCTTTAGTGTATATACATAATCTGCATTATCTTTTGTAACTCCACCATCAAAGCTTGAATCAGATGCTCCACTTATTTTTGAAAAATCTGCATCTGTATTTATAGTTAACGTTTCTAACAATTTACAAGATGTGTCTGCTTTATCTTTCTTTTCTGTTACACATTCAAATGTATTATATTGTTCAGAATCATTGTACGTATATTTATCTTCTTTATAAACAGAATTGAAATATTCCATTGCTTTATTTCCAAATTCTGTTGAAATAATTGTTTTATCATCTGGTACTATTGTTACTCCTGGCGCAGGAGTAACAATAGTATATGAATTACTTGTATCAAATGTTCCATTTATACTACTTAACTTTACTAAAGCATAATACATAAATGAATCTTCATACTTTATTCCTAAGATATTTGAAACTGCAAAATATCCATAAAAAACACTGTCAATATTGCTTGTGTTTCTTTTATACTCTTCATAGCTCATTCCCTGTTTTATCTCTGTTTCACTTGAAAACACAACTTTATTATCTTGTATTTCATAATTTATTTCATATTTGTCCTTATCTGTAGTTATCTCTATTATATTGTCATTAACAACAATACTTTCTACTTTTGAATTATCATCATCATCATCATTATCTGAATTCATATATTCTTTTAATTCTTGTAGCTTTTCATTTAATTGCTCTTTTGTAATTTTACTATTATTTGTAGCCTCTGTTTCTTCTGTTACTGCAAAACAACTAGTTGCAAAACTACTAATTAATACAATTATTAATGCTACTATACATATCTTTTTTATCTTCATTTTTCTTTCCCCTTTCATTTGTATAAATAAATTATAACAATAATATATTTTTTTGTAAACATATTACTCAAAAAAAGATGAATATTTTCATATCCATCTTTCTTCTATTACTCTACACTTTTCAAACTTTCAATCATATCTATCTTTTTCAAGATAAAATGTATAATTTTATTTACTATAAATGAGAAACTTGCAGTTATTAGAGCTGACCATATATAACTTGATGTTAAAATATTTCTTGTAAATCTCAACCTATCTATTTCTATACTTGAAATAATTGCAGATGTTAAAAATGTTCCAAAAACTAATCCAAGCGCAATTCCTATAATTGTAAATATAACATTTTCTTTATTTATATAATTATCTACTTCTTTATCATAAAATCCTAAAACTTTAAGTGTAGCAATTTCTCTTTGCCTTTCCCCAATATTTATATTTGCTAAATTATATAATACAACAAAATCTAGCATTGCAGAAGTAACAATTAATACAACTACAACATAATTCATTGTATTTAACATATCACTAATTGCTTTTACAAAAGTTGACATTACAGATACTGAAGCAACTCCATCAAAATTCAAAATATCCTCAGATATTTTACTTTGAATATCTTTATCATCTGTTTTCAAATTAATCCAAATCATATTTGTTTTATATTTTCCAACTTTTGATTCATATAATTCTTTTGAAATAATAATATAATGATCAACATAGTTTTTAGTTATTCCTACAACCTTAAATTTATATTCTATATCATCACTACTTTTTACTGTTATTTCATCATCTTTTTTTATTCCAAATTCATCTGCTAATTTATCTGTAATAATAACTCCTTCATTAGAAATCTCTAAGGTCTCTCCTGTTTTTGCCTCTTTTAAATTACAAACTTCATTAAATTTTTCTGATGTATCTGGAACAAATACTGTTACACTATAATTTAATTTATCATTATTTACTGTTACTGAACTTGCATATAATTCTTTTGAAATTTCAACATTATCATTATTTTGTAAATATTCATTAATTTGTTTTAATCCATCTGTATTTGATAATGTTATTGATGTATCATATTTAAATACTTCTCCAAATTGTAAATTTGGTATATCTATAACAGAATCTCTTATTCCAAATCCAGCTAACATAAGTCCTGTGCAACCTGCAATTCCTATTATTGTTATTAATGCTCTCTTTTTATATCTAAATATATTCCTTATTGTCACTTTTTGTGAAAAATTAAATCTTTTCCATAAAAAAGTAATTTTTTCCATGAAAATTCTTTTTCCGTTTTTTGGTGCTTTAGGTCTCATTAATACAGATGGCATTTCTTTTAATTCTCTATATGCTACTATTAATGTTGCACCACCTATACATATAAATGCAATTAATATTCCCATTAGTCCAATTGATAATCTATATGTCATATAAAAATGTGGCATTGTATATACCATTGAATATAATGTCCATACAATTTTAGGTAATATATAAAAACATAGTGTCATTCCTAAAAATCCACCTATTATGCATGCTAAAAATGCGTATAAAATATATTTTGAAATTATTTGTAAATTTGTATATCCTAATGCCTTTAGTGTTCCTATTTCTATTCTTTCTTCTTCTATCATTCTTGTCATAGATGTCAAACTTATTAGTATTGCTACTAAATAGAATATTACTGGAAATATTTTTGAAATGTTTTTCATTGTCTTTATTGCATCAAATATATTTGAATATCCTGTATTATCTGTTCTATCTTGTATGTACCATTTGGCCTTTTCTATTTTGGTAACATCTGCTCTTGCATCATCTATTTTGATTTGTGCATCTGCTAATTTTTCTTCTGCTTCTGCTTTTTTGTCATTATATTCTTGTTCATTTTCTTCAAGTTCTTTTCTAGCATCTTTAATCTTTTTTCTTCGATTCTCAATTTCTTTTCTTCCACTTGTTATTTGATTGTTTGCTGTATTTTTTTGTGTTTCAAGTTCTTCTTTTTGTTTTTGAATTTGTTCTTTTTGAACAGTTATTTCAGGTGTTTCCATTCCTATTTGTGCGATCATTGCATTTATTTGATTTTCATATTGCTCTATTTGTTGTTCTGCCGTTTCAAACTGTTTAGCTACATCTTTTTCTTTCTGATTTAGTTCTTTTTCTGATTTATTTAACTTATTTTCTGAATTATCTAATTCATTTTTTGCATCATTTATCTTTTGTTCAGCATCTGATAGTTCTTTGTCTGCTTCTGCTTTTTTATCATCATATTCTTTTTGTGCATCATCAATTTTTTTATTTGCATCATTTACTAATGAATTATATCTAGCTTCTTGTCTTTCTTCTTTTATCTCTTCTATTTTTTGAATAACTGGATTTACAACTGCTAAATATTCATCACTATTTGTTACAAGTTCTTTTGCACCTTTTACTTGTACTGCAATTTCTGTATAATAATCTAAATCTATTACATCTTCTTTACAATATATGTATAATGATATACTTCCACTTCCAAGTGATGATGAGCCTCTTTCACTTGATATGTATAATGATGAATCTACTATTCCTACAATTTTTAGTTCTTTTTGTGTAAATATTGGATTATCATTTTCATCTAAGTCTTCATTTTCTATTTTTATTATTTTTCCTATATTTTCTTCTGAACTTCCAAAATATGAATACTTTTCATCTAATAAACATTCATCTGAATTTTCTGGTAATCTTCCATAAATAACTTCTGGTTTATTTATATTTTCATTATATTCTATTACTTTACATATACTTTCTTTATCATTTAAATTTATAAATGTGTCTTTTGATTGTATTCCATAAGCATTTTCTACACCATCTGTTTCTTTTATTGCATTTATATCTTCATCTGTTAATCCTAATGTTGATATAACATCAATGTCATACATATTACTTTTATCTACATATTTATCTAAGCTGTCTTGCATATCTGGACTACATGCTACAAGTCCTGCATAAAATCCTACTCCAAGAAATGCCATTATTAAAATTGAAAGAAAACGTCTTTTGGTTTTACTTATTTCTTTAAAACTATTTTTTATCAATGATTTTTTCATTTCTATAATACCTTTCTTTCTGTATTACCATTCTATTTCATCAATAGATATTGGATTGTCATTTATTTCAATTTTTTCTGCTGTTCCATTTTTGAAATGTATTACTTTATCTGCCATTGGTGCTATTGCTCCATTGTGTGTAATTATTGCAACTGTCATTTTTTCTTTTCTTGCCATTTCTTGTAATAGTTTTAAAATACTTTTTCCTGTCTTATAATCTAATGCTCCTGTTGGCTCATCACATAATAATAGTTTTGGATTTTTAGCAATTGCTCTTGCTATTGCTACTCTTTGTTGCTCTCCTCCTGATAATTGTGCTGGAAAGTTATCTTTTCTATCTGATAATCCTACTTTTTCTAATATTTCATTTACATCTAAGGCATCTGAACATATTTGAGTTGCTAATTCTACATTTTCCTTAGCTGTTAGGTTTTGTACTAAATTATAAAATTGAAATACAAATCCTATGTCATTTCTTCTATATTCAATTAATTTTTTATCATTTAATTTTGTAATTTCTTTTCCATCAACTATTACTTCACCTGATGTTGCTTTATCCATTCCTCCTAATATATTTAATGTTGTTGTTTTTCCTGCTCCTGATGGCCCTACTATTACTACAAGTTCTCCTTTTTCTATTTCAAAGTTTGTGTTATTTAATGCTTTTATTGTTACTTCTCCCATCTTGTATTCTTTGACAATATTTTTAAATTCTATATATGCCATATGCTTTTCTCCTTTTTTTATTTTTCATTTGCATTTTATCATACTTTTATGAATTTTTCATGTATAATAATAAAATAATTATTATTATACAAAAAAACAGATAGAAACTCCAATGTAGTCTCTATCTGCTTTGCTCAAAGCTTAAAGCTGTTTGGTTACAACTTCAATCTTAAGCACCTGTTCCCAGCCAGCATGCTGGAAGCAGTATTCCGCTTCCTCTTTGCCAGTGGCAGGATTGACAATGGTCTTGCCAGTCGCCACGCGATTAGCCTTAGCTCGGATAACAGGCTTGCTGTTGTTCCGAGGGTTGGTCAGGTCGGCCAGGATAGCAGGCGGCAAAACAACTGCAAGAATATCGCAGTCTGCACCTGCATCCACAACATCACGCCAAGAGCTGACGGTCATGTCTGCGCTCTTCACCACGATGTCGTTGCCATAGATCCGTTTCAGATCTGCAACCTGCTCTGCGGACATAATGTGGCGGCTCAGCCAAAGAACCTTAGTCATGTTTTTTTCCTCCATACATGAATGAATATTACGTTCCACTTTTTACAGTGGATAAAGGTCTTGCCCTTTACATAATTTATTATACTTGTATTTACTTATTTTGTCAATATAAGCTACAATTACAATTATTTATAAGTATTATAAGTTTTACTTATAATTACGTTTTTACCTCTACATTAAAAACTTTTCCAGAACCATCTAATAAAATTTTATTTTCAATTTCAATTCCATTTAATTCAACCATTTTTACACCTGTACACACTTTTGAAATATTTTTTACATTTATATTATAAATACTCTCTTTATATTTAAATTGTATACTATATCCATCCCATTCTTTTGGAATACATGGATTTATACTCAAAACATTATGATATATTTTTAAACCTAATATATATTCAATTCCTGCAGTATAATACCAACCACTAGAACCTGTATACCAAGTCCAACCTCCTTGACCAAGTAAGTTTTGGTTTCCATATATATCTGCTGGCATTACATATGGTTCAACTTTATATCTATTTGCTTCCTTTTTAGTCCTTGAATGTTCTATTGGATTTATCATTTTATACCATTCAATAGCTTTATTTCCATCACCTAATATTGTTTCTGCTATAATTGCCCATACAGCTGCATGAGTATATTGTCCACCATTTTCTCTAACACCTGGTATATATGATTTTATATATCCTGGTTCTAATTTACTTTTATCAAATGCCGGATCTAGCAATTTTATTAATCCATTTTCATTATCTACCAAATGATTTTCTAAACTCTTCATTGCACTTTCTTTTTTCTCTATATCTCCAGCACCAGATATAACACTCCAACTTTGTGCTATACTATCTATTTTACATTCTTCATTTTCCATACTTCCATATATATCACCATTATCTGCAAAAGCTCTTTTATACCATTTTCCATCCCATGCATTTTTGTTCAAGTTTTCTTTTAGTTTTTCTGCAATATTTTCATACCAATTACTTGTCTCTATTTCTTCTTGTTTACATTGTTTTATTAACTTTGAAAATTCCTTTAAAATTATATACAAGAAAAATCCTAGCCATACACTCTCACCTTTTCCTTCTGTTCCTATATTACTAAAACCATCATTCCAATCTCCAATTCCTATTTTAGGCAATCCATTTTCTCCAAAATTGCATGCTCTTTTTATTGCTTTTTTGCAATGTTCATATATACTTTCTTCAATATTACTAGAAATATATTTATTATATTTTTCGTTTTCATTTTCTTTTAATTCTTCACCTTTCAAATATGTTGTCTTTTTATTTAATATCTCATAATCTCCAGTGAAATTTATATATTTAATAACTGCATATGGAAGCCATAATAAATCATCTGAAAATCTTGTTCTTATTCCTCTATCATTTTCATCATGCCACCAATGTTCTACATCTCCTTCTATGAATTGATGTCTACTATGCTTTAATATTTGATTATACAATATTTGTGAATCTATAAATCTTGTTGAAAAAGCATCTTGAAGTTGATCTCTAAATCCGTAAGCTCCACCAGATTGGTAAAATCCTGTTTTTCCTAGTATTCTACTTGATATTGTTTGATACATAGTCCATCCATTTAATATTATATTAAGTGATTCATATGGTGTATTTACTTTTACTTTTCCTAATAATTCATTCCATTTATTTTTTACATTTTGTAATTCTGTTTTACAATTTTGAAGATTTGAATATCTATACGCTACATCTGTTGCAATATCAACATTTTCTTCTGCTCCTAAAATTATTGAAACTTTTTTATTAGAAAAACTTTCAATTTCAACATTTAATTCTATTGCAATACATGTTTTTTTACCTAATACATCATTATTATCTAACCTAATTGTTTTTAAACCATCAGGATTTTCTAATCCTTCATCTCCTAAAAATTTTGTTTTATCTCCTGTATATGATTTTATTTTTTCACTACTAGATATATAAACAATATTATTTAATTCATCTGAATTGTATATTTTCCTTGCTATAATCATATTATTATTTTCTTTATATTCTAAAGATATTTTTCCATCAGATTTTATCTCATCTTCACCTATTACTGGTTTTATATAATAAATAATTCTTAGTTTTTTCTTTTTTGGAGCATTGTTTGTTAATGTTAAAATATTTATTTTCGCTGATTCATTTATTGGCACATATACTTCTAATTCTTGCATTATATTATCACTACAATGAACAAATTTTGCATATCCAAATCCGAAAATCGTGTTATAATTTTTATTATCAGGTTTTACCATTGCTGTTGGTGTCCATGTCTTTCCATTTTCTTCATCTTGTAAATAAATTATTTCTGATGGAATATTTATTATGCTACTATTATCCCAGCTTGATACCCTATTTAATCTACTATTTTTATACCAAGTATATCCTCCATTAGATTCTGTAACACATGTTCCAAACTTTTCATTTGCAATAATATGACTCCATGTTGTTGGTGTTTTTTGATTTTTATTAATTTTTATAATATACTCTTTTCCATCTTTTGAAAATGCTCCATATTCATTATAATACTTTAATTCATCAGTATTTGCTAATAAATCAATTTCATTTGAATCATCTTCAATGTTTTCAGAAATCATATTTTGTTCTACAATTTTATAATTATCAATTATTTCTGTTTCCTTGTCTTTAATAATATTTTCTAAGTTTCCTAGATGTGCATCAATAACAAAAATTGATATAAATTTTATCATTTCTAAATCTTGTTGATTCATTTCTGCTCTTGATAAAGTAAATATACCTCCAAATATATTTTTCAAATATGCTAATTGACTGTTTTGAATAGCATTTTCTATTTCATTTTTTAGATAATTTTCATAACTATATTTTTCTTCATCTATAATTACTAATTCTGTCTTTAAATTCTTAGTACGGAGATATTCATACATTTTTAAAACTTCTTTTATTACATATACATCATTCAAATATTTTATAGTTATTGTGATTATTGGTAAATCTCCTGAAATACCATATTTCCATAAATCACATTGATTATATTGGCAAGATTTATTTTTGACTTTTTTATAAAATGGTGTGTCAAATATTATATATGATGCTATTGTTTGATATATATCAATATTTCTACCTTTCATTTCTAAATATCTTAATTCTGCGTCTGTTTTTGCTCTTACTATTTCAAACTCTTTTGTAACATTTTCTGTAATACTATATTTATTAATATTTTTCTCTGCAATTTCTTTTTCATATTCTACAGATATTAAAAAATCTATATATCCTTTTGATTCTGGTAATATTTTTATTGTATTTTTTAAAGCTACAATTCCCTCTGTTGTAAGTCCTATCTTCTTTGATAATGGGATTGAATTTCTTATTGCCTCTGGTATATCTAAATTATTTCTTCCTATAAATTTTTCTTTACTTATTTCATATTCTGTTTCACCAATTTTTTCTATATTTGTTTGTAATTTTGCAATTAAATATAAATTTTGTCCATTTTTTTCTCTTTTTCTTCTTTTGACAATTATTGTATCATTCACATCATCATATTCATATTCTAAAAATAAATTATTAAAAGCTTGATGTGCATAATCTTGTTCTTTTCTTGAAAGTACTGGCTCAAAATAACATACAACCTCTAATATTTTTTCTTCTTGTGATAAGTTTTCTAATTCGACTCTTCTTATTTCAACAGTTTCATTTGCATCTGTTATAATTGACAATCTACTTTTTAATTGATTTTTTTCTTTTTCAAATTGACTTTTATCTGGAGCAAAATTTATAACATATTTATTACAATTTTTGTTTCCTGCCATATATTCTATTTCATTATTTTTTACATCTTTAACACATATAAAAATTCCTTGTGGATAATCTGCTGTTTTTTTATATCTATTTATATAATTATCTCCAAATTTACTTACCCCTTCTCCATTTTGATTTATTGCAATTGTATATTTTTCATTTCCTATTAAATTTCCTCTTATAATTCTATTATCAATTTTGTTATATTGTCTAACACTATAATTTTCATAATCTTTATATTTAATTTTTTCTGGCTTTTGTTTATTTTCCTTTGTTATTATAAATGTTTCAGGCATTCTTTCTTGTAATAATATATTTACTGCCTCTATCTCTGCATTTTGTGAAAATCTTTTTTGAAATATTTGATTATTGAAGTAATTATTTAATGAAAGTAGTATTAGTGCTTGATGATGTGCCATATATGTTTTTACTGGTTCAGATTTTTTTCCTTTTTCTAATCTTTCAGGCGTATAATCTATTGATTCATAAAAACCATATTTTCCTTTCATTCCTTCTTTTTCTAATATTTTTAAATTTTGAACAACTTCATTTGGAACATCTGAAATTGCTAATATCGTCCCATAACTTGAAATTACAATATCATCTTCTAATCCTCTTTTTAAACCTAGCCATGGAATTCCAAATGCTTTATATTGATAATTTCCTTGTAAATCTTTTAAATTAAATGCCGCTTCAGACATTCCCCATGGTATTCCTACTTTTTGACTATATTCTATTTGATTCATTATTGCAAATTTACTAGATTCATCTAATAAACTTCCTTTATATCTTTTCATATTTATATTTGGCATTAAATATTCAAATGCTGTTCCAGACCAAGATACCAAGCCCTTGTATTTCTTTAATACTGTTAATGTTCTACTTAAGTTTCCCCAATGTTTTGGCGAAATATCTTTTTTGGCAATTGCTACAAAACTTGCTTGTCTTGCTTCAGAGGCTAATAAATCATAATATGAATCTGTTAATTTATTTTCTTCTACATTAAATCCTATTGAAAACACTCTTTGTTCATTATTATATAATACCTTGAAATTAGTTTGCTCAATAATATAATTTATCTTTTCAATCATATTACTTATTTTTTCTTTATCAAATTCAATATTTTCTTCTAAAAATGATTTTGTAGTATATAAATACCCTATTAGATTTCCACTATCAACTGTTGATACATATTTAGGATATAATGGCTTTTTTGTTTTTACATTATACCAATTGAATAAATGTCCATTCCATTTTGGTAATTCATACACTGTATTTATTATTTTTTCCAATAAATTTATAATATCCTCATTTTTTTCAAATCCCATATCATAACTTGCAATTACTGCTAAAAGAGATAGTCCAATATTTGTTGAAGATGTTCTATTTACTACAATATTTCTTCTATCTTCTTGATAATTATCTGGCATTAAATAATTATTTTCTTCTGTTATATAATCTTTAAAAAATTGCCATGTTTTTTGAGCAATATCTTTTAAATATTTCTTATCATCTTCATTTATTTCAATTTGTTTTTCTTCATTTATTTCACTAATTTTGCACATTATATATGGTGTAATTATCCACAATAATCCAAGAATTAATGTAAATAAATTAAAATACAAACATGATACATATATTGTGATTATTCCAAAAATTACATTTACAAACATTGTGTCATAATATGTTTTTAAATCTGTTTTTGTTTGCTTTTCTGCTTCTTCAGATGTAGTCCATTCTAACATATTTTTATGTGAAATCATTAATCTATATAATGTTTTGAATATTGCTTTACTTGAGACATATGCTTTATATGGTAAACAGCCTAATGTTATAATTGCTCTATAAATAGTTCCTTTTATTCCATCTATTTGAGGATTAAATGTTTTTTGCTTTTTTTCTCCTTCTCTAATAGAAAAAATTTTTGAAAAAAATTCTAATATAAATGGATAAATTATAATTCCTAAACTTATTAATGAAAGTGTTTTATTCTTATTTAAAAATAGTAAATTCCATATTAATAAAATTATTACTGAAATTTCAATTAGACTTCTTCTTAAATTATCTAAAATTTTAAATTTTGAAAGTGTATTTAATTTACTTTTTAGCCATTTTTTTATCTGCCAATCTCCTCTAATCCAACGTGAAAGTCTATTCATAAAGCTTAAATATTTTGCTGGGTATCCATCTAAAAAAATTATATCTGATGCAAGTCCACATCTTAAATAACAACCTTCTAATAAATCATGACTTAAGACTGTATTTTCTGGTATCTCATTTGTTAAAACTTTTGAAAATATTTCTAAATCATAAATTCCTTTTCCTGTAAAAATTCCTTCATCAAAATTATCTTGATATACATCTGAAATTGCATTTGTATAATTGTCAATTCCACCTGCACCAGCAAATATTTTTGTAAATACATTTTTATTACTATCATTCAAATTTACTCCTACTCTTGGCTGTAAAAGTGCATGTCCTTTTTTCACAATATTTTTGTTTACATCTAATTCTGGTTTGTTTAAAATATGTGCCATTGCTCCTACTAATTCAAAAGCAGTATTAAGTGGTAATTCAGTATCTGCGTCTAATGTTATTACATATTTTATCTTTGGTAATATATCTTGATTTATTGTATTTATCTTAAATTTATTTTTACTGTGTTTTAATAAATATTCATTAAATTGTATTAAAAGTCCTCTTTTTCTTTCCCATCCAAGATATTTTTCTTCTGAATTGTTAAATTCTCTTTCTCTATATAAAAAATGGAAAATTGGAAATTCAGTATCTTTATGATATTTGTCATTTAATACTTTAGCTTGTAATAAACCTTCATTTATTACTTCTTTATCAAATTTTTCTTCTTTTTTATCACTTTCAGAACAATCTCCTAATAATGCAAAATATATATTTTTTGATTTATTTGCTAAATAAAAGACTTCTAATTTTCTAAATAATTCTCTTACTTTTTCTTTTGATTTTATAATAGTTGGTATTACAACAAATGTGCTATTTTCACTATCTATCCCTTCAAAAAAGTCCATTTTAGGTATAATTTTATTTTTTACATATTTACTTAAAATTCTGTTTATTGTTTGAACAACAAATTCTGATACTGGTAGTATCAAAAGTAATATTGTAATTATTGTTTTTATTAGATTATCTTCTACTACTGTTTTTGATAAAAATACTGAAATCGAAATTGTAAATATTATTATAGCTAAAATATATATTTGTGTTTTTACATTATAACTTAGCTTTTTCTCATTTATTCCTAATTCATAACATAACTCTTTTCTACCATCATCAATTAAATAATATCCAATATGTTTTTGTTTATCTTGTAAATTAGTTCTTCGACACAATTCTAGTATCTTTCTAGATATATATATTTCTGATATATTTGATTGTTTTGCCAATTCTTTAATATTGTTTCTATATAATTCTTTTGTTTTATATTCCATTTTATTATATATGTTAGTTGGATCTTGATTTAATATTTCTTCAACTCCATTTATTTTTTCAAATATTTCTAAGAAATTTATTCTTTGTATTTTTTTCATACTTATAATACAATTAGCCATAGATGTTTTACATATTGCAATATCAAAGTGTTCTTTTTGAATTGCATCTTGTACTGTTATTCCTGCTTTTTCCGTTTCTTCTTCTAATATTTTTAAATATCCATATGCTTTTTTTCCATATTTTTTTAAACAATATGACATATATTCAATAAAAGAATAGTTTATATCTTGAAAATCTTGTTTTTCTAGTTTATTCATTGATATTGGCTTAAATTCTAATTTATTTCTATCTTTTTTTTCAACTAATCTTTCTATAATATTTTTAACTTTATATTTCTGGACTTGACTATTATAAATTTTTATACAGATATCTGTTATATTTTGAATAATTGCAATTTGTAAAAAGATTCCTATATTCCATATTTCATCCATATTTAATGCTCTTTTATTTTGATATGATGTTAAATATTTTTCTAATGATTCACTTCTTATTATATTATCTGTATATGCTACAATTTCAGAGGCAAGTACATGTATTCTTGCAAATCCTGCATATTGCCCATTTTGTATTCCAACAAAATTAACATATTTTTTCATTGTTAGTTCTTTTTCAATTTGTTGTACAACTTCTTCTATAATATAGAAATTATCTAGAATCCATTCTCCTGCTGGATTAATTGTTATTCCAAGCTTTATATGTTCATTCAATAAATTATATACTATTTTGATAATATTATAATTTTCCAATAGTTGAGGTATTGGATATGTTAATTTATCTGATTTTTTTCCAATATTATGTTGTAATGATATCTTTTTTAAATATTCTTCTAATTGCTTTTCATTTAGAATTGCCCCTTCTATTTTCAAATTCTTATATTTTTTCACAAAAAATCCACTCCTTGCGCTTTTTATTACTATTATTGGCAATGGTGAATTTTTTTATTCAATTCTTGGATATTATGATTTTCTTTTTCAATATTTGTTACTTCTTTACAAATTTCATAAATTATTGTAAAATATAGCTATTGAAAGGATGTAAAAATGAAAAGTATTAGATATATTTCACATAATGAAGATGAAACAAAAAAACTTGCTGTACAAATAGCAAGTAAATTGAATATAGGTGATATAATTGTTCTTACAGGAGAATTGGGTTCTGGAAAAACAAAATTTACAGAAGGCTTTTTAAGTTATTTTAATCTTGATAAAGAAATTTCAAGCCCTACATTTACTATTGTAAATGAATATAAGAATGAAGATATTTCAATTTTCCATTTTGATGTTTATCGTCTTGAAGATGTTGATGAATTTTATGCAATTGGTGGAGATGAATATTTTAATTCTGGAATTTCTATTATTGAATGGGGAGAATTAATAAAAGATGCTCTTCCAAAAGATTATATTGAAATTGTTTTTCATAAAGATGATAATGATGAAAATTTACGAATTTTAGATATATATTTTCATGGAAACAAATATGAAAATATTATTTAATATAAAAAACGAATGTACTATTACAACATACATTCGTTTTTTCTCTTTCACTCAGCAACTAATATTTGAGCCTTTATTTTATTCTCCTCTACCTTCTGGTAAAGCATTTGGTAACTCAATCCTAATTCTAATCTTGAATACATATGATACAGCTCTTGCCAATTTTGAATTTTTGAATCTTTGCCATAAAGATGGTTTCTTTTCAAACATAATTGATTTTTCATATTCTTCTGCTTTATTATTTGCTTCATACATATCTACTAATTCATTTATTGGTCTTGTTTCTTCAATATCAATAACTTGTGAAACAACCTTTTTCTCAGTAGCTTTTTCTTCTGGAGCTTCTACAACTTTTTCTATCTTTTCTGCTTTCTTTTCTTCAATCTTTTCTGCTTCTTGTGCCTCTGCAATCTCTTCAATTTTTACTTCTTCTTGTACCTTTTCAGCTTCGCTTACAGCAGTACCTAAATCTACAGGTTTTGGAATTACTTTTAATGCTTCTGCAACTTCTATTCCAATATAACTTAAAGCTTTAGATCTATCTTCAATTCTTTCCATATCTATCTCAATATGAAGATTTGATTCTAAGTTATTTACTCTTGCATTTAATAATTTTATTGCATCTTGATAATTTTGACTTTTTCTTGTTTTGTCTTTTCCAACAAGTCTTAAAGTATCTATAACATCTTCTGAAAATTTACCTTCTTCTTCTGCTTCAGAAATTCTATCTTTCCAATCATCATTTTTATTTTCTACTACTTCAATTAAGTCTTTTAATTGTCCTGCTAATGCAATATTTTCTTCTCTTTGACGAATTAATTCTTCAACTTTTTTTGTATTTTCTTCAAATTGATTTGTTGCAAATTCAACTAATTCATATGCAGCTTTATATACACTTACTGGGAAGTTTTTCTTCTTTGGATATTCTATTAAATAAGCTTTTATAGATTCAATTAAATCTTTAAAATAAGTATCATCTTCAAATTGAACTATTTGCTTTTTACTTTTTGGATTTATTAATTTTTGTACTTTATCTATATTTGATAATATTTTTTCCTCTGTTATTACCATTCGTACATTTACTATGCCAGATTTAGATTTCCTTGACATTGCAAATCCCTCCTCTTTCTCTGTCGTCTAAAATTATTATTCTTTTTTATTATATACTAGTTTCCGTAAAAC
Source organism: uncultured Clostridia bacterium (assembly GCA_934122085.1). GTDB lineage: Bacteria > Bacillota > Clostridia > TANB77 > CAG-508 > CAG-269. The sequence goes on along the minus strand of CAKOVS010000004.1, from coordinate 103,576 downwards.
TACAAGCATTTATTCCTATTTTTTGTTTACATTTTTATTACAAAAATATTACAAGATGTAACATTTCTTTACATCTTGTAATATTACTGTAATATTTATTTTTCTAATACTTTTTTCAATTCTTCATGTCTTTTAATTTTTAATGTTGTTGTTTTAATTAGTGGTTCTTCTGTTATAACCATTTCTCTAACATATTTATATTTTGGCATTAGTTTATTTACTTCTTTTACTTTATCCCATAAAAATTCTTTTATGTTTTCTTCTCCTTCAATATTATATAATTCTTTTATTAATTCTTTATCATATACAATTTCTACGCAAACTTTAACATCACCATCATCTTCTTTTTTCTCAAATACAAATGTTTCTTTTATTCCTTCTACTTTATTTAGTAATGTTTCAATTTCTTCTGGGAATACATTTTTTCCATTGTTTAATACTATAACACTTTTCTTTCTTCCTGAAATATATATAAATCCATCTTTATCAATTCTTGCTAAATCTCCTGTATGGAACCATCCATCAGATTCTAATGCTGATTTTGTTGCTTCTTCATTTTCATAATATCCTAACATTATAGATGGGCCTTTTGCCATTAATTCTCCTATTCCTTCTTCATCTGGATCATCTATTTTTACTTCTACACTTGGAAATTTCTTTCCTATAGAACCAAGCCTTCTACATTTTGGTGTTTCTGCTGCAATTACTGGTGCAGTTTCTGTTAAACCATATCCTTGTTCTACATCAAACCCTAAATCATTAAATCCTTTTTCTGTTTCAGGATCTAATGCTGCACCTCCTGTTACTACTAATTTTAGTTTTGGTCCTAAACTTTCATGTACTTCTTTAAATAATTGTTTTCTTAAATCAATTTTCATTTTTAATAAAAATTGAGAAACTTTCTTTCCTTTTTCTAAATTAGCTAGTTTTCCTTTTTTCTCTATAGTTTTCATTACTTTTCTATAGATAATATCAAATACTGCTGGAACTGATATCATTGCTGTTATCTCAAATTCTTTTATGTTTTCTGCCATGTGTTTTACACCTTCACAAAATGCAATTGATCCACCAATTGATATTGGATATAAAAATCCAACTGTACATTCAAATACATGGTGTAATGGTAAAAATGATAAAAATCTATCTTCATCTGTTAAATCAAATCTTTGAATTATATCCATAACATTTGTTACTAAATTTTTATGTGATAACATTACAGCTTTTGACATTGCCGTTGTACCAGATGTAAATAACATTATTCCCATTTTTTCAGCATCTATTTTTGCATCTATATATGTTTTATTTCCATCTGCTAATAATTTTTTTCCTTTTTCAACTAAAGCTTTTTCTGCATAAATTCCTTGTGTGTTTTCTTCTAAATCCATTGAAATAAAATATTTTAAATTAGTATTTTTCTTTTCTCTTAATGTATTCATTATTGCATCATATTTTGATGAATATATTATTGCTTCAACTTGTGAACGAAGTATTAAACTTTCAAGTTCATTATCTGGTAATGCTTTATCTAATGGTACTATTACACCAACACCTGCTACAACTGCTAAATATGAAAGTTCCCATTCGTATCTGTTTTCTGAAATAACTGCAATTCTTTTATCTTTTAATCCCATTTGAATTAATGTAGTTCCTAATGCATTTATATTTTCTCTAAATTCTTTATGTGTTATTATTCTAAATTTTCCTTTTTCTTCTGTTTTAAATATATATGCTGGTCTATCTCCATATACTTCTCCTGTTTGGTTTAACATATCTTTTAAGTCTGTAAATTTCATTTTTCTTGATTTTGTTTCCATTTTATTTTCTATTTCCTTTCTCGATTCTCTAAAACGCACATTGTAATAAAATTTTTCATACTACTTTACTCTTAATCCATTTATTACAGTATTTTCATATTCATGATATAAACGCATTACATCCATATCTTCGCCTTCTCTTTTTTTATAAACAAGTGTAGAACAAATTAGTCCATATATTTCTGATGCTATTGCTCTTGTATCTCCTTCTTTTATTTCTCCTTTTTCTATTCCTTCTTGAACTATTTTTTCAATTTGGCCAATATATTCATATACAAGGTTTTGACATTTTTTGTTTCTTTGTTCTGTTCCCCAAAATTGACTTAATATTATTGTTATAATATTTTCATATTTTGCTACTATTTTTATTTGTATTAATACAATTGCTTTTATTTTATCTATATAATTACTATGTTTTGCTGTTTTTATATCAACACTATTTTGCAATAGTTTTATTCCTTCTTCAATTAAAAAGTTAAATATTTCTTCTTTGCTAGCAAAATGATAATATAATGTTCCTTTTGCAACTCCTACTGTTGCCGTTATTTCTTCAATACTTGTTGCATCATATCCCTTCTCTGCAAATAATTTCATTGAAGTTTCAAATATTTTTCTCTTAGTTTTATTCATTCTTCCTTCATTCCTTTTCTAAGGTATAGATATGTAAAAAAACTCACACTTTCTCAATTTTTTACATCTTCTTTTTTTCTCAAATTACATCATTTTATATATGTCTATTATATAATGTAATCTAATTTTATGCAAGACTTTTTTTTAGTCGAATTATCGGTCGATAAATTTTTGAATTTCACTTGTAAAATTCCATATAATATTGTATAATTTTGGCATACTAACAATAGAAAGAAGGAATTTTTATGACTAATGTAACAATAAAAGATTTATTTAGAAAAACTTCTGAATACACAGGCAAAGAAGTTACAATTGAAGGATGGACAAAAACTATTAGAGATTCAAAAACATTTGGATTTATAGAACTAAATGATGGTTCTTTTTTTAAAAATGTTCAAATTGTTTTTAATAATAATTTATCAAATTTTAATGAGATTACAAAGCTTACTATAAGCTCAACTATAAAAGTTACTGGAAATGTTGTTATAACAGAAAATGCAAAACAGCCATTTGAAATTCAAGCAACATCTATAGAAATTGAAAGTCTATGCCCTACAGATTATCCTCTTCAAAAGAAAAGACATTCATTTGAATATTTAAGAACTATTGCACATTTAAGACCAAGAACAAATACATTTAATGCTGTTTTTAGAATTAGAAGTGTTGCAGCATTCGCAATTCACCAATATTTCCAAGAACGTGGATATGTATATGTTCATACACCTATAATAACTTGTGCTGATTGCGAAGGTTCTGCTGAAATGTTTAAATTAACAACATTAAATCTTGATGAAGATTTACCAAAAAAAGATGGAAAAGTTGATTTTTCAGAAGATTTATTTGGAAAAAAAGCATATATAACAGGTTCTGGACAATTACATGGTGAAACATTTGCTTCTGCATTTGGGAAAATTTATACTTTTGGACCAACATTAAGAAGTGAAAATTCAAATACAAAAACACATGCAAATGAATTTTGGATGATTGAACCTGAAATATCTTTCTGTGATTTAGATGGTTTAATGGATATTGAAGAAGATTGTTTAAAATATATTGTAAATTATGTTTTAGAACATTGTCCTGAAGAAATTGATTTCTGTGATAATTTTATAGAAAAAGGATTAAAAGATAAATTAACAAAATTATTAAATTCTGATTTCGTTAGAATTGACCACAAAGATGTTATAGATATTTTGAAAAAAGCTGATAGAACATGGGAATTTCAACCAGATTATGGTGAAGATTTAGCAAAAGAACACGAAAAATATATTACAGAATATTTTAATGGTCCTGTATTTGTTAAGAATTGGCCAAAAGATATCAAATCATATTATATGAAATTAAACCCAGATGGAAAAACTGTTGCTGCTGTTGACCTTGAAGTTCCTGGTGCTGGTGAAATTATGGGTGGCTCTCAAAGAGAAGAAGATTATGACAAACTAGTTGCACGTATGAAACAAATGGGAATTGAAACAGATCCATTATATTGGTATCTTGAATTAAGAAAATATGGTACAAATATTCATTCTGGTTTCGGACTTGGTTTCGAAAGATTATTAATGTATATTACAGGAATTGAAAATATTAGAGATGTTATTCCATATCCAAGAACACCAAACAATTGTGATTTTTAATTTAATAGAACAAAGCGACGTAGTCGCCCTTTGTTCTCGCCCGATTTGAGTTTTCGACTAAAAGGAGAAAATCTCAAAGGGCTAGCGATTGTAGCTTTTATATACTAGGAAGTTCGGAGAACTTTCCTAGTATATAAAAAATGACGCCCCAATTAAGAACATCGTTCTTAATTGGGGCGTCTGAAGGTTTAGCTTGCGAGATTGAAAGTCACAGAGAATTTCAAGCGACTCTCATTCGAGAAAAATTCCGTAGAGGATACAGCAACGTCTTTGGCAGAATCGCCAATATAATTCTTAAGCAACTCTGTCAAACTGTCAACAATCTGATCCTTAGACCACTGAGTCAATTCAACTCTAAGGTCGAACCACAATGTAACATATCCAGAATCAAATCTGACTCTAACACTAGAGCCATTTTTAATTCCAATGTTAGTAAGTTCATCGCCAATAGTAATGGTGAAATCCTTTCCCCACTGGGAGGCATTACTAACCTCAAATGTTTGCCTCACGGTATCAATAGAGATACCATTTCCATCAGATGTAGAACACGCGGTCATGGTCATCACCATACACATAGCAACAATAATAGTTGCGATCCGAATTACAAGCTTTTTTTTCATTTCAAACCTCCGTTCTTCAAAAAAGCTTTTGGGCTTACATTTCAATTATAATACATTTATGTTATTATGTCAATTCATTCCAATCCAAAACTAACACCTAATGCATTATTTAATTTATTTATTATTGTATTATCATCTATATGACCAATTTTTTCTTTTAATCTACTTTTATCTATTGTACGAATTTGTTCTGTTAACACAACAGAATTACTCTTAAGTCCACTTGTATTTTCACCAATTTCTATATGTGTTGGTAATTTTGTCTTATTCGTTTGAGAAGTTATTGCTGCAGCTATTACTGTTGGACTATATTTATTTCCTAAATCATTTTGAATTATTAATACTGGTCTAACACCACCTTGTTCAGAACCAACAACTGGACTTAAGTCTGCATAAAACATATCTCCTCTTTTTACTACCATTTTCTTCACTCCTAAACTTACTATATATCAAGTTTATATATCGTATCTTTTCTTAGTTCGAAGTAAAGATATTTAAATTTACATATTTATCCTTACCTCATTATATAATATGTAAATTGTATTTTTTTGTTTATTATCTTTTATTTCCATTTGTTTTGGCATTCCTGTCCTTTTATCTATATGCAATATCTTTTCTTTTATATATATATTATCAGAATTATTTTTTGTTTTCATTATTATTTCAGATTCTTTTTCTTCAAAATTTGCTGAAGTATCTTTTTTATATTCTTCAATAAATGTTGATAAATCTAAACAATTATTTCCTAAATATGTATAGTTTTCTAATATTGTATTTAGATTTAAATTAGTATTTTCTAATTTTAAAGTTGTTCCATCATTTATTATTTTTATCCCTGTTATATTACTTGGTTCTATTACTTCTTGTGTGCTCATGTTAGGAGATTGAAACTCTTGTTTTAATATATATTTATTAGTATTTTTATTACTTGTAACTGTAACTGTAATTTTTGTTTCATATGAACTAAGATTTAAAATATAATCTACGACTTCTTGACTGCTTTTATTATTACCCATTTTATTTAATTTTAAACTTTTTTTGTAAAAAATCATCCCACCAATTCCTATTAAAATTATAATTAATAATATCGCCCAATATTTTTTTTTCATAATTTTTATAATTCCTTTCAAAATTTTATTTTTGACTATCTAAATATGGTAAAACTTCACTCAGAATCTTTCCTCCAACAGGTGCAGCTACACCACCTCCTTGGTGTCCTCCTTCTCCTGTTGGATTATATAATGTTATCAAAAGTACTATTTCAGGGTCATCTGTATTTGCTACTCCACAAAATGATGTGACATATTTTCCAGTATTAACACCATCTTCTGATGTTCCTGTTTTTCCTCCAACCTGATATCCTTCTACTTTGGCATTTTTTCCTGTTCCTTCTGATACAACACTATTCATCATACTTAACACTTTTTCTGCATTTTCTTTTGATATTATTTGTTCTCCAGTTTCTACTGGCATATCTGTTTTTCCACCAGTTTCACTATTTATAATAGATTTTACTATTCTTGGTTTTATATATGTACCTTTATTTGCAATACTTGAAACTGCTGTTATCATTTGAAGTGGTGTTATTTCAAATCTTTGTCCAAAGCTAATTGTTGCAAGCTCTACTGGTCCTGCTTTTTCTTCTTTTATAAAAATGCTGTTTGCTTCCCCTGGTAATTTTATTCCTGTTTTATTAAATAATCCAAATTTTCTTAAATATTCATAATATTTTGTTACACCTATTTTTTGTCCTAATCCTATAAATACTGGATTACAAGAATTCATTAATGCCAGTCTTAAACTTTCTGAACCATGTGGTCTATAATATCTCCAACATTTTATTCTTACACCTGCAACTTCTATTCCACCCGTACAACAGAATTGCCCTTGCTGGTCTATGTTTGTTACTATTCCTTCTTCAAGTGCTGCAGATGATGTTATTGTTTTAAAAACTGAACCTGGCTCATATGTATCTGATATTGCTTTGTTTCTCCACATTTTTTGCATCGCTGTTGTTCTATCTTGTGAATCTAAATTTTCCCATTCTACTTTTTGCTCATCTGTATGTGGTTCATATGGATTATTTAAATCATATGCAGGATATGTAGCCATTGCTAAAATATCTCCATTTTTAGGATTCATTGCTATTATACTTCCACCATCTGTACAAACATTGTCTATACATGCTTCTTCTAAGTATTTTTCAACAATTGATTGTATTGTCATATCTATTGTTAATATTAAACTATTTCCATCTATTGCTGAAATATATTCTTCATCTCCAAGACTTGCTCCAGCTCCATTTGTTTGTCTTTCAATTCTTCCATTTGTTCCTTTTAATTCAGTGTTATATTTAGCTTCAATTCCATCTAATCCTTGATTATCACTTCCACAAAATCCTATTACTTGTGCAGCTAAATCTCCATATGGATAATATCTTTTTGAATCTTCATCTATATTTATTCCTGTTGTTATTTGATTCTCTTCCATCCACTCTCTTAATTCATCTGTCTTATTTTTTTCTACTTGTTTTACAATTGTTTCTATTGAACTTCTTTTATTTACTTTTTTTAATACTTTTTCATAGTCTAATTCAAATATATCACTTAATACTTTTGCTACTTTTTCTTTATTATCTTTTTTTATATTTCCTGGATTTATTGTTACTATTTCTACACTTGAACTTACTGCTAATTCATACTTTCCTGTTGCATCATATATTGTTCCTCTTTTTGCTGTTATTTTTCTGCTTTGTGATTGTTGGTTTAATGCTTTATTGTTTAATTCTGCTCCCCATACTAATTGGATATAACCTAATCTTGTTGTTAATAATAAAATTAATATAATTACTACAAATAGTCCATTTCTCATTTTCTTTTTATTTGATAATGATATTGGCATAAAATCACCTCTTTTTTATTATATCTTTTATTTTTATATTATATAGATTTTTTCCTTTTTTATGTTATAATATATTTAATTTATTATTAAAAGGAGAATATTTCATGATAGATATAATAATTCCTGCCTATAACGCCCATTCAACAATAACAAGAACACTTTTTTCAATAGCTTCTCAAATAAAAAAGCGAGTCTAAGTTTTTCTATCAAATGAAAATTTTAAGAAAATCTAAGACTCGCCATATTTATCTAGTACAGAAAGTTCTCCTACAAGGAGAACTTTCCTACTATATAAAAAAAATCCTTAGGAAATAATTTCCTAAGGATTTCAAGGATGTTAATTATTGGGAACTAATGTAGTCGAAATTCGTCTATCAGCAAATTCCTTTGCGAAGTGGATACCATTTATGTCATCCTCTTTGCTTCCATACCCAGTAAATCCTGTAATATGAACTTTTCCAAAGTCATCAACAGTAAACACTTCATTGATATATCTGTCAATTTCAGAAAGTTCTTCTTCTGCTAAGCCTCCAGTCAATTTGTATGCATCATGTGATGCTTTTCCATGTTCTGCTTCTTCTTCCATCTCCCGACTCTTAAACTGAATTTCAAGTTGACAGCCAGGAAGAACTTCAGAATACATCTGTACAGTCATTGTAAATTGCAGAGATCTATATCCATTTGCTTTAGGTTCCTGAATATAATCTTTTACAAAGTCAATTGAAAATGGAATAGTGAGTACCTGCTGTACAATACTCTTGTCGATTGGCATAATATTTTTGTTATTGGTCACCCAATCTGAGAAATCTTTCTTCAGCTTCCTGTTTTTACCAGCTAAGATTCCAGAAGTACAAACAAAAATCATATAAATGATTTTCTCGATTTCTGCTTCTTCTAAATTGTTTTGAACAATGCCTTTAAGACCAAATCTGTCTCTGATATTAGCAGAAAGGTTACTATTAGATTTTCTAATAAGTTTAGTCAACTCACTTTCAAGAGCTTTGCAACGTGCCTTCCATTTAATATCAATTTTCATGTTCTTCGTGCTATTGAGCCAAAGAACAATGTACATCATTGTATTAATAATGTAAATTGACAAATTTGTAATTTCGAATGTCTTGCGCCGATTCTGAATGCAGCCTCTCAGTCCATCCAAAAAAGAATCAAATATTACAGCATCCTCCTCATTGCTGATTTCGAATTCATTCAAGATTGTATACAAATTTTCTGCAATTTCCAGCAGATTTGCAGATTTTTCTAATGCCTCCTGATATGCCTCATGAATTAATTCCAGTGTGTCCTTTGTCATATTGCTTTTCATCCTTTCTATTTGCGCAATTTGCGTAATTATATTAATTATTATATCATAAAATCTTTTAAAAGTATAGCATTTACTTTTAAAAAGTGATATAATCCAAGCGAAAACTAATGGTTTAAGCCAAAAAGGAGGAATTTTAAATGAAAACTGTGCCAATTACATTATTAACAGGATATTTAGGAGCTGGAAAAACAACTCTTATAAATCATATTTTAAATAATCAAGAAGGTTATAAAGTTGCTGTAATTGTTAATGATATTGGAGAAGTAAATATAGATGCATCTTTAATAGGAAAAGGTGGTGTTGTTACTGAAACAAATGATAGCCTTGTTCCTTTACAAAATGGTTGTATATGTTGTACTTTAAAAGTTGATTTAATGCAACAAATTGTTGATTTAGTTAAAACAGGAAATTTTGATTATATATTAATAGAAGCTAGTGGAATTTGTGAACCTATTCCAATTGCTCAAACAATAACTGTTTTACAAGATTCTACAAAACAATATGGATTACCTAAAATTTGTAGATTAGACAATGTTGTTTCTGTTGTTGATGCTTTAAGATTAAGAGATGAATTTAATTGTGGTGAAGAACTTAAAAAAGAAGAAATTGATGATGAAGATATTGAAAATTTATTAATTCAACAAATTGAATTCTGTAATACTTTGATTTTAAACAAAGTTGATGAACTTTCTAAAGATGAACTTGAAAAAGTTAAAGCTGTTGTAAAAAAATTACAACCAAGTGCAAAAATAATAGAAACAAATTATTCAGATGTTGATTTTAGAGAAATTATGGACACAAAAGCTTTTGATTTCGAAAAAGCTTCCCTTTCAGCTGGTTGGGCTCAAGAATTAGATAAAACTGAGGAAGAAGCTGAAGAAGGTGAAACAGAAGAATATGGAATCGGAACTTTTGTATATTATAGAAGAAAACCTTTGGTTGAATCAAAATTCCATAACTTTGTTAATTCCTTACCAAGAAATATAATTAGATGTAAAGGTATTGTTTGGTTTGAGAATGATGACGAAATGTCATATGTTTTTGAACAAGCTGGAAAACAAACTGGAGTTTATGAAGCTGGCGAATGGATTGCTACTTTCCCATTAAAAGATCAACAAGCATTTAGAAAAGCTAATTCTGATTTAGAAAGAGACTGGGATGAAGAAGTTGGAGATAGAATGGTTAAACTTGTTTTCATCGGTCAAAAAATGGATAAAAAAGCAATTTGTGAAGAGCTTGATAAATGTTTAGCAAAATAATTTAACATAAAAAGTCACTCTAATTTTAGGTGACTTTTTTATATAGTAGGAAAGTTCTCCTTGTAGGAGGACTTTCTGTACTAGATAAATATGGCGAGTCTAAGATTTTCTTAAAATTTTCATTTGATAGAAAATCTTAGACTCGCTTTTTTATATTAAAAAAATCGCCTATCTGGCGATTGCCTATTGGGCGATTTTTAATTATGTATTAAAGAAATATGTTGCTTCCAAATCAGCTTCAAACATAAGCAGTGCTAAAGGATATTTAGTATATGCTAATCCTATTGTTCCATATTGTTCTTTTGGTTCTGTAAATCCCATATGCCAACGAATTGCATACTTTTCTTCACTTGTCAATTTCATATATTCTGTTATCATCATAACAGATTTTTCACCATGTCCGTATGGTATAGTATCTTCAACTGTATAATATGGTACCTTTTCCCATACTCCTAAAGCATTTTTTGCATTTCTATAATCTATTTTATAAAAATTAGCTTTACACAAATCATGTAATAATGGTACTATTATTAAAGTCTCTGGTGGTGTATTTAATGCGATTGGAGCATTTTTTACTTTTTCTTGCAATATTTCATATACTTTCATGCTATGTTCTACAAGTCCACCAGCATGATCACCATGAAATCTTGTGCTTGCAGGTGCTGTAAAAAAATCTGTATTTTCAATAAATCTTATTAAATCATCAATTCCTTCTCTTTTTACACTTCTTAATAAATTTAAAAATTCTTCTTTCATGCTAAATTTCATTCCTTTCTGTATTCATTCAAATAAACAATTGCCAATATTTTTTTAAAATATAACTTCTATTTTCTTTTTTTACTTATTATTCTTTCTATACTTGCTACAACTTCCTCAATTGTCATATTACTTGAATCAACATATATTGCATCATCTGCTTTTTTTAATGGTGCAATTTCTCTTGTACTGTCAATAAAATCTCTATTTTTTACACTTTCAAGTATTTCTTCATATGGCATTTCAATTCCATTTTCTTTATTTTGTAAATATCTTCTCCTAGCTCTTTCTTCTGGAGTTGCATCTAAATAGATTTTTACATTAGCATTTGGAAATACATTTGTTCCAATATCTCTACCTTCCATTATAACATCTATTGTTTCTGCCATTTCTCTTTGAAGTTTGGCTAGCCTTTCTCTTACTATCTTTATTGTTGAAACTGGTGATACATTTTCATTAACAGGTTTTGTTCTGATTTCTAATGATACATCTTTACCATTTAAATATACTTTTTGAACTCCATCTATCTTTTTAAATTCTATTTTTATTTCATCTAAAAGTTTTGATATTTTTTCAAAATCATCTAGTGCTATATTTTCATTTAACATTGCAAGTGTAACGCTTCTGTACATTGCTCCTGTATCTATACTTGTTAAATTCATTTCTTTTGCTATTCTTTTTGTTATTGTTCCTTTTCCACTTCCGGCAGGTCCATCAACTGCAACTACAAATCCCATTATATCCTCCATTTTTTATTTATTAATTACCTTCTTTTGTTAATATAAATGCTGTTGAAATATATCTTGTTCTATGAGACCCTGATTGATCAACTGGATCATTTATTATTTTATTATTTACCACCATTGCACTAGATGTTCCTCCATCTAGATTTGCAGCATTATAAGCCCCATATCTTTCAAATATTTTTATTAAATCTTTCATTGTTGCACCTGGTCTTGTTACTGTTCTTCCATCTACAACTAAAAATAATACAATTCCATCTTGTCTTTGAGCTATTGCTGTTCTTGGTGCTGTTCCCCAGCCACCATTTCCAGATACTGATGATGGTTTTCCATTTACTATTAAAAATGGTCCAAACGTTACTCCATCACGAATTTTTTGTTTCTTTGCTTGCTCTACAGTCATTTTTCCAAGTACTAATTTATCATCTTGTGTAAATCCTATTAATCCACCTTGTCCTCTATATGTTTCTGATGTTATTAATTTTCCATTTGAAAATGTTATTCCAAGAGGTATTGCACCATTTCCTACATAATTTGGATCTTCAAATCCTCCTCCATTTATTGCAATTAATGCATTATTATCTTGAGCCATCTTAGTCAAATATTCACCTGTTTTTCCTAATTTACTTGTATATACTGTTTTTATTCTTGATGGATCATATATTACTGCCATATATCCATCATAACCTTTTCCTTCTATTTTTATTATTTTATAATCTTCATGTTCTGGATCTTTTTGTAAAATCTGTTTTTCATATTCATTTGCATACTGTGTATTATTCTCATTTTCATTATCTACTACAATTATCTTTGAGGTATCTGTACTTTCATCTGTTTCATGCACTTTATTATTATCCAACACTTCCTGTATTGTTTCATCATTATAAAACCATGTTGCTAAATACTGGTGTCTCATTGTTGTCATTGCACTTGTTATTAGCCATTCTCTAAATCCTGAATATGGTCCATATAATAAAAATGCCAATGTTGATATTCCTAGTATTCCTAAGATTATAATTGTTATTAATATTTTTAACCATATCTTTTTAGATTTTTTATTTTTTATATTCATAGAATTTCTATCTGTATTTTCTTCATTAGCATGTTTTTGTAATGCTTTTGGAAGTTCTTCTTCACTTAAGTTCATATATTATTTTTCCTCCGTTTTTTATTACACACTTAGATATTATTTTATAAGAAAATAAAAAAAATAGCAAGTACTTCTTGCTACTTTTTTCTTTGTTTTTCGACTTTTTTCTTAATATTTTATGAAGTTATGAGTCTATACTTTCTTTTATTTTATTTGCTTTTTTCTTTATTCTTTGTATTGCTGTATCTACAGATTTTACTTTTGTTTTTAATTTTTCTGCTATATCTGCATATGAATGTCCTTTTTCATATTCATATAAAACTGATAATTCATATTCACTTAAATTTTCTTTTATCTTTCTTTCTATTGTTTTTGAATATTCTTGATTTGCTATTATATCTGATGGATCATCTTCTGCTTTTAAATCTACTATTTCAAGCTTGTCCATATCATCATTATCCTCATATGCTGCTGAGTTTAAAGATATTGATGAATTTAATGGTATGTGTTTTTGTCTATTTGAGTTTTTGACTGCTGTTATTAATTGTCTTTCTATACACATATTTGCAAATGTTTTGAATGAGTTTTGTTTTTCTGTGTCAAATGATTTTACTGCTTTATATAGTCCAATCATTCCTTCTTGTACCATGTCTTCTCTTTCTGCTCCTACCATGAAGAATTTGTTTGCTTTCATGTTTACTACATCATTGTATCTTTCTAATAGGCAGTTTAATGCTATATTGTCGTCTTGCTTTATATTCTCTATTAATTTTTCGTCTGTCATTTCTTTATATTGATTTTCATTAATTGAAAACATATTTTCTTCCATTAATATTGTGTCCTCCACTTCTTTGATGTTTTCATTATAGCTTCAAATTGCCTAGATGTCAAGGAGTTTTTAATATTTAAAATTAATAATAATTTTGCCCTGTATAATAAATATGAACAATATATACTACTTTTTCTTCTTCATCTATAGTATATAATACAACATAATTATCTACAGCAATTCTTCTATATAGCCTATTAGTAATATCTGTTTTTTCGATTTCCACAAACATTTTAGGTGAATTTTCAAGTAAAAGTACATTATACATTACTTTCTCTCTTAATCTATTTGAAGCATCTATATTTTTTAATTTGTTTGAAATATATTCACATATATCTTCAATTTCTTCTAAAAATCCTTCTGTCAATTTAACTTTATATTCCATACTTTTCTTTCCACTCCTTAAAAACCTCTCTTGCTTCTCTGACTCTTCCATTTTCTATGTCATCTTCTGCTTTTAATAAGTGTTTTTCAATATCTTCTTTCATTATTTTTTTTCTATATTCTTCCATTTTCATCATTATAATTTTATCATTTCTCATTGTTATAACCATCTCTCCATTTTGATTAACAGCCGTTTTCAAATCTTGTATATTAGTTATTTGTTGCATACAAATACACCTCACTCTTCTCTATATTATATATTTAGTATAACACAAATTTGATCATATTAAAATAGTCTTTCTTAATTTTATGGTTTTATTATAATCTATTATTTTTTATTTACTTAATTTTATAATTATTATATGATGTACGAGAATATTGAAAAAGTCAAATTTTAAAACATAGAGATATAATGGCTTTGCGTGCTTTAAGAAATAAATGCTATAGACTCAAAATGTTTGATAATACTGCAATACGAAGACTATTCTCAAAATAGTATTAAATTTTAGAAAAAAATTTTATATTTGTTATTCCAGTTATCTTCATATTCAGTTTGACATAATTATATAATTGTGGTAAAATATTAATATAAGCTTGAATGCTTATTTTATATATATTTTCCTTTTTTTCACCTTTGTTGGTGTTTTTATATACCGAATACATTATGATACAAAAATTTTTTGGAGGGCACTTATTATGGAAAAACTGAATAATTCTTATGAGTCTACTGATGTTGTTACTCGCAGAGCACTTGCAAAAAATATTAACACCCCTATTGAGACATTGGAAATTTTAGCAACTGATGCAAACTCTGAAGTTCGCGAAGCTGTTGCTGATAATCCCAGTACTCCTGAAAAAGTCCTTATTCGTCTTATCGAAGATGAAGACCATTGGGTTCGTTTTCATGCTGGTATCAATCCAAGTCTTTCTGTAGAAGTTCTTACTCGTCTCAGTAAGAGTCAAGACTCTGAGATTCGTGAATTTGTTGCCAAAAACACAAGTACTCCTACAAGTGTTCTTGCACTTCTTAGTGAAGACGATGATTTTAGAGTTCGTGAGAACGTTGCAGAAAACCACAATACTCCTATAAAGGTTCTTGCACAGCTTTCCACAGATAAAGATTGTACTATTCGTAATGACGTTGTAGATAATCCAAACACAACTATGGAAATCATTTGTTCCATGGTTACTAAGGATCAATATTATGATGTTCTTGAATACCTCGCTTGCGTATACAGCACTTCTGTAGAAATTCTTACTGGTGTTATTAGGTATGCTCAGTATGATGATGTTCTTTACATCATCGCAGAAAATCCAAATACTCCTGTAAAAGTTCTTGAACTTCTTTCTAAGGATGAAGATAAGAAAGTTCGTTTGTTTGTTGCAGAAGATTCACGTCTTTCTACAAAAGCTCTTGCACGTCTCAGTAAAGATAAAAATGAAAAAGTTCGCAAAGCTGTTGCTGGAAACTCCAATACATCCAAAAAAACTCTCACACGTCTTAGTGAGGATGATAACAAGTATGTTCGTTTGGCTGTTGCCAAAAACTACAATACCTCTAAAAAAGCCCTCACATGCCTTAGTGAGGATGATAACGAAGAAGTTCGTGAAGCTGCCTATCGTACTCTCAAAGAGAAATCTTAATGATTCTAACAAATCAATAACTTCTTTTCCATAAGAATTCCCTAGAAGTCTTACTAAGATTTCTGGGGGTTTTTTATAAAAAAATTGATTAAAAATATATTTTACATATTTATTCAAAAATATTGTAAATTGTTGAAACAATTTATATCTAATACATCTCTATTATAGAATTTTTCATTCTTCAATTTCAGTTGTCCGATTTTTTCGGATAACTTACTACATTTTTTATTATTTTTTCACTTAGGCATCATTCCTTATAAATTTATTTTTATGTCAAAATAATACTAAAATACTAATAATTTTTTTGATATTGAATCTTGTTTTCAATTGACAAATCAACAAAATATTAGTATAATGTGTATAGGAAATAGAACCACAAATGTGGTTGCCAATGTTATGTAAAAAAACACATTGAACACGGCAATGTTACAGATGTGTTTTTTTATTGTCTATTTGCTTAATTTTATAATCATCATAATTAAGGCAAATACTATAATAGTTTCGACAATTATACCAAACAAAAGTAAATATATTATTTCTAATAAAATTTCTTCTATCATAGCACCACCTCCATTCCCACAACTTTAGTTGTAAATTAAAAGTGGCAAACCACATCTATTTATTCTCATTTCCTATGTTTGATAGTATAACACATACTATCTAAAAAATCAATATTTTTGCAAACTTTTGTTTATATTTTTAAAATAATTATCATACATTTTTAATAAATTTATCTAACTCAATCAAAAAATTGCTATTTTCATACTCAGTTTGACATAATTATATATCTGTTGTAAAATATTGATATAAGCTTGAATGCTTATTTTATATATATTTCCCCTTTTTTCACCTTTGTTGGTGTTTTTATATACCGAATACATTATGATACAAAACATTTTGGAGGGTACTTATTATGGAAAAACTGAAAAAATTTTATGACTACAAAGAATATTCTTTAAAAAATATCAAAAAAGCTAAGATTTCTGTTCGTAAGGAACTTGCCATTGATAGCAAAACTCCATTTGAGGTTTTAGCATTCCTTGCTAACGACGTAAATCCTGAAGTTCGTCGTTATATTGCTGAGAATCCCAATACTCCAAAAACAATTCTTGCGATGTTAGCAAATGATACAAATGATTATGTTCGTTATGCTGTTGCTCGCAATCAGAACACTCCTTCAGAAGTTCTGGCAATTCTAGTTCATGATAAAGACAATGAGGTTTGCGCTGAAGCTATTGACAATAAGAATCTTCCACTAGAATTCGTTATAAGTCTTCTTAATGATCCAAGTTCATACATTCGTTCAAGTGTTGTATTTAATCGTGCGCTTCCACCAGAAATTCTTATAACGCTTGCTAATGATGAAGATGAAAATGTTCGTCGAGCTGTTGCTGTTAATTTGGGAACTCCTTCCACAACTCTTAGACTCCTTGCTAAGGATAAAGATGAATATGTTCGCGAGGAAGTAGCATATAATCCCAATACTCCTAAAGAATTACTTGTAAGATTTGCTAAAGATGCAAATGAACGTATTCGTACGAGTGTTGCTTTTAATCCTAGCACCCCTACAAAAACTCTTAAAATTCTTGCTAATGATTCTTGTAAACGTATTCGGGAAGGTGTTGAATGCAATCTTAGAAATCGTAAGTAAACTTTTACTTATATAAAGAAGAGTTCTGTAGTCATGATGATTACAAAAAAATCAATTTCAGTATAACTTAACTTTTCCCCCTCCAGAAATTTTATTAATAAAATTTCTGGAGGGCTTTTTTACTATTTAAAAAGAACAAATCAAAGAAAAATTGAAAATTTTTCTTTGATTTGTTCTTGCCCGATTTGAGTTTCTAAGCGAAGCAATGAAATCTCAAAGGGCTAGCGATTGTAGCTTATTATATACTAGGAAAGTATAACTTTCCTAGTATATAATAAAATACCCTGAAAATCTTTTCAAGGTATTTCATTTTATCCAAACAAACTCAATTGATTACTTTGACTCATTCCCTCAAGGCAACCAAATTGTCTCAACAATTCTGTAACAGAATCACCAACTTTTGAACGAATCTTTAAATCATCTATAGACATAAATTTTTCTTCTTGCCTAGCTTTCATAATTCCTTCTGCTGCAACATTTCCTAATCCTGCTATACTATTTAATGGTGGTCTTAACGAATCACCTTCAACTTGAAATTTTGTAGCATGTGATTTATACAAATCAATTGGTAAAAATCTAAGTCCTCTTTCATACATTTCTAATACTAATTCTAGATCATCATACATATCTTTGTCCTTTGGAGTAGCATTATTTCCCATCATTTCAATTTCTTTCATTTTGTTTTTTACTTTTTCTTTTCCATTAATCATAACTTCTGCATCAAAAGCTTTTGCTCTTATTGTAAAAAATGCTGCATAATATGCTAATGGAATATGAACTTTAAACCACGCAATTCTAAATGCGTTTGTTACATAAGCTGCAGCATGTGCTTTAGGGAACATGTATTTTATTTTTTCACAAGATTTTATATACCATTCTGGAACATCATGTTCTAACATTAAAGGTATATATTCATCTTTCCATTTTGGTTCTTTTCCTTTTGCAACTTTACCTTTACGAACAGCTTCCATTATTTTGAATGATTTATCTGGTGGAAGCCCTTTTTTCATTAAATATATCATTATATCATCACGACAACATATTGCTTGTTGTAATGTTACAATTCCTTGTTCTATTAATGATTGTGCATTTCCTAACCATACATCTGTACCATGTGATAGTCCAGATATTCTTATTAATTCGTCAAATGTTGTTGGGTGTGTATCTAAAAGCATTCCTCTAGCAAATTTTGTACCATATTCAGGTATTCCATAAGTTCCTACTTCTGAATGTATTTGTTCTGGTGTTACACCTAATGCTTTTGTTGATGAAAAGATTGACATTGTTTCTTTATCATCTAATGGTACATCTGTTGGTGCTACTCCTGTTATATCTTGAAGCATACGTATTACCGTCGGATCATCATGTCCTAGTATATCAAGTTTTAACAAGTTTCCATCTATTGAGTGATAATCAAAATGTGTTGTTATTATATCTGAATTTGGGTCATCTGCTGGATGTTGTACTGGTGTAAATTCATATATTTCTCTTCCTTTTGGAACTACTATAATTCCTCCTGGATGTTGTCCTGTTGTTCTTTTTATTCCTTGACATCCTACTGATATTCTTGCTATTTCTGCTTTATTTATTGGTATATTTCTTTCTTCATAATATTTTTTTACATATCCAAATGCTGTTTGTTCTGCTACTGTACCAACTGTACCTGCTTTAAATGTTGTTCCTTTTCCAAATATTACTTCTGTATATTTATGTGCTTTTGCTTGATATTCTCCAGAGAAGTTTAAGTCTATATCAGGCTCTTTGTCTCCATTAAATCCAAGAAATGTTTCAAATGGTATATCCATTCCATCTTTGGCCATTTTTGCGCCACATTTTGGACAATCTTTATCTGGTAAGTCAAATCCATTTCCAACTCCGTAATCATCAAATTCTGAATATTTACATTTTGGACATCTATAATGTGGCTGTAATGAGTTTACTTCTGTTATACCTGTCATAAATGCTACAAGTGATGATCCTACTGATCCTCTTGAACCTACTATATATCCATCTTCATTTGATTTCCATACTAGTCTTTGTGCAATAATATACATTACTGAATATCCATTGCTTATAATAGAATTTAATTCTTTATCTAATCTTGTTTGAACTATTTCTGGCAATGGATCACCATATAATTCATGTGCTTTTTTATATGCAATATTTTTAATATCTTCCTCACATCCTGGGATATGTGGTGGACATTTTTCTGGTGATATTGGGTCTATTCTATCACACATATCTGATACTTTATTTGTATTTGTTACTACAACTTCATAAGCTTTTTCTTCACCTAAATATTCAAATTCTTTAAGCATTTCTTCTGTTGTTCTTAAGTATAAAGGGGCTTGCTCATCTGCATCTTTATATCCTTGTCCTGCTTCTAATATTCTTCTATAAATCTCATCTTGTGGATCCATAAAATGAACATCACATGTTGCTACTACTAGTTTTCCTAGTTTTTCTCCTAATTCTACAATCTTACGATTTATATCTTTTAAATATTCTCTATCTGGTACAACACCATTTCTTACTAAGAATTCATTATTTCCTATTGGTTGAATTTCTAAATAGTCATAATCTCTTGCAATATTTTCTATTTCTTCATCAGATTTTCCTAATTCTATTGCTTGATATAATTCTCCCGCTTCGCAAGCACTTCCTAATATTAATCCCTCTGAATATTTTTTATATATACTTTTTAATATTCTTGGATTTTTATAAAAATAGTTTAAATGTGAAATTGATACTAATTTATATAGGTTTCTTAATCCTACATAATTTTTAGCTAATATTATTGCATGATATGATCTTTGTTTCTTAAATTCTTCTTTTTGAGCTTCAGGGTCTTTTGTTGCTGAATCTACTTCATCAACTGTATTTATTCCTTTGTCTTTTAATTTTTTCAACATTACATTAAATACTTTTACTGTTGTATCAACATCTGCTAAAGCTCTATGTGCTACATCTACTTCAATTCCTAAACTATCTGCAATTTTTCCTAATTTATATTTTTTCAAATCTGGGAATAAGTCTTTGGCTAGTGGTAATGTGTCTATATATGTATTATTGAATTCATATCCAAGTAATTTTGCATTGTGTTTTAAAAATCCAACATCAAAACTTGCATTATGTGCAACTATTATTGAATCTCCTACAAATTCTAGAATTTTTGGAAATACTTTATCTATTGTTTCTGCATCTTTTACCATTTCATCTGTTATATTTGTAACTTCTACAACTCTTTGTGGTATTGGCTTTTCTGGATTTACAAATATCTCAAATTCATCTATTACTTCACCATTTTTTACTTTCATTATTCCAACTTCAGTAATTTTTTCTGTTGTTATTGAAATTCCTGTTGTTTCTAAGTCTAATACACAATATGTTGCATCATTTAATACTTGTCCTCTTGGATTTTTTACTGATTTTTCTTTGTCTGGTACTAAATATGCTTCTACACCATAGATTACTTTCATGTCTGGGTTATCTCTTCCCAATAAGTGATATGCTTCTGGAAATGCTTGTACTACTCCATGGTCTGTTATTGCTATTGATTTCATTCCCCAGCTCATTGCTCTTTTTATTAAGTCTGTTGCTGATGTCATTGCATCCATTGCACTCATTTTGGTGTGCATGTGTAATTCTACTCTTTTTACTTCTGCTTTATCTTCTCTTGTTGTTTTTGGTAATGGAGTTGATTCAACTATTGTATTTGCCATTATTGTTAATTCATTTGAAAAAGCATCCATTTGCGCTCTTCCTGCTAATTTTACTGCTTTTGTTTTTCCTAATCTTTTTACAATGTTTTTTGCATTTTTTCCTGGTAAAAATGCTTTACATGTCATTGTACTTGTTCCATCATATATATTTATACTTAATATTACTTTTCCTGTTTTTGTTTCTTTATCTTCCATTCCAAGTATTTCACCATCTATACATACATTTCCAGATTCTGCATTTAAGTCTGTTATTTTTACTAATGGATCTGATATATTCATTGAATTTCCTAATATTAATGGTGAACTTGTGTCTTCTTCTGGTAATTGTGGCATTCCTTCATCTGAAATTTCTATTATAATATTTGCCATTACTGTTAAATCACCAGCATAAGCATCCATTCCTGATTTTCCTGTTACTTTTATTGCTTTTGCAGATTGGATTTTTTCTGAAACTTCATTTCCTTCTGTTATATCTTTTGCAAATGCTTTACAGTTCATTATTCCTGTTCCATCATATATTTCAAAGATTAACATTCCTTTTCCTGTTTTGGTTTCTTTACATTCACAACTTACTATTCTTCCTTCAATTGTTACTCTGCTGTCATTTGATGTTATATCTTTTATTTTGAATAGTGTTTCTTTTGCTCTTGATGGCTTACCAAAGATTATATTTGAAGGACCTTCATTTTCTGGCATTTCTGGTATATATCCCATATCTGCATCTGTTGGCATTGCATAATCTGCATCATTATATACACCTTCTGGTATTGGTGGCATTTCACTTGCTGGATATTGTTCATAATTTTGTGCTGATGGATTTTGATGACTCTGTTGTTGATGATTATTTTGCATATTTTCTCCACTATTTTGTGCTTGTTTTTCTGCTGCCATTCTTTGTGCTTCCATCGCTTCTCTCATTACATTTTCTATTGCTTTTTGTTGTACTTGTTTTGCTTTTTCTTTTTGTTTTAATACTTCTTCTGCATTTATTCTTTCTTCTATATTTACTATATATTTCTTTCCGAATATGTTTTCTATTACACTTTCTAGTTCTCTATCTAATTTTCTTGCTTTTAGAAAATCTGCACCTTGTATTTTCATATATACATTTATTTGATTTTCTGTTACTTCAATTTGACTTTTTAATAATAATAATGGTTTCATTAAAGGATATTTATGTGCCATTAAACATACTATATTTTCCCACTCATCTGCTATTGGCTTTTTTCTTACTCCTTCTGCATATTTTATTTTTATATGCACTTGCTCAAATTGAAATCTTTGTCTTAAGAATTTTTCAAAGTACCATATTTCTTTTATTTCTATATATTCTTTTGCTTGCATTTCTATTTCTAATGTGTTTATCTTTTTTAGTAAATTCATTCTTGCTATTTCTGCATCTTCTATATTACTATTTGTTTTATAATCACTAAATAAATCCCCTATTTTTCTGCTTTTATGTTTTTGCTCTGTTTCTGGCACTTTTTTCACCTTCTTTTTTCTCTTTTTCGTCTTGCTCTATGCTATCACATTTTGTGTTTATTTGCAATTGAATTTTGAAATAAATTTTTAGGTTACAAAACTATATAATTCAATCAAAAATAGAACTAGACCTACTGAAATAATTCTTGAGTTGTTTGTTTCAATATTCCTAATTCTATTTTATACATTTTTAATATTCTATTTTTCTTTTTTAAAAAAAGCTAATATTTTATTCCAAATCATTTTTAATTTTGATTCTTTCACTTCAACAAGAGCTGTAGAAGTTTCAACTTCTTCTTTTATATTTTTATCTTTACGTTTTTTAAATACATTATCTATACTATATTTTTCACTTATTTTTTTATCGTTTTCATCTAATATCTCATAAATTTCATTTTTTTCAGATTCTGTTGCTATATAATCTAAAAATAATTTAGTAAATAAAGCTATTGTTTTTTCATTTACTTCATTCTCATTAATAGTATCATAAGATATGTATTTTTTTGTGTATTCTTTATCTCTATTATCTTCAATGTTTTTTATTATTTCATTCGGAATCTTATTTCTATCATTTTCATTTAAAAGTTCTATAAGTTCATATAATTCAGAATATATCATTCCATCATTTGTTTCACTCATTTTATTTTTCTTCTCCTTCAATTTCTTTATATGGCAGATCCATTGTATGACGTCCTTCAATCATTGATGTATACTCTATAACATCATTTGTGGTTACTCCTCTATTACCAATGGCATTTCTTACAAAGCCAAATAATGACTTATCTCTTGACTTTAACCATTCTTTTGAATATGTTTCAGATAATATAACTCCATTAACTGGTGCTATTGGAAATGTCTCTGGACTCTTTAACATATCATTCAAAAACTTTTCTTTTGCTTTAGGAGAAAGTCCTTTTGCTAATACTGCTACATTCATTAAATTATCAGGATACAATTCTTTTACATATCCAATCATTTTCATCAATTGTGAATCAGAATATCCACCTTCACCTATAGTTTGTAAAAAATCATTAATCTTTATTTGTTTGTCTATATCTTTTGGATAATGTTCTTCATCTGATTTTATATATGGTTTAAATCGATTTTTATCAGGATTTGTTTTTCTACTCATTATACTTCTATATAATTCTTCTGACATAAATATGCCATTTCCTGTCTCTATTTGTTCTATTCCTTCTTCTACAATTTCTTGAAATTTGTTTTTACTTAATATCGGTCCATTTAATGGTTTTAAAAATTTTGCTACCGCATTAAACTTTAAAATATTTTCTTCAGATATTTTTAGTTCATCATTTGAATAATCTCCTCTTACCATATAATGAAATGCTGGCGCAAGCAATTCTTCTTTAGCTCTCTCTTCAATATCTTCTGGACTATGCTCCATTTTTTTATATTTATATACATCAGGATAAGCAGAAGCCACTTTCTTAATACTTGATAATGCATTAGGTTTATTTTGTAGTTTGGACATTTCTTCAAACGTATATATATCCAAAGCTATTCCTGATTTTGAAGCCAACTCAATAGCTTTTTCTACATATTCTGGTGATAATTGGGTTATCATTTGAGAAAGTAATTTTACATAATGTCCTCTATAATTGCTTTTTTTTACAAATCCAATCATATCATTTATTGCATTTCCCAATCTTCTATTTTTTTCATATGTATCCATATATTTTTCCTCCACAAATATTACTTTAAAATTATTATATACTTTAAAAAAATTCATGTCAATAAAAAATTACATTTATCATTAAAAAGAACAAAGCGACGCAGTCACCCTTTGTTCTCGCCCGATTTGAGTTTTCGACTAAAAGGAGAAAATCTCAAAGGGCTAGCAATTGTAGCTTTTATATACTAGGAAGTTCAGAGAACTTTCCTAGTATACAAGAAAAAATGCAGTATTTTCCGAGAAAAAACTACATTTTTCTTTTATCATCTTTATTTTCATCTCTGTTTGCATTCATTTGTTCTATAATTTTATCTATTTCTTCTATTGCAGTTGATTTGCTATCACTTAAGTGTGAAAATTCTTCTTTTCTAAACTCTCCATTATTTGAAATAAACTCCATAAAATCTTTTCTTGAATCCACTTTTTCTTCTGGTGTTTTACTTTTCTTTATTGCCAAAACATCAAGTTGACTATGAACAAAATTTTCAACAAATTCTAAATTCATAAATAAATTATTCTTTCTTAAAAATTTTGCAACTCTTTGTTTTAGTGTAAAGTCTTCATTTTGTGGTACTTCTAATTCTTTATTTCTAAAGTATGTTATCATCTCGTCTAAATTAGAATTCATCATTCTAATAATACCTTCGACATCTGGATTTTTTTCTATAAGATTATTATAAACATATTGAATGGTCTCCCATGCATTCTTCGCATTAGGAATTACTAGTTTTGATATTTTCTTTGGAGATATATCATGGCCTTCCTTACCTTTTATATCGAAATTAGAGCCTAGCCCATTTATTTCTTCTGGCAAAAAATCTTCTCCCTCTTTTGCATCAACAACCAAATATACTTCATTTTCAAATTTTCTTTTTAATGCTTCATATACTATTTCTTTAGGTATCAAATCCGTGCTAGAAAAATCTTTTATATCAAAATACTTTTTGTAACCTTCTGGAATATCACATATTTTAGCATGTTCAAATTCCCATATAAAAGAATTTTTTATTCCTAATATTCCTTTTACTCCTTGTGAAAAACATACTCTTGATTTATCATCTACTAATTTTGAAGCATCACCAATTTGAGCTTTTAAACCATTTTGGGCTATAGCTTTTAAATTACCCTTCTCTGTAAAATGAAAATATGCATTATTCATGTCTATATCTTTTATATTTTTTCTTTTCATATTTAACCTCATTCTTTCAGATTATAAAAAAATCAAATTTAACATAGCAAAAAATATTTTTGCAAATGAGCTACACTTATTTTAATTTTTCAAACATCCAATTGGTACTACATAAACTCCATCATCTCTTTTATATGCATAATTTCCTGTCGCTGTTAATACCATTAAAAATGATGGATTTTTCATTTTGGTTATATCAATTTTTGAATACATTTTTTTCAAGTTTTCCGCACCTTCATTTATTAATTTATCTCCACCTAATTTAATTTCTATTAATCCATATAAGCCGTTTCTTAAATGAATTACTGCATCACATTCTAAATCATTTGCATCTCTATAATGGTATACACTTCCATTTATACTTTCTGCATATATTCTTAAATCTCTAATACATAATGTTTCAAATATTAATCCAAATGTATTCAAATCTCCTATTAAATCATTTGGACCTAATCCTAATGCTGCTGTAGCAATTGACGGATCTATAAAATATCTTGTGTCTGCTGTTCTTATAGCAGTTTTACTTCTTAAATTAGGATTCCAAGCTGGTGCTTCTTCAACCACAAAAATTTTCTTTAATGCATTAATATATGAAAGTACAGTATCTGTATCCAAAGAAAATGAATCATTTATAATCATATCATTTTTTAATGTCTCATTAGATACTTGACTTCCTAAGTTTCTTGCATATGCTCTCATTAATTTTTTTGCTCTTTCAGGATTTCTGTTTACATTATCTACTCTCGAAATATCTGATTGTACTATTGCATCATAATAGTCAAAAGCTTGCTCTAGTGCAATATCTTTATCCATAAAAGTACTTCTTGGCCATCCTCCTCTACAACACAAATATGCAATGTCTTGTAAACTCAAATTATTAGTTCCTGTAATATTATCATTTTTTTGAAATAACATCTCTAAACTTATATTCCCATTTGACTCTCCTGATTCATATAGACTCATTGGCCTCATTAGTAACCATGCAAATCTGCCTGTTCCAGTATGTGTTACTTCATCCATATTGACTGGTACTGCTGAACCCGTTAATATAAATTGCCCTTCTAAATTTCTATGATCAATTTCAAACCTTACTGCATCCCATAATTTAGGTGCAATCTGCCATTCATCAATTAATCTTGGTGTATTCCCATTTAATAATAAACTTGGATTTATATCTGCTAGTGTTAAATTTTGTTCTTTATCTTCTGGCTTTGCCATATACAATATACTATTTGAAATTTGTTCTGCTGTTGTGGTTTTTCCACACCATTTGGGTCCTTGAATTAATACTGCTCCTTTTCCTTTTAATTTTTTTTCTAATATTGAATCTGCAATTCTATTTATATATTTTTTCATTTTTACTCTCATTCCTATCTTTTTCACTATAAAATTAGTTCTCTAATATTTTAACTAATTTTTTTTATTATATCATATTTTTTATATAGTTTCAATATTTTTCGGTTATTTGAGGTAAATCTTTTCGGTTATTTATAGACATTTTTTTCGGTTATTTGTGTTTTTTTATATAAATTTCATTTAAAAAACTAAACATAAAAGACCATTCCTATCGGAACAGTCTTTTTATATTAATTCATATAATCTCTTAATTTTTTGCTTCTACTTGGATGACGAAGTTTTCTCAAAGCCTTAGCTTCAATCTGACGAATTCTTTCTCTTGTTACATCAAATTCTTTTCCAACTTCTTCAAGTGTTCTTGCTTTTCCATCATCAAGTCCAAATCTTAATCTTAAAACTTTTGCTTCTCTTGGTGTTAATGTTTTCATTACTTCTTCCAATTGTTCTCTTAATAATGTATATGAAGCAGCATCTTGTGGTGCTGGTGAATCTTCATCTTGAATGAAATCACCTAAATGGCTATCATCTTCCTCACCAATTGGTGTTTCTAATGAAACTGGATCTTGTGCAATTTTTTGAATTTCCATTACTTTTTCAACTGACATATCCATTTCTTTTGCTATTTCTTCTGGCGTTGGCTCTCTACCTAATTGTTGTAATAAGTGTCTTGATGTACGAATTAATCTATTTATTGTTTCTACCATGTGTACTGGAATTCTTATTGTACGTGCTTGATCTGCAATAGCTCTTGTAATAGCTTGTCTAATCCACCATGTTGCATAAGTACTAAATTTAAATCCTTTTGTATAATCAAATTTTTCTACTGCTTTTATTAATCCCATGTTTCCTTCTTGTATTAAATCTAAGAATAACATTCCTCTTCCAACATATTTTTTAGCAATACTTACTACTAATCTAAGGTTTGCTTCTGCTAATTCTTGTTTAGCTTCTTCATCACCTTCTAATATTCTTTTGGCTAATTCAAGTTCTTTGTCATAAGATAATAATGGTATTTTTCCAATTTCTCTTAAATACATTCTTACTGGATCATCAACACTTATTCCTTCATAACTTGTTTCTGTTATTTCATCTAATTTTAAATTTTCAACTTCTTTTAAGTCATCAATGTCTGGCTCGTCTTCAAAGTCATCATTTAAAATATTAACTCCCATTTCTTCAAATGCATCAAAAACTTTATCTATTTGATCTGGATTTGTATTTTCTAGTTCTTTGGCTAATTCTTCATATGTTATTTTTCCTTTTGCCTTAGCTTTTTTTACAATATCTTGAACCTTTTCTGCATCTGATTTTTCATCTTTCTTTTCTACTTTTACATCTTTCATTTCTTCTAATTTTTCTTGATTTTCCATTTCTTCTCCAATTTTCTTACTCACGAAAATTCACCCCTACTTAATTTTAGCTAATGCAATTATTATATTACTTAGCTCTTTACTTAATTCTCTTTTTATTTCCCCATCTTGTTCATTTTCTAATTTTTTTAATATATCTTTTTTCTGACTTTCTAGTCTTTCTCTTTCGTATTTTAATAATATATCATCAACAGCTTTATCAATATTTTCTATTTCATAATCTGTTGCCATTACCTTAGTGATATGATTTTGAGTTTGTTCATCAAATTCATCTATCAATTTATTAACATTTGTATCTTGTTTTTCTAATTCTTCATATAATTTTTCTGCAATTTTTCTATTTGTTTCATCTTTAAAATCTTGTGGTTTGATTTTTTCTTTTATTTTTTGAAAGATTTTTTGATTTGCATCAAGTAATAATGCTATTATTGTATCTTCCCTGTTTTTTAAATCTTCATCTATAATATTTTCTTCATTTTCTATTTTTTTAGCAATTTGCGTTTTTACTGCTTTTCCTTGTAATAAATTGTCTGCTTTTGAGTTAGTATAAATTAATTTATTTACTTCTGCATATATTGCTTCTTTTGAAATATTATAACCACTTGCTATTTTTTCTATGTATATTTCTCTTTCCATTGTGTTATCTACTTTTGCTAATATTTTTGCAATTTCGTTTAAAAATTTTATTTTATCTGATGTATTTTCTAAATTAATATCTTTTTTTAGATTTTTTACTTTAAATTCGACTAATGATATTGCATTATCCATTGCTAATTTGAATCTACCTTCTCCAAATTTTACAATGAATTCATCTGGGTCTTTTGCTCCTTCTATTTGTAATACTCTCATATCACATCCCATTTTTTGTAGTATTTCCATTGACCTTGCTACAGCTGTTTGTCCAGCTCCATCTGCATCAAATCCAAGTATGACTTGTTCTGTGCTTTTTCTTAACAACCAACCTTGTTGTTCTGTTAATGCTGTTCCTAATGCTGCTACTACATTTTTTACACCTCTTTGGTGTAATGATATAACATCCATATATCCTTCTACTATTAATAGTCTTTTACTACATTCTGTTTTTGCAATATTTAGTCCAAATAAGTGTCTTCCTTTACTATATACAACATTTTCTGGTGAATTTATATATTTTGGTTTTGAATCATCTAAAACTCTTCCTCCAAATGCTATTACTTTCCCTCTAATATCACATATTGGAATCATTAGTCTATTTCTATACATGTCTATATATTGTCCTCTATCATTTCTGATGACTAATCCTGATTCTAACATTTCTTTTTCATTAAAGCCTTGGGCTTTTAATTGTTTATATAATTCATCAAGTCTTCCTGAAAATCCTATTTTATATGTTTCTAATGTTGATTGTGTTAGTTTTCTTTTTTTCACATATTCTTGTGCCATTTTTGCTGTTGGCTTGTACAAATTTTGATGATAATATTCTGCTGTGAATTGATTTATTTTATATATTTTGGCTTTTAATTCTTCTCTTGCTGTATCTTCTGCATTTTCTATTGTTGGTAATTGTATATTTGCTTTTTCTGCTAATTGTTCAACTGCTTCTTTGAACCCTATTCCTTCTATTTTCATCAGAAATGAATATACATTTCCTCCAACTCCACACCCAAAACAGTGAAATATTTGCCTGTCTGGTGATACTGAAAATGATGGAGATTTTTCATTATGAAATGGACATAGCCCAAAATAATTTCTTCCTTTTCGAGTTAAATGGACATATTGTGATATTACATCTACAACATCGTTGTTTTGTCTTACTTGTTCTATAATTTCTTCACTATAACGTGCCATTTTCCTCCACTCCTATACTTTCTTATTATTGCTTAAAATCATCATTTCCGTTTTTCGTACATATATATTATTCGACGAATTTTACATAATTCCCTCTTTTTTTGAGAATTTTTTTGAGGTATTTCACAAATTCATTCTTTTATTATTTTATTATTTAATGATTAATAAATTTTTTCACATATTCTAAAATATTATTGATACTTCTTGTTTTTAATGATATAATTTTTTTCAGAATGGAGGTGAAAAAATGCAAGAAAAAAAATTAAATTTTTCAACATTTATATTAGTCTTGTCTTTTATAGTAATAATCGTTTTAGCATTCTTTATTGTTAAACTATATAATAATTATAATTCATTAAAAACTGAATTAGATAATATAAAAAATTCTTCTATAATATCTAATTCTCAAAAGTCAGGTAATGAATTATCAAATAATTCAACTACAAATGAAAAAACTTCTTCATTTTCAACTACTGATATAAAAAATACTTTATCTAATTATTTAGATATTGTTCTTTCTTCAAATACTGGTACTGAAATTTTAACTGCTCTTTCACAAAATGGAGTTCTAACTTATAATAGAAAAGATATGTCTTCATATTATGAAAAAGCACAAGGTGTTGTTGAAAATGTACAATTTAGCGACTTTAAATCTGCAATGCTAAACTATGTTTCTGAAAAAGAATTTAAAAAAATCTGTAATGATTTTTCTATTCGCGAATTTGATAATGGTTATTTTGTTTCAGGTGAAGGTGGCGGAGCTAATTCTCATTATACTATAAATAGCATTACAAAAATATCTGAAAATACTTATTCTGCTCAAACAACTTGTGTCCGTGATACTGAAGATGAATCTACTTCATCACAAACATTTACTTTTACAATAAAAGATGTTAATGGAAAATGTGTTATTGATTCTATTAACTCTACAGAAAAATAATATACACAAAAAAGACAGGATTATAATTCCTGCCTTTTACATTATTCCCATCTTTTTAGCAAATTTTTTGCCTTTTTTCATCATTTTGTTTGTATTAAACATATTATCATTTTGCCATAACATAACCATTCCTGTTGTTACTAATCCACCTATAACTAAACCTTTAACAAATTTCATATTCATTTCAATCCCTTCTTTACAACTATTATTAGATTTTTAATCTTTTAATAGTATCTCATTTTTGTTAGTTATTTATTCATTAATAATAGAATTACTCTCAAAAACCATTTTCATTACATTTTCATTGACTTTTTTCCATTTTGCTAGTATAATCGATATGAAATAATTTCGCTCATAAGAATATTTTTTCTTACAACGAAAAATGAGAAAGGAATGAATTTTAAATGGCATATAATTTTAAAGAAATAGAAAAGAAATGGCAAAATAAATGGGAAAAAGAAGGAACA
This sequence comes from uncultured Clostridia bacterium, assembly GCA_934122085.1. Taxonomy (GTDB): domain Bacteria; phylum Bacillota; class Clostridia; order TANB77; family CAG-508; genus CAG-269. Next base: position 72,254 of record CAKOVS010000004.1, on the reverse strand, counting down.
TTTAATGCTAGCACTGATTACACAAAGAAAAAATGGTATGGATTAATAGAATTCCCTTATCCATCAGGACAAGGTCTACATGTTGGACATCCTCGTAGTTATACAGCACTTGATATAATCGCAAGAAAAAGAAGATTACAAGGATATAATGTATTATTCCCTATTGGATTTGATGCATTCGGTCTTCCAGCAGAAAATTATGCAATAAAAACAAATGTACATCCAAAAATAACAACTGCAAAAAATATTGCACATTTTACAGAACAATTAAAATCTGTTGGTTTTTCATTTGATTGGTCAAGAGTTATTGACACAACAGACCCAGAATATTATAAATGGACACAATGGATATTTATTCAATTATATAAACATGGATTAGCTTATAAAGCAACAATGCCAATAAACTTCTGTACAGGATGTAAAGTTGGATTAGCAAACGAAGAAGTTGTAAATGGTGTTTGTGAAAGATGTGGAAGTCCTGTTGTACAAAAAGAAAAATCACAATGGATGTTAAGAATCACAAAATATGCTCAAAGATTAATTGACGATTTAGATGATGTTGATTATTTAGAAAAAATAAAAACACAACAACGTAACTGGATTGGTCGTTCAGAAGGTGCTGAAGTAAAATTCAAAATTGCAGGTACTGACGAAACACTAACTGTTTACACAACAAGACCTGATACACTATTTGGTGCTACATATATGGTAGTTGCTCCAGAGCACAAATTAATTGAAGAATTTGCTTCTAAAATAACAAATTTAGATGAAATAAAAGAATATCAAAAACAAGCTGCTTTAAAATCTGATTTTGAACGTGGTGAAATGAATAAAGATAAAACTGGTGTTGAAATCAAAGGAATTAAAGCAATAAATCCATTAACAAACAAAGAAATTCCTATTTGGGTTGCAGATTATGTATTATCATCTTATGGAACTGGTGCTATTATGGCTGTTCCTGCTCATGATACAAGAGATTATGAATTTGCTACAAAATTTGGTCTTAACATTATACCTGTTCTTGAAGGTGGAGATGTTTCAAAAGAAGCATTTACTGGTGATGGTGTACATATAAACTCAGGATTTTTAAATGGTTTAGGATTAGAAGAAGCAAAAAATAAAGTTATAAAATATCTTGAAGATAATAAAATTGGCGAAAGAAAAGTAAATTATAAACTTCGTGATTGGGTATTCTCACGTCAAAGATATTGGGGTGAACCAATTCCAATGGTATATTGTGATGATTGTGGTTGGGTTCCAGTTGATGAAAAAGATTTACCTTTAACACTACCAGATGTAAAAGACTTCTTACCTGGAGAAGATGGAGAATCACCTCTTGCAAGACATACAGAATGGATTAACACAACATGTCCACACTGTGGTAAACCTGCAAAAAGAGAAACAGATACAATGCCTCAATGGGCTGGATCTTCATGGTATTTCTTAAGATACATGGATCCACATAATCATGATGCTCTTGCATCAAAAGAAGCTCTTGAATATTGGTCACCTGTTGACTGGTATAATGGTGGTATGGAACATACTACACTTCACTTATTATATTCAAGATTCTGGCATAAATTCTTATATGATATTGGAGTTGTTCCAACAAAAGAACCTTATGCAAAACGTACATCACATGGTATGATTTTAGGTTCAAATGGAGAGAAAATGTCTAAATCAAAAGGAAATGTTATAAATCCTGATGATATTGTAAATGAATTTGGTGCAGATGCTTTTAGAGTTTATGAAATGTTTATGGGACCATTTGATCAAACAGCAAGTTGGTCTATGGATAGTATTAGAGGTTGCTTTAAATTTCTTGACAGAGTTTGGAATTTACAAGATGTTTTAGTTGATGGTAATATATATTCAAAAGAAACTGAAAAAATGATGAATAAAGCTATTAAAAAGGTTTCACAAGATATTGAAGAAATGAAATTTAATACATGTGTTTCTACATTTATGACAATGATGAATGAATTTACAAAATTAAAGAAAATTAATAAAGCTGAATTCAAAACATTTTTAATATTATTAAATCCTTTTGCTCCTCACATAACTGAAGAGTTAAATGAAATTGCTGGATTTGATAAACCAATTTCATCTTGTGAATGGCCAGAATATGATGAAAATAAAACAATTGATGACGAAATAGAAATTCCAGTTCAAGTTAATGGTAAATTAAAAACAACTATTACTATTAATTTAGATGAAGATGAATCTTCTGTTAAAGAAAAAGCTCATTCTGCTTTAGAAGGAAAACTTGATGGAAAGTCTATTGTTAAAGAAATTTATGTAAAAAATAAAATTTACAATGTTGTTGTAAAATAGAAAAAAGATTGGTGCAATGCCAATCTTTTTTATGCTTCTCTCTTCCAATAAAATAAATATTGTTGAGCAATACCAGCTAAATTCCCAAATTTTTCATGTGCAAGTTTTTCTAACTCTTTTTTATTAACTTTTGTTTCATCTTCATTTTTTATATAAAGTTCGTTCATAACTCTTCTAACCCACACATCAATTGGGAAAACTTCAAATCTTTTTAATGTTGAAAATAATAAAATACAGTCTGCAACTTTAGGTCCAACTCCTGATAATGTTAATAACTGTTCTCTAACTTCCATTGTATTTGGATTATTTTGCATTTTTTCTAAATCTACTTTTTTATCTAATATCATATGTACAGTTTCATATAATCTTATATCTCTAAAACCTGTTCCAAGTTTCCTATAATCTTCTACTGTTACATCTTTTAATTCTTCTACTGTAGGAAAAGTATAATATTTTTCTCCATTCCATTCTATTTCTTTTCCATATGTTTTAGATAATCTTTCAATTATCCCTTTTATTCTTGGAATATTATTATTTGCTGAAATAATATAAGATATTATCATTTCCCATAAATCTTGATTTAAAATTCTAATTCCTTGTCCATATTGTATACTTGTTTTTACATTATCATCTATTTTAGATAAAGTTTCTTTTATTTCTTCATAATTACGATTTAAATCAAAATAATCTTGTACAATTTCTTTTATATCCCCATTGCATGTTCCTTTAAATATTACAGTGTCCCCATTTTTTTGGACATTCATTACATTTTCTTTAAATACTCCTGTATAACTTCCATCATCTTGTTTATTCCATCTAAAACATTGGCCACAATCAAATATATCTGCTAATTCAAATGATTTTATATTTTCTATTTTATATTCTTGTTCTTGCATATTTTCCTCCACTATTTATATTTTAGTTCATTTGAATTAATTTTTCAACATCTTCATTTCAAATTTATGTGAAATATATTTATTAGAAAAAATATAGTATTTTAAAATAATTTGTGATATATTATTATTAGAATTTTTAAGGAAAGGATAGTGAAAATTATGATTAATAAAAAACAAGAAATTCTTGCAACAATAAATACTTTACCTGATGACACTACTTGGGATGATGCAATTTATACTTTATATCTACATTCAAAATTGCAAAAGAGTCAAGATGATATAAAAAATGGTAGAGTATTGACAATTGATGAATCTAAAGAAAGGCTGAGAATAAAATATGCGAATTTTGATGTCAAATGAGGCTCATCAAGATATAGATTCTATTTTTGAATATATATCGCGTGACTCTATTAAATATGCAAATGAAACTTCAGAAAATATTTATTCTTGTATATCCAATTTAGAGAATGCTCCTTATTTAGGGAGATATGTTCCTGAACTTTCAACCAAACATTTTATAAATCTTATATTAAAAATAATTTTTAATCAATTTATTATTAAATCTTTTAGGTATATTCCTATCCACATAAAATGCAAAATTTTTCAAACATTAAATGCTATTTAAAACAATAATGCTTATAAAGTCTTTAATTTTTGCGATTAATATTTTTTCTACTCAATTATTTTCCAAAAAATTTTAACATATTTTTCATTGCAAATTTATTAAAAGTCATGTATAATATTATTATCACGTATTTAATATTAAATTGAGCTCAATATTTGAGGAGGTTATTTTATGTTGCAACACTTCTTGGTATTCTTTATTACTTTTATCATCCTTTTAATTGCTATTATAATCATTACAATAATACTTCCAATGTGGCGGTTTATGGAAAGCGCAGATAATGTAATCCATTTATTTTCTCTCTTAAAAATATTATTAAAATTTGATGATCTTCCACAAAAAGGAGAAATAAAAATATCATATGGTAAATGTAAATTAAAATTTGGTAATGTTAATGAAGCTAGCATCGAACTCGAAAAACTAGCTAAAAAAGCATTAGAATACTATGATAAACTTGGTTGGATTGCTATGACTGATAATTATTTTCAAGTTCAAAAAGACAAGCTAATCAATATATGTTACGAACTACGAAAGTTAAGGTGGGAAAATCAAGGAGTTTAAAAACGAATGTGGGAGAATATCCCACATTTTCTTTATATTATATAGTAATACTACTACTTTTATAAATATTTTTTATATTCTATAACAATGCTGTCATATATATTGGAATATATAAAATATCATTTTCTTCTTTAAAATCTTTAGTATGAATTATTATAGATTTTGCTAAATATTCATTATATTTATTTTTCAATTTTTTTAGTGACGTGAATGTATATCTTTCTCCAGACTTTACTTCTATTGGTATAATATTATGTTTTGATGTTATTTTATCTGCTGAAATTAGAAAATCAACTTCCATTGTTTCTGAAGTATCTTCTCTCTCATTTCTTGAAAAAAAGTATAGTTTTCTTCCTGAACTTACAAGCATTTGAGCAACTACATTTTCTAATATCATTCCTTCATTAAATGATAGTTTATCAAAAAAAATCTTTTTATAAATTTCTTCATTAACTATATTTTTCTCATTAAATGTCATTGATAATAATAATCCTGTATCAAACATATAACATTTTAAGGCATTTGTATCCATTCTTTGCCCTAAGCCAATATTAGGTTCTGTTGTGTTATATGCAATATTAACTAAACAAGCATCATCTAACCAATAAAATGCCCCTTCATAATTTCTATATCTTGCATTCTCATCTAAATTTGATATATTAAACTTTTTCTCATGTTTTTGTAATTGTGATGGTATTGTATCAAATATTTGCTCTACTTTTAAATTTAATTCTTCTGCATGTTTTCTAATATCTTCTCTATATAAATTTAATATATTTCTTTTTATTTTGTCTACTTTTTCAAAATCCCTCGTTTCTGAATACATTTTCACAGCCTGTGGCATTCCACCAACAATTAAATATTCTTTAAAATAATCCATAGCTTTTCTATGTAAAGCTTGCCCTAATGGCATTTGTTTTTCATAACATTCTTTGATAAAATCCATAAGAGTATCATTTCCCATCGCCCATAAAAACTCTTCAAAATCAAATGGATACATTTTTAATTTATCTTCTTCTGATGGAATTAATATATCTTTTACATTTTTCTTGATTGATATTAATGAACCTGTTTCTAAATAATCATATCTCCCATCTGCTACTAAGTGCTTGATTGCTCCTCTTGCTCTTGGACAAAATTGTATTTCATCAAAAATAATTAATGATTCTCTTTCATATAGTTTAATTCCATAGTATTGTGATAAATATGTAAATAAATAGTCTAAATTATCTAAATATTCATCAAATAATTTTTTTACTTCTTCTGCAGCTTTTGAAAAATCTATTAAAATATATGTTTTATAATTTTCTTTTGCAAATGCCTCCGCAATATAACTTTTTCCTACTCTTCTAGCCCCTTCAATTAATAATGCTGTAGTTCCATTCCTTTCCTTTTTCCAATTAAGAATATCATTATAAATTTTTCTTTTCATAAATATTCTTCCTTTCTCATCCTAATATATAATTATATATTAGCACAAAATCTAAAATAATTCAAGCAAGCATTTACACAAAATCAAGAATAATTTATGTCGTATTTTGCACAAAATCAAGAATAATGTGTTTTTTTGTCATTATAGAACAAATAAGGAATCTATTTTTATAGACCCCTTATTTATTTTTTATTTAATTATTTCTCACAAATTTTAGCATATTTTTTTAATTTTTCATAAGCTAAATAATTTACTGTACCTGCTGGGAATTTTCCATCTTTATCTTTCTTTCCTGCTGGAACACCTGTTAGAACTTCAATACCTTCATCTATTGTAGAAACAGCATATATATGGAATAAATTATTTTTTACTGCTTCAACAACCTCATCATTTAATTGTAGATTCTCAACATTTTGAACTGGTATCATAACACCATGTGAACCATCTAATCCACGCATTTTACAAATTTGGAAATATCCTTCTATTTTTTCATTAACACCACCAATTGGTTGAATTTGTCCTTTTTGATTTACTGAACCTGTAACAGCAATTGATTGCTTAATTGGTATTTCAGATAAACTTGATAATAATCCATAAAGTTCTGTACTTGATGCACTATCACCATCAACTCCATTATATAATTGCTCAAAACATATACTTGCAGTTAAACATAATGGAATATCTTGTGCAAATAGTTCTCCTAAATATCCTGATAAAATATATACACCTTTTGAGTGTGTTGAACCTGATAAATCAACTTCTCTTTCTATGTTTACAACACCTTGTTTTCCAGTATATGTGTTTACAGTTATCTTTGCAGGCTTACCAAATGTATAATCACCTATTGTCATAACTGTTAATCCATTAATTTCTCCAACTAATGAACCTGTTGTATTTATTAATAATGTATTTTCTTTTATCATTTCTAAATATTTTTCATCATATTTTTTAATTCTTTCAACTCTCTCTGCTAATGCTTTTTTTACAAATTCTGCTGTAACAACTTTAGCTTTAGCTAATTTTGCCCACGTTCCAGCTTCACCTACAACTTGTGCTAATTCTGTAAATCTTGTTGATATTTTATTATTATCTCCTGCAATTCTTGATGCATATTCTACAATACTTGCCATTGCTGATTTATCCAATTGTGGTAATTCTTCTTGTTCGCAAAATGAATGAACAAATTGTGCAAGTTTATTTACATTTTCTTCTGTAATTGGTGCAGTTTCTTCAAATTCTACTTTTATTTTAAATAGTCTTCTAAAATCACTATCCATTGATAGTAATGTATGATATATATTAGAACTTCCTATTAATATTACTTTTAAGTCAATTGGAATTGGTTCTGGTTTTAATGAAATTAATGTCATAGATGACCTTTGTTCTATTGAATTATCTATTGATACTTCTTTAACTCTTAAAACTCTTTTTAATTCTTCATAACATATCCCATTTGCTAATAAATCTTTTGCTTGGAATATAATATATCCTCCATTTGCTTTTTGTAATAAACCAGGTTTTAACATTGTAAAATCTGTTTTAAATGAACCATAATAATTTTCATATTCTAATTTTCCAAATAAATTATTAAATGAATAATTTGAATCCATTATTACAGGTGCACCTTGTGTTTCACTATTATCAATAAATAAATTTACTCTATAATTTAAACATGGATCTTGTTTTTTTGCCATTGGCCCTTGTTGTGGTTGGTTATTTTGAGCTTGTTTATCTTCCTCTAAGAAATATGATACATTTTTTAATACATCTTGTTTTACATCTGTTAAAAATTTATTTATTTTCTTATTTCTTTTATATTTAGCTTTTATAAAATTAATATGTGCATTTACCGTTAATAATGCAATATTTGATTGCCATTCAGAAACTTTCTTATCTGCTTCTCTTTCTATTTGTTTAATTTGTCCAATTGCTTCCATTATTTGTTGTTGTACAACTGTTGACTTTTCTTCATAATGTTGTTTTACTGATTCTTCTAATTTTTCAAACTCTTCTTCTTCTATTACTTTGCCTTCTACAATTGGCATCATATAAATTCCGTTTTGAGCAGATTTTACTTGAAATCCTTCTTTAAATGCATCTTGTGTTAATTTTTGCATTACAACTTCTCTTTGTGCTTCAAACTCTTGTTTTATTAAAGCTTTTTCTTTTTCAAAATCATCCGCATTAAATGTTTTCTTTATATCTTTTTTTACTTCTTGGATAAATCCATCCATACTCTCTTTAAATTCTTTTCCTTGACCTGCTGGTAATGATACTGCTATTGGTTCATTTGGATTTTGAAAATTATATATATAACACCAATCATTTGGAACTTTTTTCTTTGGTGCAATACTATCTAAATAGTTTTTTGTATACATTGTTTTTCCAACTCCACTTGGTCCTTCAATATATATGTTATATCCTTTTACATCAACTTGTAAACCAAATTGTAATGCTTTTATTCCTCTCTCTTGTCCTATACCATCATTTACTGATTCTAAGTCTTGAGTTGTTTCAAAATGAAACATATCTCTATTACATACCATTTTTAAGTCTTTATAACTTAACTCTTTTTTGTTATTCATTTTTTCCTCCGTATCTTTTTTATTAACTTTTTGCAAAATTTTTTAAGTAGTATTTATAAACTTTTTATCCTAAAAATCTGGCAAGAAAAATTAATTATATTTTGTCCTATTTTGTCTTTTTTATTTTATACTAGTTATTATTTTTTGTAAAGCAATTTATTAAAGTTTTTTCTTGAAATTTTTGTAAAAAAACAAAGATATAATAAAACACACCTTTTTATTGGTGTGTAAAAAATTCATTTATTATGTATGCACATCTTTTTGATGCTTTTTCTAAAAACTTATCAAATGTTATTTCATTCTGTCCATTTGGTTTATCTGAAATACTTCTTATTACTAAAAACGGAATATTATCCAATTTACATACTTGTGCTATTGCTGATCCTTCCATTTCTATGCAATCTGCATTAAATTTGTTTCTTATCTTTTCTTTCATTTGTGGCTCTGTACAGAAAATATCTCCTGATGCAATTATTCCAATTTTTATATTAAAATCTTTGTCTTTTATATTTTTTATTACTTCTTCTATTTGTGAAATTAATTCATCATCGCTTTCCACATATTGTCCTACATTGCTGATAAATCCTTTTTCATGTCCAAATGCTGTTATATCAAAATCATGTTGTACTAATTTTTTTCCAATAACAATATCTCCTATTTCTAATTCATCATTACAACTTCCTGCAGATCCAACATTTATTATTCCTTGTATTTTAAAATTGTCAATTAATATTTGTGTAACTCTTGCTGCATTTACTTTTCCAACCCCAGCTTCGACTAATACTACATCTTTATCATTTATTGTTCCTTTGAAAAAGTTTAATTCATATATTTTTAGATTTTCTATGTCTTGCATTATCTTTTTTATTTCTTGCATTTCTTCTTGCATTGCAGCTATTATTCCATACATATTTTTCTATATCTCCGTTTCTTTATTTTATACATATTTTATTTATACCATAACTTCAAAAATGATTATACTACATAGTTATAACAATTTCAAGAGCATATCAATACCAGTATGTTTTTTTTTCTAATTTTTTACAAAATTAGAAAGTCGTGCTCAAACGCACAAAGATGCTGTAGTAGACGCTGTAGAAGCTCATGTTGCCATTGCCGCCGAAGAACGTGGTCCACGCGTGTTTAGCATCGCCCTGCGAAGAAGACCAATACAAATTTTTTAATCCTTTTGTACTATAGTTACCTGAAGATGTACATGTTATTCCTAGTTCTCCTGCAAATGCCTGCCATTCACTATATGATGGCACAAACCATCCAGCACTTATTTCTTCTTGGATTTGTCCCCACATATCATTTGCGTCTTGTAATCCATATCCTTCTGCATTATTTGCTAACCACTTTCCGTTTATTGTTGTTGTATTACTTTTTCCTTTTCCAAATTCTGTTTGGGTATCACTTGCATTCATTTTTCCATACGCATTTTTATACCATGTATAATATGTTCCTATATCACTTAATGACATTACATAAAATCTGTCTGCTCCGCTTCCTGTTCCTTTTATTATTTTTTGCTCTCCAAATTTTCCTTCTGTATAATTTTCTTCACTTACTTGATATGTTTTTGCTGTTTCTGCTGTTATTGTGTCTATTGTATATGTTCCTAATGGCGTTGTTGTTCCTTTCTTTCCTGCTACTAAATCTGCATATATTATTCCATCTACTGTTCCGTTTCCGTCTACGTCTGCATAATATCCTACATATGATTGATTATTATCTGCATCTGTTCCTGAACCTGAGCCTCCTCCTGTTATTCCTTCTGTTTTCTCTCTAGCTATACTTACTTGCTCATTTTCTAATTTTATTTCGTAATAGTATTCTCCTATTTTTATATAATTTTTTCCATCTTTTTCAGCTGTTTCATATCCATTTTCTTCTAGTTTTCCTATTACATCACTTAATTCTGTTTCTTCTCCATGTCCTTCCATTTGTTTTTCTAATATTAAATTTGAATATTCCAATCTTGCTTCTTCTTCTGTCTTCGCTACTTTGTTTGTTTCTTTTACTATATTTGCTTGGTTTATTATTCCATTTTCACTTGTTAATGCTGCTATTGTTACTCCTGCTAATATTAACATTACTATTATTGTTACTGCTAATGCTATTAACGTTATTCCTTTTTCTTTTCTTAACACTTTCATTGGTGTTCCTCCTCCTTCTTTCTTCTTTCTGTTTTTAGACTTTTTTCTTCTTTATCTCTTGTATTCTTTTACCATTTTCTCCTCCCCTCTTAAGTATTATATATTAATTATAAAACATTTTGTTTTATAATACAATAGAACATATTGTTTTATTTTATAATTTTTCTAGTTTTATTATCGAAAGGATTTAATATATGGAAACTAGAATAAAAAATTTAAGAGAAGATCATGATTTAACTCAAAAACAATTAAGTAATTTTTTAAATATCTCACAAGTAGCATATTCTTATTATGAAATAAATAAAAGAAGTATTCCTTTAGAATTATTATCTAAATTAGCTGATTTTTATAATACTAGTGTTGATTATTTGTTATATAGAACTGATAATCCAATACCTTATTCAAAACCATCAACTAATTCAAAAATTTTTACAACTTCAGTGTCATTTTAGATTTAAACTTTTTCCAATTTGCATTTTTAAGTAATATATGCTATAATTGTAATGTATTTGTAATTTTAGAAAATTTCTCTAATAGTACAAACATTAAAAGAGGTGTTAACTTATGGCATTATTAATGATAATATATATATTAATTTTAGCAATATTTGCATTATGTGGATATGCAGTAATGCAAATAAAATTAGCAGGAATGAATGTAAAAGACTTTTGGAGCTTTATTGAAGCAAACCAAATTTTAGATAAATTATATGAATTTTCAAAAAAATATAGAACCCTAAATAAACAACAACAAGTTGTTTATTTAATGGAAGCTGAAAAAGTTTTTGATGCTTTTGATAAAATTCCAGATATCATTTGGGAAGATGAATTTAAAAAATATGATGAAGTTCTAAAGAAATATAAAGAAATAAAAATGGAAAGATGGATATCAAATTAAGATAACCATCTTTTTTTATATAGTAGGAAAGTTCTCCTTGTAGAAGGACTTTCTGTACTAGATAAATATGGCGAGTCTTAGATTTTCTTAAAATTTTCATTTGATAGAAAATCTTAGACTCGCTTTTTTACTTTAAAAATAATCCTAGCCATTAAAATTAGAGCAAAATATTTTTTCTAACAAATTTCTACAATTTGAATATAAACTCTTTATCTCTAACAATATTTCCTTGTAAGATTTCTTCGGAGAGCCTATCTTCTACTAATTCTTGAATTTTTCTTCTTAAAGGTCTTGCACCATAATTTTTGTCAATTTCACTATTTGCAATAATTTCAGCCACAGAATCATCAATTTTAACAAAATACTTCTTTTCTTCTAATCTTTTTTCAATTTGTTTTAACATAATTTTGGCTATATCAACAATTTCGCTATTTTCTAATTTATGAAATACAATTATCTCATCAATTCTATTAATCAATTCTGGTCTAAACTCTTTTTTTAATTCTTTAATTATTTCATTTTTGCTTTCATTATATTCTATTTTTTCTTCACTTCCAAATCCTAGATTTTTTCTATCAGTAATATATCTTGCACCAATATTAGATGTCATTATAATAATCGCATTTTTAAAATCAACTTCTCTTCCTTGTGCGTCTGTAAGTCTACCATCTTCTAAGATCTGTAATAATAAATTCATTACATCTGGATGAGCTTTTTCAACTTCATCAAATAATATTAATGAATATGGTTTTCTTTTAACTTTTTCAGTTAATTGTCCTCCATCATCAAAGCCAACATATCCAGGAGGTGCTCCTATTATTTTAGATACAGAATGTGGCTCCATATATTCGGACATATCTAATCTTATCATATTATCTTCATTGTCAAATAAATTTTCTGCTAATGCTTTGCATAATTCTGTTTTCCCAACTCCTGTAGGTCCTAAAAATAAAAATGAACCTATTGGTCTTTTGGGATCTTTTAAACCGATTCTTCCTCTTCTTATTGCTTTTGCTACTGCTTCTACAGCTTCATTTTGTCCAATTACTCTTTTGTGTAAATTTTTCTCCAAATTTTTTATTTTTTCATTATCATCTTCATTTAATCTTTGTACAGGTATTCCTGTCCATTTTGATATTACTTCTGCTATATTTTCTTCTTTTACTTCAACAATATCCCTTATCTTGTATTTTTCCCATTCACTTGAACTTTGACCAAGTTTTATTTTTAATTCTCTTTCTTTATCTCTTAATTTGGCTGCATTTTCAAATTCTTGATTATAAATTGCATCTTCCTTGTCTTTTTCTATTTTCTCCAATTCTTCTTGCAATTTCTTTATTTCATCTGGTTCTATATATTTTTTTATTCTTATTTTTGATGATGCTTCATCAATCAAATCGATTGCTTTATCTGGTAAAAATCTGTCTGTTATATACCTTTTTGAAAGAGTTACAGCTGATTTTACTGCATCATCTGTAATTTTTACATTGTGATGTGCTTCATATTTATCTCTTATTCCTTTTAAAATTTCAATTGTTTCCGCTTCTGTTGGCTCCTCAACTTGAATTGGACTAAATCTTCTTTCTAATGCTGAATCTTTTTCTATATATTTTCTATATTCTTCTACTGTTGTCGCTCCTATTAATTGAATTTCGCCTCTTGCAAGTAATGGCTTCAAAATATTTGCTGCATCTATTGCACCTTCTGCAGCTCCTGCTCCAACTATTGTATGTATTTCATCAATAAATAATATTATATCTCCTGCTTTTCTTACTTCTCCTAATGCTTTTTTTATTCTTTCTTCAAAATCTCCTCTATATTTTGTTCCAGCTACCATTCCTGAAATATCAATACTTATAATTCTTTTTTCTTTTAAATTTTGTGGTACATCACCTATTGCAATTTTTTCTGCAAGTCCTTCTACAATTGCAGTTTTTCCAACACCAGGTTCTCCTATTAAACATGGATTATTTTTTGTTCTTCTAGACAATATTTCAATCATTCTTTCTACTTCTTTTTCTCTACCAATTATATTATCAAATTTTCCTTCGTCTGCTTTTTCTGTTATATCTTCTCCAAATTGATTTAATGTTGTTGTTTGTTGACTCTTTAATTTGTTCTTTGAAATATCTTTATTTATCTCATTATCAATTTCTTCTTCATTTATAACTTTTGCTACTTCATTATAAATCTGAGGTATCTCTACATTTAGTTCTAGAATTATTTTTATTGCAATACAATCTCCCTCTTTCATAAGTGCTAATAATAAATGTTCTGTTCCTATATAATTATATCCTATTCTTTTGGCTTCAAGAAAGGCGTTTTCTAATACTCTTTTACTCCTTGGGGTAAATCCTAAAGATTGTTTTATTTCTTTTCCATGTCCTAACATTTCTTTTATTTCTTTTAAAATTTTTTCAGAAGTTACACCTTTATTTTGTAATACCTTTGATGCAATTCCTTCTCCTTCTTTTACTAATCCATATAATATATGTTCTGTCCCTATGTAATTATGTCCTAATTCTATTGATATATCATCTGCTATTTCTATAACTTTTTTGGCTCTATTTGTAAATTTATATATCATCTTTTGTCCTCCTTCTTTTTTGTCATATTTGATAATTCTTTTGCTTTTTCTTTTTGACTACTTGGCTGTAACCATGCAAAATATGAACATACAAATTCTCCATATTTATCTATATCTTCATTTTCATCTATATGTTTCTTATCCATAAGCTTTCCTCCTATAAAAACGGATTTAATAAAAAAAGACACTACCTTTATATAAGGTATGTGCCTTTTTTCATTTTTTATTCAAATTTTATTAATAATATTATAACATTTTTATTAAGTTTTAATATAACTATTCCAAATTATTTTATATATGATTTTAAAACCCTATATCTTACATAAAATATAACTCCCAAAGTTAATATTATAACTATTGTAAATACTAATATACCTCTTACTCCAGTCTTTGGCAAGTTATCTTTTGCTATTGTATTATCTTCTTTATTATCTGATTTTGAATTATTTACTTTAGCATTATCAAGATATTTTTCTATTTTTACATCTAACTTCACTTCAATAGGTTTTGTTACCTCTACTGATTGATTTCCTTCTTTTTGAATAACTTCTTTTATATATAAATACAAATTATCTGCATCAATAAGTTTTTCATAATTTTTAATATCTTTAGTATTTATTTCAAATTCAATTTTACCATCTGTTTTTTGTTCTTCATTTATTTTAACCCAATCTTGTATATTATTTTCATTTTGTTCTGTTGATAAATAATAATAATAATCAAATTTAGCATTTTCTGTATTTTTTAATATATCACTTAATGTGATATTAATTGTAAAATAACTTTCCATCTCTTTATTTGAAAATTCATAATATTTAGCATTATTTATTTTTATTTTCATATTAGAAAAACTTGAATTTTTAATTTCTTCTATTATTTCAACATCAAATGTAGTCTTTTTATTTTGATATTCTATTGTAATTGTATTTTTTCCTATTTTTTCATTATCAAATCCACTTACTTTTATTTGTTCGTTTGTTAATGGTATTTCTTCTGTTGAATCATCATTGTATTTTATTTGCAATATACCATCATTTAATTCTAATTCTTCTTTATTTTGTATATATTGTTTTTTTGATGGAAAAGTTTTTATTGATATTTCCTCAACTTTTTTGTCTTCAACAGATATTTCTTGTTTAATTGTCTTACCTTTAAAAGTTATAGTTACTTCTGTTTGTTCCTTTGTTAAGTTATTTCCATTTTCTATTGTATAGTCTATTATTTCTTGTTCTGAACCATCTTGATATTTTCCTATAATGACCATTCCTGTTTTATCAAATTTTTGTCCTACTACATATTTTTGTTTATTAGGAGCTTTTGATATTCTTAATTCTATTAATGGATTTGGTGTTACTTTTATTGATTGTTCAATTTTTTGTCCATCATATACAATAGTTACACTAGTTTGTTCTGAATCTAAACTATTTCCGTTTTCTATTGTATAATCTGATATTGTTTTTGTTGTACCATTTTTATATGTTGCTTCTATCACCATTCCCGTTTTATCAAAGCTTTGCCCTTCTTTATATTCTGTTTTATTTGGTTGATTTTTTATTTCTAACTTAATAACACTATTTTTCTCTACACTTATTGGTAAATTAATACTTTTGTCTTGATATGATATTGTTACAGATTTTTGTCCTGCTTTTAAATTTGTTCCATTTACAATACTATAATCTAAATCTTTTAATATTACAGATGGATTTGTTTTACTATTGTAGTTTGCTTGTACAACAAGACCTTTTGATTCAAAATTATCTCCTTCATAATAATTTAGTTTTTCTGGTTTTTCCTTAATTTCTATATTTTTTAAAGAATTATCCCATAATTGGTTTGTTGTAAATGCTTTTATTGTGCTATCTCCATTTTCCACTGAAGTGTTAACTTCTTTGAATTTTGATAAATCAACCCACTCACAATTGTCCAAATCATTTCCTAATGCAAAAAAACATTTATCATTTTCTATTTTAGCTGAACTCCACCAACTATCTGTATCAGTCATTTTACTCTCAAGAGAGAATGATGTACTTGTTCCTGTACTTTGAATTTCTATTACTATTGTAAATGATTTTGATTTTATTTCTATCGGATTTGCAAATTCAAGTGTATGATATCCTGCATCTATTGTTTTTTCATCTCCTACTTTTAATTTCACTTGTTGTAAATCTTTTTTGTCTTTACTTGTACCATTAGGGTTTATATATACTTTACAAGTATATACTTCTGGTGCATATAATGCTACTTGTGTTAAATATTCTATTCCATCTGTTTTTTTATCAAACGTGTTACTCAACATAACATTTTTGCTAGAAGCCTGTAAAGCACAACTAGGAGCTAATTCATCATATTGATATATATTATCATATTCAACTGTATCACTTGCTTTTTCAATTCCAAACATTTCTCTTGCAACATTATCATCTTCATAAGAAATATATATTAGTCCATTATCACCATATTTTATATATACATTTTCACCATCTATTGTATATCCATTTTGTTCTATAAAACTATTAGGAATTTTATCATATGTATCCCAACCATTTGATATACATTGTTGTTTATATTTATTAAAAATTTCTTGCTTTAATTCTGTCAATTCCATTTCATTTATCTTGTCGCCCCAAGAATTTCGAACAATCCATGCTCCATTTGAAGTTGGTCTTGAATTTTCTGCAAAATTTTCTCTATCATAATTGTCATCCCATCCAATTATTGAAACTGCATGATCTGCTGGATGCATATATTTATTATTGCAATACAATGCTCCTGTCTTATTATTATAGCAACTAAATATAGAATAATTACTTGAATTTCCATGTATAGATGCTTGTACAGCACCATAATTTTGAATATGTTGTTTTATTTTATTCATTACTTGTAACTTTGCTTCTTCTGTCAATTGTGCTCTATAATTTGGAAATGCTATTGTATCATATACTTGACTTGATACTTTTTTATTTTGAATTTGATTTACATCTATAATATCTTCATTATTTTCAAATGGCATATCTTTTTCAAGAATTGCTCCTGTTCCATTTGTCAAATATGAAGTTGCTATGTCAAATCTTCCCCCACTTCCGACTTTTCTGTTATATCCAGTGAAATTTGTTACACTATTTGAAAAACTATTTGATGTTGCATATTCCATATGTCTTTCAGAATAATCATAAACTTTTGATAAATTTGTTCCACTTTTATAATTAGCAATTGCTAAATTTGTTTCAAGTGATGATAATGCTGCAAATGCCCAACATGAATTTGTATTTTTTTGATTTCTAATAATTAAATTGTTAGGAATTATATCCTTCAAACTATATTTTGAACTTCCATTTGCTTTTAATATACTCATCTCACGGAATGGATTTTTACTTTGAATATTTATATTTTTTATTTCATATTGCCTTGGCATTATAGTTTTCTGTTTTTCTTCATCTGAAAGTTTCAACCATTCCTTAAATTCTTCTGTATATTCTACATTTTGCACTAATTTTCCTATATCATCTGCTAATACAATTGTACTTAATGATAGTACTATTATAAAAATAGTTATAATTACATAAAAAATTTTCTTTAGTTTTTTCATTTTTCTCCCTTTCTTTTCATCTTAATCTTTTTATACGTTTATAGTATAACAATATAAAATGAAAATTTCAATACTATTAGCTCAAAAAGATATATCCAACTTTACCCAAGAACAATGCAATATAGTTATCATTTGTTCAAGTAAAAAAGGCACTACCTTTCTTCAAGGTCAGTACCATTTTTTATTTTTTATTCAATTATTCTTTTATTCTTTTATTCCGAATAAAAATTTTACAATTCCTCTTAAGCATTTTGGGACTTTTTTTACTACAATAGTCATATGTACCTCCTTCTTAAGCTTTTAGCAGAGTAACCATAATATTCCCACTAATATTACTATCACCCCTATTAAAAATAACCATCCTGTAATTGGAAGGAATAATACTAGTAAGATTCCTATTCCTAAACCTAATAAACATACTCCAAATGTCTTTTTTAAGATTTTCATTATGATTTCCTCCAACTTATTTATATATTATATTAATCTTATTTAATTTTGTGATTTATTATGTAATTTCAATTCATATTATTAAACCTATTATAATATTATTAAATCGAAAGGTTATTATGTATGAAAAAACTTAAAATTTTTATTTTTAACACTTTAATTTTATTATTTAGTTCAGTTATTTTACAAGTTATTGCTACATTTTTTAGTGTATATATTTCAAATACAATTGGTGAAGAAGCTGTTGGAGTTTTTTCATTAGTAATGTCTGTTTATCTATTTGGTATAACTCTTGCTTCTGCTGGTATTAATATTGCTTCAACTCGAATAGTCTCTGAAGAATTAGCCGCAAATAATGAATTAGGTAGTAAAAAAGCTGCTAGTAGATGTATATTTCTTAGTCTTATTTTTGGTTGTTGTGCTAGCTTGATTTTTTTTATTTTTGCTGATTTTATTACCTTAAAATGTCTACATAACAGAGTTAGTAAAAATGTTATTTATTTAATTTGTATTGCCTTACCTTTTATTGCTATGTCTTCTGCCATAAATGGATATTTTACAGCTGTAAGAAGAGTTTATAAAAATGCTCTTTCTAAGTTTTTTGAAGAATTCGTTAAAATTGTTTGTACTGCATTTTTACTTAGTTTAATTATGCCTAAAGGTATTGATTATGCTTGTTACTCTTTAATTTTAGCTGATGTAATTTCTGAAGTACTTTCATTTTTCGCTTTATACATTTTTTATAAATATGATAAAAGAAAAAATTTGCTTGAATCTAGATATAAAGATATTGATTCATATACTAAAAGAATTTTGAGAATTACTATTCCTGTTGCTCTTACATCTTATTTACGTTCTGGACTCTCTACTTTTAAACAGCTAATAATTCCCTCTAGTCTACAACGAAGTGGCATGAATTCATCAAATAGTTTGGTTTCTTATGGAATTGTAAATGGTATGGCTATGCCTATTATAATGTTTCCTGTAATACTTGTTACAAGTATTAGTAGTTTATTAGTACCTGAATTTTCAAGATTATATGTTGAAAAAAATAATGCAAAAATTAAGAATATTTCTATTTTCATTTTAAGTTTTACTCTTATTTTTGCAATATTTATTACTATTTTTATATTTACTTGTTCAAATTTCTTGAGCATTGCTATTTATAAAAAAATTGAAATTGCTAAATATTTACGTATTCTTTCACCTTTAATTATCATAATGTATCTTGATATTGTTATTGATGGTATTTTAAAAGGCTTAGATGCTCAAGTTAGTGTTATGGCTATTAATGTTATTGATTGTATTATTAGTATTGGTTTTATTTATTTTTTTGTTCCAATGCTTGGCTTTAGTGGATATATTATTTCTATTTTTATTAGTGAAGTTATTGATTTTACTCTTAGTGGACTTAAATTATTACATATATTGAAAAATTCAAATTAAACAAAAATTTTATTGACTTTTTATTTATTTATAGTAAAATTATATAGTATTAAACATTAGTAATGTATATATATATTAACAAAGGAGAATTTATAATGGCAAGTTTACCAATAGTTATAAAATATTTAATAGTTTTTTTCATATCAATGGTACCAATTGTAGAATTAAGAGGTGCTATTCCTATTGCTGAAAGTTTAAAATTGAGTATAGCATTATATTATCCAATAGCAATAATAGGAAATATGCTACCTGTTCCAATCATTTATTTATTTGCAAGAAAAGTACTTGAATGGGGAAAAGATAAAAAGTTTATAGGTAAATTTTTCACTTGGTGTTTAGAAAAAGGCGAAAAAGGTGGAGAAAAATTAAAAGCTTCTGCTGGTAATAGTGGAATATTCTGGGCTTTACTTTTATTTGTTGGTGTTCCTTTACCTGGAACAGGTGCTTGGACTGGAACTCTTGCAGCAAGTTTTTTGAAACTTGATTTTAAAACAAGTATAACTGCTGTTGCACTTGGTGTTATACTTGCAGGAATTATAATGTCTTTAGGAAGTAAAATTGTAGCTATTTTAGGATGGGCTGGAGTTATTGCTATTATAGCTGTTATTTTAATAATAATTATTGCTTCTGTCATAATTAAGAAAAAATCTAAAAAATAAACTTATTTTAAAGCATCATTTTGATGCTTTTTTTGTACATAACATAATACGTAAAAAGAACTTTCATCGCCAAGTTTACATATTATATCATAAAGATATTTTTAGATTGGAGATATTTTTATGTTATTAAATTGTATTTTATTGGCTCTTTCAGTAAGTATAGATTCTCTTGGAATTGGAATTTCTTATGGAATCAAACATACAAAGATTTCAAAAACAAGCAATTTTATATTATTTATTATTTCATTTATAGTAACAAGTATTTCTATAATCATTGGAAATACTATCTCTTCCATATTATCAGAAAAATTTTCTGTGTTACTTGGTTCAGCCTTTTTAATGCTTTTAGGATTTTATGGAATTTACAAAAACATTTCAAACAAATCTTCTAATTATGATTTCAACAATTCAAATGAAATTGATAAAAAAGAAGCTATTTTTTTAGGATTGGCTTTATCTATTGACTCATTTTGTGTAGGCCTTGGAAGTGGAATAATTGGCTTCAATGACCTTTTATTGCCTATTTTTGTTTCTGTATTCCAACTATTTTTTATTAATTGTAGTACAAATATTGCTAATTTATTATTGTCAAAATTTAATATTTCAGACACTATACTTTCTTATATATCATCTTTTGCTCTTATTTTATTAGGTACATTAAAAATTTTGTTTTAATTTGTCACATTTCCTCTGATTATACATATTATTATATAAGATAGACTATCAATTTGATTGTCAGAAAGGATTCTATTTTTTATGATAAGTTGTATATTACTTGCTATATCTGTTAGTATAGATGCTTTAACACTTGGAATTACATATGGTATAAAGCACTCTAGAATTACTAAAATTAGCAATTTAATTGTTTTCTCAATTGCATTTGTTTCAACATCATTTGCAATTTTTCTTGGTAAACATATTTCAAGATTATTTTCACCATCTGTTGCAACCATTATTGGCTCTGTTCTCTTAATCTTTCTTGGAATATATTCTATTTATAAAAGTTTTAATAAAAATACAGAAGATTATGATTTAGATCATTCAAATTCTATTGATAAAAATGAGGCTATTTTATTAGCATTAGCAGTTTCAACTGATGCCAGTTGTGTTGGACTTAGCTGTGGAATAATTGGTATAACTGGATTTGTTTATCCACTTTTTGCTGCATTATTTCATACTATATTTATAAATTGCGGTAATATTATTGCATATTATGCTAGTAAAAGAATTAAACTTTCAGATAAATGTTTAGCAATATTTTCTGGAATTGTTTTGATTTTAATTGGTTTAATAAGATTATAAGAACAAAGCGACGCAGTCGCCCTTTGTTCTCGCCCGATTTGAGTTTTCGACTAAAAGGAGAAAATCTCAAAGGGCTAGCGATTGTAGCTTTTATATACTAGGAAGTTCAGAGAACTTTCCTAGTATATAAAAAAGAGACCTCTTATGAAGTCTCTTTTACTTTTCTAAAACAATTCTATATGCTGATACAGGTGGCATTTCTATTGTATATTTATTATTATTAATTTTCCTCAACTTACTACTATCTATCTCTACTATTTCAGAACTCTCTGAAGTTATTCCATAAATTGTTACTTTTTTATATTTTTTATTATTTTTCTTCAATTCTATATTAATCTTTACATCTTCATTCATATTATTATTTGTAAGAATAATATTTAATGTTTTGTCTGAATCATCTTTTGCAGCAAATGAACATACCTTAGAATTGTCACTTGAAACTGTTTCAATTAAATTTTCTCCAACATTTCCATGTGTTCTGCAATTTGTATACATATTTATTGCAGAATATAAATAATCACATTCTTTATCCCAATATGCTGTAGCTAATCCAACACCATATTTTGCAAATGTAGCTAAATATTGAACTTCAGCTATCCCTTCATATATTGTATTTCCGTTTTCCTCTAAAACCATATTCTGTAATTGCAATTTTTGTTCCAGGAAAGTATTTTTCAATTGATTCATGTATTTTAGGAAGATATGGCAATTCATTCGAATACCATTTTCCAACATAACTGTCTTCAATAAATGTAGAATCATACAATGTTCTTGATGCTTGTAATAGTTTTTCAGGTGTATCACATGCTTCTGAATAATAATGAATGTCAAAATAATCAAGTAGTCTTTTTCCTGCACTTTTACTTGCTTTACTCATTTCATCTAAATAATAATCAACAAACCAATTATATCCATTTTGTTGTTTTAAATTTTCCCACTCTTTGTATTGCTCTGTATCTTTTTCTAGTGCTAATCTAGAATATGCTGTTGTTCCAAATAATGCTGGTCCAAATACATCAGCATTAGAATCCAATTCTTTTATAACTTTTGAAAGTTCTATTGATTTTGAAATTAATTCTGTCATTGTTGTCTTTTCTGGATGTGCTAAAGAATGAGTATAGCTCCATAAAGCTGGTTCATTATCTAGTGAATATCCTTGTATTCCAGTACTTGTAGTTGAATCACCTAATTTTTTTATAAGATAATTCAAGTATTCATCCATATACACAACCCCATCTGTTAAATCTGGTTTTAAAGACAAACTTCCTTTTTTTCTAAATTCAGCTTTACACCATCTTTTAGAAGGGGCTTTTTCACTAGCTGATACTATTCCATTTTTATCAGCTGAAACATATCCCAGCATTTGTAATGTAGCAACTTTGTATTCAATATTATGATTATTTGCTTCTTTTATAAATTCAAGTGTATCAGCACCAGGAATTGTAGAATTAGTTAAATATGTATCTGAACTATTTTTCCAATCACTTCCAGCATTAGAATAATTATTTTCCCAATTATATGTGCTTCTTCTATTTCCGCCCTCTCTTGCTGAAATTACTTTTACTTTATCCAAATCTCCACCTTGGTTTATTCCATATATATATTGACTTATTTTTTTACTTTCTTTTCCTAAATCAATCTGAACATTTAATTCATCTTTTCCATTTTTTTGCTTTTTTATAAAAAATATTCCTAATAATATAATAGAAAATATTATCAAAAAAATAATTATATTCTTACTTTTTTTCATTTCTCCCCTATTCATAAAAATCTAATTAACCCATTTTGTTGATACTTGTGTTCCATCTGATAAGTATACTTTTTTTCCAAATCCCCAAAATGCATTTTTTCCTATTTTCTCAAGTTTTAATGTGCTTGGCAAATGCAAATCAACATTAACTGTTGTTGCATTAGAAAATGCCATTTCTCCAACTTCTTCAAGACCTTCTTCTATTACAAGTTCTTTTAATTCCATATTAGAAAATGCTCCTTTATCAATTTTTGTAACACTTGAAGGAATGACTACCTTTTCCATTGATTTTACGTCTGAAAAAGCATATGCTCCTATTTCTGTAACACCTTCTGGTATGTTTACTTCTTCCAATAATGTACACTTTTGAAATAAGTTATTAGGTATTATTTTTAATGCTTCTGATAATTTACATGTTTTTAATTTTGTACATCCAAAAAAAGATGCGCCACTATGAAAACTTTGCATATTATCTGACATTTCTATATTTTCAATTACATTATTATTTAAAAATTCTCCCCCATCTATTAAAATAATATTTTCTAACATTTTTACACTTTTTATTTTTTTATTTGATTTTAGCTTATGATCACCTGGGGTATTAGTTGATCTTAACTTAAATGTATCATGTCCACCAGAACAATTTTTCAATGATGTTATTGTATATATTTCATTTTTATATTTTATATATTCAGGAATAGTTATATTTTCTTCTTCTCCATTATATCCACATATTCCAACTTCTTTATTTTCAATATCAGTAGCAACCCAATCCCATAATCCATCTTCTGCTTTTATTGCATCATTTCCATTTAATAAAGAAATTACATTGTCTGTATCTATTATGATTAATGTTTTTGAATTATTTAATTTAACTGTTTTACTATTTTCAAGATCAAATCCGTTTTTTTTCAATGATTCAATTATTCGTTCTTTTTTCTCTTGTATAGTAAGTTCTTTTATTTCTGTTTGTTCTTCTAAAGTTATTAAAGCAATTTCATTATTTATTGTTTCTTTAATATCTCCTGCTATTTTTTTGTTTTTAGATTTTCGTGCTTGTGTTATTATTCCGTTTTCTCCGTTTAAAGCTACTATTGTTACTCCTGCTAATATAAGCATTACTATTATTGTTACAGCTAGTGCTATTAGAGTAACACCTTTTATTCTTTCTTTTTTCATTTCAAACTCCTCCTTTGTTTTTTCCAAACTTTTTCCTATACCTCTTTTAATTTCATTGATAACAATTTTGAAATACCCTTTTCTTCCATTGTAACACCATAAATAGTATCTGCTGCTTCCATTGTTCCTTTTCTATGTGTAATTACTAAAAATTGAGTATCTTTAGCAAATTTCTTTAAATATTCAGCATATCTATAAACATTAACATCATCTAGCGCTGCTTCAATTTCATCAAGTACACAAAATGGTGCTGGATTTATTTTTAATATTGCAAACAATAATGCAATAGCTGTAAATGCTCTTTCTCCACCTGAAAGTAATGTCATACTTTGAAGTTTCTTTCCTGGTGGTTGTACATTTATTTCTATTCCACTTTCAAGAATATTATTTTCATCTGTTAATGATACTTCTGCCATTCCTCCACCAAATAATTCTTTGAATACTTCTCCAAAGTTTTTATTAATAATTTCAAATTTTTCTTTAAACTGTGTTTTCATAACATCTAGCATTTCAGCAATTACTTTATTAAGTTTTGCCATTGTACTTTCTAAATCTAATCTTTGTTCACACATAAAATCATATCTTTGTTTTAAATTCTTGTATTCTTCAATAGAATCAACATTTACACTACCTAATTCTCTTATATCTGTACGCAAATTATTAACTTTTCTTTGAGTTAATTGTACATTTTCTGGCATTGGATAATTTCCTACATTATTAGGAGTTAATTCATATTCTTCCCACATCTTATTTATAATTTCTGTAATATCTTCTTCTATTTTTGTTTTCTTAACTTCTAATTTTGTAACTTGTGCTTTTAAGTCCTCTATTACCTTAAATTGATCAGTTTGTTCGTCTTCTTTTTTAGTTAATTTTTCATTTTTAGCAATTCTATCTTTTTTCAATTTTTCGATATTTTCACCACTATTAGAAACTTGAGATTTGATTTCTTCTATTTGTTTTTTAGTTTCTTCTATTTGTTTTTCAAGTTCAATATTTTCTTTTTCATCTTTTTCAATTTGAGCTTTCTTGATTTCAACATTTTTTGTATGTGTTTCAATTTCTTTATTAATCACTTCTGACATTTCTTGAATTGACATTTCACTTTCATTAAATGATGATACAGATATTTTTAAATCTGTAATATCTTCATTTAAGTTATCTATATATGTTTGACTATCTTTGTTTGAGCTTGCAAATTCATCTATAATTGCTTGTTTTTCTTCATTTTCTTTAGAAATTTTAGCCATTTCTTGTTCATCTAATTCTTTTGAATTTAACAATTCTTTTTTATTTTCTTCTGATTTTGAAATCTCTTCTTTTTGCTTATTTATTCTATCTCTTATTGTTTGAATATTTTCATCAATTGACTCAACTCTTTGTTTTTCTGTTGCATAAGAAATTTCAATTTCTTGTAATTGTTTTTCTAAATTTTCTGCCTCTTCTAATACATTTTCTGATGAATTTTCATATTCTTCTTTTGATTTCTCTAATTTAGAAATTTTTTCTTTTATTTCAGTAATTTGTTCATTTAATTCTTCAATTTCTTTACTTCTGCCTAAAATATTAACTGTTTTTTTAGCTACTGATCCACCTGTTATTGCTCCAGATGGATTTATTACATCACCTTCTAATGTAATTATTCTGAATGAATAATTATTTTCTTTTGAAAGTTTTATTGCATTTTGCATATTGTCAACAATAACTGTTCTTCCTAATAAATTTAATACAATTTGCTCATATTTTTTATCAAATTTTATTAAATCACAAGCAATACCTATTACTCCATCTTTTTTTCCTTTTATATTATCTAATTTTTTTCCTTTTACAGACGTAATTGGCAAGAATGATGCTCTTCCTAAATTATTTGTTCTCAAATGTTCAATTAGTTTTTTTGCATCTTCTTCTGTTTCTGTAACAATATTTTGTAAGCTTGCTCCTAAACACATTTCAATTGCTGTTTGATATTCTTTTGGCACATCTATAATATTTGCTAAAACACCATGCATACCTTTTCCAAGTTCTTTTGTTTTTTCACAATCTATCAATAATGATTTTACACTTTTGGTATAACCTTCTTTTTCCTTTTCTGTTTCTACAAGAAAATTATATCTTGATGTTTTCATTCTCATTTCATTTGTTAAATTAGCAATTTGAATTTCGAACTCTTTAATTTTTGTTGTAATTTCATTTTTTTGTTTTCTTATTTCTTCAAGCTTTTTCAAAATATTATTTCTATTTGATTCTGTCTCATTAAATTCTTTGGCAATGTCTTCTTTTTTTATTCTAATTCTATCTATTTCAAATGTTTGTGATGATATTTCTTGATTTAATTGACTTTTTCTTTTTTCAAAATTCTCTATATTAGCTTGTTTTTTACTTATTTCTGCTTGTAATTCATATTTTCTATTTGTATTTTTTTCTATAGTCTTTTTGATTTCTTCCATTTCAAGTTCTTTTGAACTTAATTTTGCAGTTAATTTTGCTAATTCTTCTTCTTTTTCTTTTAATTCATTTTCAAATTTTGCTTTATTTTCTTTTAAATTGCTTTTCTTTGATTCTTTTTGTTCTATATCATTTTTTAAACTAG
Source organism: uncultured Clostridia bacterium (assembly GCA_934122085.1). GTDB lineage: Bacteria > Bacillota > Clostridia > TANB77 > CAG-508 > CAG-269. The sequence goes on along the minus strand of CAKOVS010000004.1, from coordinate 45,219 downwards.
CGATTTTCTCTTGTAATTCAGATATTTCTATTTTATTTCTTTCTGCAATTTCTTTATTATTTTGAATTTTTGCTTCTGCTACATTAATATTAGAATTACATTGTTCTATTTGTTTTTGACTTTCAAATCCAATATTTTGCATTTCTTCAATTTTAATTGTTATTTCATCAATCTCATCTTTTAATTCTTCTTTGAGAATCTTTATTTTTTCAAGTTTTCCTTCTTCTTGATTTAATGTTGATTTCATTATTTCTTCATCTTGAACAAGTGCTTCTAAATCTTTTTTGTATTTATCAATATTATATAAAAATAGTCCAATTTCTATATTTTTTAATTCTTCTTTTAGATTTAAGTATTTTTTGGCCTTATCTGATTGAAGTTGTAATGGTTCTAAGTTTCCTTCTATTTCTATTATAATATCATTTATTCTTAATAAATTAAGTTTTGTTTGTTCTAACTTTTTCTCTGTTTCTTCTTTTCTTGACCTATATTTTACTATTCCTGCTGCTTCTTCAAATATATGTCTTCTATCTTCTGATTTATTGCTTAATATTTCATCAACTTTTCCTTGACCAATTATTGAATATCCATCTCTCCCTATTCCTGTATCCATAAATAATTCAATAACATCTTTTAATCTACATGGTGCTTTATTTATATAATATCCTGTTTCTCCACTTCTATAGATTTTTCTTGTAATTGTTACTTCTGAAAATTCAATTGGTAGTGTTCCATCAGTATTGTCAAATACTAATGATGCTTCTGCAAATCCTAATGATTTTCTATTTTGTGTTCCAGCAAATATTATGTCTTGTGTTTTATTTCCCCTTAATGATTTCATACTTTGCTCACCAAGTATCCATCTTATTGCATCAGATATATTACTTTTTCCAGATCCGTTTGGTCCTATTACTCCTGTTATTCCAGGTCTAAATTCTAATATTGTTTTATCTGCAAATGACTTAAATCCTTGCATTTCTAGTCTTTTTAAATACATGTTTTTTTCACCTTTGTTTTTTCGTTTTTCTGTTTGTATTTTATCGTAATTTTTCCTAAATTTCAATAGTTTTGTTTATTTAATTTTATTTTTTATGTAAAGCTATTGATTTATTTATTTTTTTGTTATATAATATCTATATCAAATTTTTAGGAGGGCATCCATATGATGAATCTGACCGTTCTTGTCCACTTCGAACCTACTGACAGCTGTAATGGCAATTTCATTGTCTATGACATGCGGACTGGGGAGAAAAAAATCATTCGTGCTCCCTTGCTGTTCGGAACCACATTCAAAATGAAGTCTGACTTTAATTCCACATTTAGGAATGCATTTCCGGGCAAAAAGAGAGTTGTCTACACTGAAACTGCCGAGCAAGAGGTAAACATCCTCATGGAATTCAATAGAGTTGATTCATAACTCTTTGAAACTCCTCTAAAACGAGGGAGATAGTTTAACACTATTCTCCCTCGTTTCTTTTTTATTCATAAAAATTTTCTATCCTACCTGTTCATCTTCCATAAACATTCTTATTTTTACCTCATTATTTCTTGTAAGAACAATCCCTTTCTTTTTTGCCACTTTAATTAAATAATCAAGTTTTGATTGATTCGCTTTTATCTGATAAATATAATAATCAATCATATCATCTTCAGCATACTCAAAATTACTTCTAGCATTTTTCAATTTTTCTCTTGTTTCAACAATATTTCTCAATAATTCTATCTCTTTCTCCTGTTCTGTTTTCCCTTTTAACATTTTATTCATTAAATACTCTTCTTGCATATTCTCCTCCTCAAAACATTATATTTACTTGTTTTTCTTATTATGCACAAATTATGTAATTTTTATTGAATTTTCCATAATTTTATTGTATAATTGGTAAAGTATTGCCTCTAATTGAGGAATTTAATAAAGAAAGGGATATGCGTTATGATAGATATTAAATTAATAAGAGAAAATCCAGAATTAGTAAAAGAAAATATAAAAAAGAAGTTTCAAGACCACAAACTTATTTTAGTTGATGAAGTCTTAGAACTAGATAAAAAAAATAGAGAAGCAAAATTAAATGGTGATAACCTTCGTTCTGAAAGAAAAAGATTAAGTGATGAAATTGGAAAACTTATGAAAGCTGGTCAAAAGGAAGAAGCTGGTAAAATTCGTCAAGAAGTTCAAAGTGTAAATTCTGCAATTGAAGAAAATGAAGAACTTGAAGAAAAATATACAGAAGAAATAAAAAATAGAATGATGAAAATACCTAACATAATTGATGATTCTGTTCCAATCGGAAAAGATGATAGTGAAAACGTTGAAGTAGAAAGATTCGGAGAGCCAATTGTTCCATCTTATGAAATCCCTCATCATGCTGATATAATAGCAAAGTTTGATGGATTAGATAAAGAAAGTGCCGGACGCACAAGTGGTGTTGGTTTTTATTATTTAATTGGTGATATAGCACGTTTACATGAAGCTATGCTTGCATATGCTCGTGATTTTATGATTAATCATGGTTTCACATATTGTATTCCACCATTTATGATTAGAAGTAGTGTTGTTAATGGTGTTATGTCTTTTGATGAAATGGAAGCTATGATGTACAAAATTGAAGGTGAAGATTTATATTTAATTGGTACATCTGAACATAGTATGATTGGAAGATTTAAGGAACAAATTGTTGATGAATCTCAATTACCTCTTACTTTAACTTCATATTCTCCATGTTTTAGAAAAGAAATTGGATCACATGGTCTTGAAGAAAGAGGATTATATAGAGTTCATCAATTCGAAAAACAAGAAATGATTGTCCTTTGTAAACCAGAAGAATCTATGGATTGGTATAATAAAATGTGGAAAATGTCTGTTGAATTATTTAGAAGCTTAGATATTCCAGTAAGACAACTTGATTGTTGCAGTGGTGATATGGCAGATTTAAAAGTTAAATCTTGTGATATCGAAGCTTGGAGCCCACGTCAACAAAAATATTTTGAAGTATGTTCTTGTTCTACTTTAGGTGATGCACAAGCTAGACGTTTAAATATTAGATATAAGACAAAAGATGGAAATAAATTTGTTCATACTTTAAATAATACTGTTTTAGCTACACCAAGAGCTTTAATTGCTTTAATCGAATGTAATTATAATGAAGATGGAAGTATCACTGTTCCTAAGGTTTTACAACCATATATGGGCGGAAAAGAAAAATTAATTCCTACAAAATAAATAAAAAATGTTCACAATTTAATGTGAACATTTTTTATTTATCTCCATAAATCTTCATTAATAAATCTAGTTAAAGCCATTATAAATGCATTTCTAGTTAAATCAATTCTTGTTACTTCATCTTTAGTCAAAAAACTAATTCCGCCTTTTCCCTTTCCTAATTCTTTACCTTTAAATATTCTATCCATAACTTTTCCAAGTTCTGTTTCTTTTATCTCATCTATATATTTATCTGAAATTGGAAATCCTTGACTTGTCCCAAAACTTTGAAAACCATTCCTATCTTCTATAATAACTGCATTTATATCTATCCACTCTCCTAAAGAATTAGTTATTCCCGCTTCACTTGATACATAAAAATCAACTTGTATATTATTTTCAATCGCATATTTTTTTAAATTTTTTACTCTATTTTTTGCACCTTGTAATATTTCTTCATTAAATGGTTGGTTTCCAACTTCTGATTCTACAGATATTCCTTCTATTTCAACACTATCAAAATATTTTTCAAATGCTTGTCTTGCACCTTCTATTTTTCCAGGATTTTTGGTTCCCATCAATATTTTCATTTATTTATTCTCCTTTATTATAAAAATTTTTTCATACACTTTATGTGTCTATAAATCTCTCCCCAATTATTAACTTCTTTAATATAGTTATTTTCTTTTAATTTCATTAAATTTGTGTCTCTAAAATATAGTGTTTTTATTTTATTATCTGACAATTTTTTTATAATTCTCCAATCATCATCAATCATAATATCTATATTTTCATTTTGGCAAACCTGTAATTTATCTTCAACTTTCCAATAATATTTATCAAATTTAATATTATTTTCATCTAATAATCTTATTGCATCATCTTTCATTTCTTCTAAAAATCCACCTCTTGCAGTAATTACTACAAATTCATGTCCCTGTTTTTTTAACAAATTATATACGCCAATAAATCCTGACATTAAATTACTTTCTTTTGAAACTGTCAAGAAATATTTGTTTATAAACTCCTCTTCTTGTTTATCTGTCCAATTATATCTAGCCTGGAATTTAGGTTCCTCTTTATTTACTAAATTATTTCTTTTCAAAACATCTATATCAAAAATTTCTTCATAAGTTCTAAATGTTGTTTCACTATCAATTACAACTCCGTCTAAATCTATTCCTATTTTCATTACTTTCTCCATTCTTATAAAATTCAATACTTATTCTACATATCATTTTTTATTTATATGACTTAGGAAAATCTTCTAATTCATTTTCATTTTCAAATATTGATTCAAAAATATTATATAAAGTATCTGTTGCTTCATATTCCCCTATAGCATAACACTTTTTTCCTATTTTATTTCTCAATATTTTTTCTGTCTAGTACTGTTACACATTCAACGTGCCCCGTAAAAGAAAACATATCCACTGGTTGAACAACTTTAATATCATAATCCTTTTCAAGTAAAAACAAATTATCAACTAAAGTATCTGGATTACAACTAATATAAACAAGCTTTTTTGGTTTTACTTTAAGAATTGTCTTAATTGTTTTACCATCTAATCCGCTTCTAGGTGGATCAACAAAAATCACATCTGCTTTTTCTTTACTGCACAATTTAGGTAACAACTCTTCAACTTTTCCATCCATAAAAGATGTGTTTGTAATATTATTCATTCTTGCATTTGCTCTTGCATCAATCACAGCATCTTTTACGATTTCTATTCCATAAACCTTTTTGACATTTTTTGCAACACTTAAAGAAATAGTACCAATTCCAGAATATAAATCATATACAACTTCATTTCCAGTAAGTTTAGCAAAATCAATTGCTGTATCATATAGCTTTTTCATTTGAATAGGATTTACTTGATAAAAAGATAATGGTGAAATTTTTATTTTTAACTTTCCAAGTTTGTCCATTATAAAATCTGTTCCATACATTTTAAAATTTTTATTTCCTAATATTGCATTGGTTTCTCTTATATTAATATTTTGAATAATAGATTTTATCTCTTTAAACTTTGTTGTTAGATCTTTTATAATCTCTTGCTTTTTATACATTTTTCCATCTGTAGTAACAAAGATAACCATTATTTCATCTGTAAAAAATCCATATCTAATTACTACATGTCTTAAAAAACCTTTTCCTGTATCTTCATTATAAATACTAATATGATATTTTTTTACAAGTTCAAATATGTAATCTGCAACTTGATTTATTTTTTCATTTTGTATTGCACATTTTGCATATACAATTTTATGAGTTCCTTCTTCAAAGAATCCCATTTTTCCGTTTTTAAAAGCATATTTTCCTTTATTTCTATAATTATATGGATTTTCCATTCCTATACAATAATTCACTTTCACATTTTGTTTTAGCTTTTTTAATTGCTTTTCTACATATTCTGTTTTATCTTTTAATTGTTGTGAATATTGCTTTTTTCCATATGTACAACCACCACATTTTTCTTGAATTTCACAATTCATTTTCTCACATCCTATAATACATCATTTTCTATATTAATATATTATTATAAAACCTATCAATTGTCAATCTCCTTTGGCTCTAATTCTATACACCTATATATATTTATATCTCTTGTATTAAATTTTATATTGATAATCTAGAAATACCTTAAACAATAAAAAATAAGTCTAATAAAATATAATTTTATTAGACTCATTTTTATCTTTCAACATTTTCTATTGCCTTATTCGAACTCTTTTCTACAGCTTGACAATTTGCTTTGTTGAAATCTACTATTAAATTGTATTTAAATTTATTTTCTTCTAAATTAGTTTTTGATTCTTCTTTATTTACAGTTCTATTATGTTTTCTTAAAATTTTCAATTTCAAATTCTCTATAAAGTTAAAAATTCTATTTTGAACTTTATTATCTGAATCATCTATTACATTTTCATCAATTTGAACCTTATCCTGTTCCTCTTTAATTTCATATCTTCTAGAACTTAAAAATTTTCTTCCAAATTTCAATTTTTTTAAATATGGATCTGCATATTCTTCTCCATTTATTAAAACATAATATCTTGTACTTCCATCTTTATTCTTTAGTCTTTTAATATCTTTTCTACTTATTACTTGTTTGCAAGAATTATATATTCCAATTTCACTCTGTAAATTTCTATATTGTATATCAGTTAATTTTCTTCTTAATATTAATTCACTTACTTTCCTATTTATATCCCAGCTTGTATACTCATTTTTATAATCTTTTGTAAATAATCTTACATCTATTTTATCTTGATTCTCTATTTCTCTTTTTACTTTTTCAAGTATATTTGCATCTTCTTCTAACTGGATTTCTTCTATTCTTTTCCACATTTTTTGTATAAATGTTCTATAAATACTATCATTAATTTCATTAAAACTATCTAACAATATTCTGTAAAAATTGAAAATTTCTTTCTTTTCCCATTTTTCTATATTAGATTGACTTTGTTTTATACATTGAATAATTATTTTATCAAGCATATTGCTTAACTTTTTATATTCACTTGTTTTTGTAAATTCAGAGAATACCTCTCTATCTATATATATCCATCGAAAATAATCTTTTATTAAATTTTTACAATTTAATACTTTTTCAAATATTCCACTTCCATCAGAATTATTTTCAAAATATGGAATTATAAGTTTTGTAATTAATTGGTTTTGAATATAAATGGCTGTACTTTTTATCTCTTTATTTATATATTTTCCTTCTTTTTTATTGAATCTTTCTAGCTTTTGTTTCCCATCATTAAGTTTTAGTAAATTATCTTGAATTTTTTCTTTTAGAGAATTAATAAATTCTAGATAATCTATCTTATTGCAAAAATTTTCGAATTCACTTTTACTCATATTTAGTGCTTTATACATTTCTTCTGGTTTTGTATTAACAATTTCTATAATTTTCTTTGCACCTATAATATTTTCTATCTGATTTACAACATTAATTTCCATCTCATATGATTCATTTCCAGATACCGTTTTTAATCTTGCCCATTCTGTTATTCCTTCATTTAATGCTGTACCAAAACATTTATTATCTTCAAAATCGTCTTTTACTTTTGTTAAATCTATTATATGTTCTAATATTGATTTTGAAGATTTGTATCTTGCTTTTGTAAATTTTACAAACCCCTTTATATTTACTATTTTTCTTTCTCTATCAATTCCGAGTATCATCTTCATTTTTCCTAAATAAAGCATGTATTCCTTCATGTGCCAATGTTCCAGCTATATCTTGTTCTTTTTTTATATCTTCAAGCCCTATATCAATATCTTTACTAGCTAAAGATATTGTTCTTTCTGAAGTATCATACAGTCCATCAGATCCTTCTAATTCTTCTTCAACTTCTATTGCTGAAATATTATTTTCTAATATTTTATACATTTCTTCTTTCGGAATTTCTTCTATTAATTCTGGAAAATTTTTATAACAATCTTCTATTAGAAATCTTATTGCCGATATTTTATCTACCATTTATTTTCTATCACATCCCATATGTTGTTTATTTTTTCTCTTTATTTCTTTTATCTTGAATTATTGCCATTTCTTTTTCTGTAATTAGTGTTACATTATTTTCTTTTGCCCATGCAACACAACCCTTTAATACAGTATTTAAAAATACTCTTGGAACTTTTATTAATTTTGCACATGCTTCATCTGTAAATTTTATTTCTGGATCAATTCTTGATGCAGCATATTTTACTGTATCTAAACTTATTCCTTTACTTGCTGGAATTGGCTCTGACACAGGTCTTTTAAATCTTGTATACCAGAAGTTTTTATTATCACGATATCCATAGTCTACTGGAACTTGTGGAAATACATTTGCATTAACCCCATTTATTATTGCATCATAATATTTTGGTTTCATTAAAATATTATCAATTTTTAATATGAAATGTGCTCCAAATTGACTTGTTATTCCATTAAATTGATGATATGGTGGTAAATATTCATCTTGCACTTTATCATTCTCTGCTCCATCTAATTCTCTAACCCATGTACATTCAAATACTTGGAATGCTTCTTGGATTATTTTTGGATATTGCTCATTTGGATTTTCTCTTGCTCTTTTTCCATCAACTAAATTAAAAATACAATCTTTCATTTTCTCTTCAGTTGTTTCTCCTGGATATCCTAATCTTACTGCTTCTTTAAAATATTTTCTTTTATCTGTTATAAAATTAATTGTACATTTTCCTGTTCTTAATATATTTTTAGCTGTATTTGAACTGTTTCTGCAACAAAGTATCATTGCATAATAGTCCTTTCCTGCTATGTAATATGGAAAACATAGTGAATATGATCCTAAATTTGTTAATCCTGATTCACTTAATGTTCCTATTTCTGTTGTTGGCATCGGAAAAAAGCTTGATGTTTGATAAAAATTATCAACTATCCTCAAATCTTTAAATCCATTTAATTCTTCAATTTTCTTTTCCATTGTATTTCTTCCTTTCCTTTTTCTAATCTTATGTCTGTACCATTATATTATTATAAAAATTAAAAATTGTCAAAATCTAAATATGCATATTTTTGTGTTTTAAATTCAACTGCCTTTTGAATTTCTTCTTTTGCGATTTCAGATATTTCACTTATTCTTTTTTCATTTACTAATGGATTAATATATCTTATTTTTGCATTTATATTTACACAATATTTACCTTTAACTTCTTTATCACTTTCTTTTATTTCACAAGCATTTTTCCAGAAATCAAATTTTTTAGAGATATCCTTATAATTACAATTTTCAATTTTTTCTATTACTTCTTTTTCAGATAATTCATATAAATCTTTTTTGGTTATTAGTTTTTTATAAGACATATTTTTCATTATATCTGCTAAAAATTGCATTGATAATTTTGTTTTATTATCTATATAAGAATTTGATAATATTCTCATTCCTTTTACAAATTTTTCTGTAATTTGTTTTTCTTTAAAACCTAGCTCATCAATTCCTTGCTCATTTTTTTGTACTTCTATATTATCATAAATTTCTTTTATATCATTTAAGTTCCAAACTTTTTTACGAACTCCTAATCCATTTGATAATGTATATTCCAATCTATCTGCTGATAACATTGGTGTATCATTATCTGCTATTGGATATATATGATAATTATCAACTTCTTCTACTTTTATTCCATCTCTTTTTAATAATTTCATTATCTCTTTTGATTCACTTATTATTCTGGTTGTAAGTTCTTCTGTTGACTCCTGTTTTTCATAATCTCCGTTCATAAAATCTATACTATGCTTAAATACTGGTGTTGCTATATCATGAAATAATCCTGCAAGTGTTTGTTTTTTATTTTTTGTAAAATGCCACACAATTAAACTTACAGCTATACTATGGTCTAAACTTGAATACCATATCATTTTATCAAATAATTCAGTATAATATGTACCACATGATACACTTATTTTTGCTTGTTTTTGCATTTCTTTTGTATTTATATATTCATTTAAAAAATCAGGAGTTTCATCTGATAGTATTTTAAAATATTCTTTTATTGTTTTGTCCAACATTTCAAAATAATTTTTCATTATATATTAATCCTTTCTTTTATGTTTTTATTCTATCACAACCATTTTTTGTTTACAAGTAATTAACTTGCACTTTTAAATTTTCAATGTTATAATATCCACATATTATGTATAAGAAAGGAATTTAATTATGATAATAAAAAATCCACGTTTTGAGGTTTCTGCTGTAAAAGAAAGTCAATATCCAAAAAATGGTCTACCAGAAGTTGTTTTAGTTGGAAAATCTAATGTTGGAAAATCTAGTTTTGTTAATACAATGATTAATAGAAGAAAGCTTGCACGTACAAGTAGTGAGCCTGGTAAAACTCGTCAACTAAATTTTTATAATATGGATGACAAATTTTATTTTGTTGACTTACCTGGTTATGGTTATAGCAAAATGTCAAAACAAGAACAAGTAAAAGTTGGAGAATTTATTGAAAATTATTTAAAACATCGTAAAGAAATTTGTTTAATTATATTTTTAGTTGATATTAGACATGATCCTACTTCAAATGATTTTTTAATGTATGATTATGTTATTAGAAGTGGTCTTCCTTGTATGATTCTTACAAATAAAGCTGATAAGATTGCTAAAACTAAGGTTCTCGATGCTTCTAAAAATATTCAAAATCAATTAAACCCTATTGGTGATATTACTACACTACCATTTTCTTCTGAAAAGAAAATTTATTGTGAAGATGTTTGGAATATAATTGAACAATATATTTAAAAATGTCAATTTTATATTTTTTATAAGATATTTTGTCGAATTATAAAAGAAAAAAGAACTTGATTTATAGCTCTTTTTATGCTTTTGATTTGACATTTTCTGTAAATTTTGTTATAATAAAAGATAGCTTATATGTTGAAAACTTCGTTTTTCAGCAAGAAATCACAACTAGGAGCAGGCAACTGCCAAACGGAGGAAAAGCAAATGAACATTTTAATCGAAAACCTGAAAAATTTCAGGAAGCCAATTTTGCTAACCAGCATCTTTGGTGAGGATTCTGAAAAGCTCTATAAGGAATGCAGATGTGTAATGAGGGATTGGTTATACCCTTATGAAGTCTATTCTTCGCCTGATAGTCCCAAAACATTCGATTTTGGTGCAAAGGATATTCATGGGAACCATATTTCACAAGAATGTAAGCCGATTAACCAAGAATGGCTTTGGAAAGTTCCAGAAGAAAAAATATGCATTTCTAGAGCTAATTGGAGGATCCAGAAAAATAGTCACTTTAAAACCATCTTTGACATCGCGCACAAGCACAATGTCAGTATGAAATGGTGTGGAAATGACTCTGTTCCCTGTGGTGATCAGTGGATCATCTCTAAGGGCTCTGAAGAGATTGGAATTCTTCGGGTTTGAGACTGAAAAAGCTCTCGTCACAATGACGAGGGCTTTTTCTATTCTGCTTTTTTCTCTAATTTGGTTATTGCCTTTAAAGCTTTAGGTCTTTCAAGAACAACAATATGACCACAACCTAGGCATTTTAATTTGAAGTCAACTCCAACTCTGGTTATCTCCCAAAGTTTACTTCCACAAGGATGTACTTTCTTTGTTCTAACTATATCTCCAATGTTATAATCCATATTGTTCCTCCTATCTTTCAACTTCCTTAAAATCTTTTTTTCTTCCAAATCTTCTGATAATTTCTTCTACATCTTTTTCTTGAAGGCCTTTTCCTATTCCTCTTGTATTTGTATCATCCATTTTTATTAAATGACTTAATAATTCATCATCAAAATCTGGAAACACAACATCATCTAGCAAAATATAATCTTCTATATCTTTATGTTTAGATAAATATTGTTTTATTTCTTTTCCTCTTTCATTATCAATAAAAGGTGTTTTATCAAACATAATTCCATTTTGTAATAACATTTCTTGAACTTTTAAAAATGATTGTGTATATCTAAAAGATGTATCCATTACAATTTTCGCACCTGTTTCTTCAATTGCTCTTTTTAATAATAAAACAGTTTTTATATCAATATCTTGTTTTCCTTTTACACTATCTATAAAATCATCTGAATTTAAAACTCCGTCAACATCAACAAAAATTACTTTCACTTATTTTAAGTTCTCCTTAGCAACTTCTAAACGCTTTGCAATTCTATTTTTTCCTAATACTTGCATAATTTCATACATATCTGGTGTATTTGTTCTAGCAGTTAAAGCAACTCTTAATACTGTACTTACATCTCCAACATGTGCTTTATACATTCCTGGATTTGCTTTAAATTCTTTAACCTCTCCTGCATATCCCATTTCTACTGCTAATTCTTTAATTTTATCAAACCATGTTTGTTTATCATCTGATTCATTATAATATTTTGAAATATATAAATCTAATATTTTCGCAATATCTTCTTTATCAGAAATAACTTGATATGGATATTCATTAACTTTTCCATAAAATTCATCATCATACATATATCCAATATTATACATTACATCAGACCATTTTGAAATATCTTTTCTTGGCTTTTTATTTCCCCTTTCAATTCCAAATACTTTTAAAGCATATTCTTTATCTTCTAACATTTTAGCTAATTCTTCATCATATTCTTTTGCCCAAATTAATGAATAATTATATACTTCTTCAGCTGTCATTTTTGAAATGCAATTTTTTGAAATATTTATTAATTTTGCTGTATCGAATAAAGGACTACTTCCAACTTTAGAAAAAGAAAATTCAAATTTATCTAGTGAATCATAAGGATGTGCCATTCTCCAACTTTCAAAGTTAGTATTTGCTATTGTCATTAAGTATTCTTGTAATGCAATAGTTGGATATCCTTTTCTATGATAACTTTCAACAGTAAAATCTGTATCTTTTCTTTTACTTATTTTACGTTTTCCTCCATTAGAATCAACAATCATTATTAATCCTAAATGAGCATATTTAGGTATTTCAAATCCAAATTTATTAAATAATTCTATATGTACTGGTACTGAAGATAACCAATCTTCTCCTCTTAGAACATGAGTTGTTCTCATTAAATGATCATCTACAACATGTGCAAAATGATATACTGGAATGCCATTACTTTTTACTAAAACAATATCTTGATCATTTTCAGGAAATGTAACTTTACCTTTAACTAAATCTTTAAATTGTATTTTTTTCTCATAATTTCCTGTTGATTTTAATCTAATTGTGTATGGCATACCTGCCTTTATTCTTTTTGCCCTTTCTTCATTATCTAACTGTCTGCATTTTGCATATTGACCATAATATCCAATTCTAGCTTTGGCTGATTTTTGTTTTTCTCTTATATCCTCTAATTCTTCAGCGTTGCAAAAGCAAGGATATGCCATTCCTTCCTCAATTAAATATTTAATAAATGTATCATATATATCTTTTCTTTGACTTTGTATATATGGTCCATATTTTCCTTTTTGTTCTGTAGTTGAAATAACACCCTCATTATATTCTAATCCTAACATTTTTATCGCATTTACAATATTATCTATTCCACCTTCAACTTCTCTCTTTTGGTCTGTATCTTCTATTCTTAAATAAAATACTCCTTTTGTTTGTTGTGGTAATTTGTTTTCTATAAAACAAGATAACATATTTCCCATATGGACAAAACCTGTTGGGCTTGGAGCATATCTAGATACCACAGCTCCTTCTGGTAAGTCTCTCTTTGGGTATTCCTTTTCATAATCTTCAATTGTTTTTGTTACATTCGGAAACATTAAATCCGCTAATTCTTTATTTGTCAATTTAATCACCTTTTTCTATTATTTTTTTAAAACATATCCATTGTTGGAAAATCTTTTTCTATATTATTTTCATCATCTATTACAATTCCAACTTCAGTTGTAATAAATAATGCTGATATACTTGCTGCATTTAATAAAGCTGTTTTAGTAACTAATGCTGGATCTACTATACCTGCCTCGAACATTCTAACCCACTTATTATTTTTAGCATCATATCCTATTCCTTTTTCACTTTTTAATTGTTTAGATATTATTTCCTTAACATCTAATCCTGCATTTTTAATAATTTGCTTCATTGGTTCTAGAATTGCCTCTAAAACAATATCTATTCCTTTTTGAATATCTTTGTTTTCATTTTTTAATCCACTTTTTAATTTTGAGTAAGCATTAACTAATGTAACACCTCCTCCAAGAACAATTCCCTCTTTTATTGCTGATTTAGTAGCATTTAAAGCATCTTCTAGTCTTAATTTTTTTTCTTTCATTTCTGTTTCAGTTGCTCCACCTACTTTTAAAATTGCAATTCCATTATTAATACTGCCTAATCGTTCTTCAAGTTTTTTTCTTTCATAGTCACTTTTACAATTTTTAATTTGTTTTTCTATTTCTTTTTTTCTATTTTCTATTTTTTCTTTATCGCCATTTCCACTTATTATAGTTGTATTCTCCTTTGCTACTTTTATTTTCTTAGCACTTCCTAATTCATCTTTTGATACATTTATTATATTAGGATATAAATCTTTACTATAAAATTTTGCACCTGTCATAATAGAAATATCTTGTAAAATTTCTCTTTTATTATTTCCAAATAATGGTGCCTTTGTTGCAATTACATTAAAAGTATTATTCATTTTATTTAATACCAATGTAGAAATTACTTCTTGTTCATAATCATCTGCAATAATTAAAAGTTCTCTATTTTCCTCTATTATCATTTCTAAAGTCGGTAATATTTCTTGTATAGATTTTATTTTTTTATCAGTAACTAATATTAACGGATTATCTAATTTTATATCTAACTCGCCATCTGCAAGCATATTCATTGAAATATATCCTTTATCATAGCTTAATCCTTCTGTTACTTCAACATATGTATCTAATTCATTTGATTCTTCTATTGTTATAACACCATTTTTACCAACTTTTTTTATTGCTTCAGCTATATATTTACCTAATTTATTGCTTCCAGCAGAAATTGATGCTACATTTAAAATATCTTCTAAGTTATTAACTTGTTTAGAGTTATCTTCAATATATTTAGCAATTGCTTCACTCGCAAACTCTATTCCTTCTTTCATTAATACTGGATTAACACCATTTTCTATCTCACTCAATCCATTTTCAATCATACTTTGAGCTAAAACTGTTGCTGTTGTTGTTCCATCTCCAGCAATATCATTTGTTTTATTAGCAACTTCATATACTAATTTAGCTCCCATATTTTCAAACTTGTTTTTTAACTCTATTTCCTTAGCAATACTAACTCCATCATTTGTTATCAATGGTGACCCCATTCCTTTATCTAATACAGCATTTCGTCCTTTAGGTCCCATTGTTATTTTCACTGAATCTGCTAATATATTAACACCTTTTAGCATTGCTTCTCTAACTTCTTTTGAAAAAAGAACTTTTTTATACATTTCCATCCCCCCTTTTATCTAAGCTCATTGCTCGGGCGATTTTGGATAATGGTTGATTTTTTAATGCAAATTTATTTTCTAACATATTAGCATATGTATGAAATTCATTCTCATCTCCTGATTTTAATTCCAACTCCATTTCCATAAACTTTTGCTTATTATTTTCTTTTATCATTTCTCCATTATCAAATGATAACTCTAATATACAATTGTCTTTTATTTGCAACCTATATGCTATCCTATCAAATTCTATAGTGCATAATTCATTTAATTTTTCTTTTCCTATTTTATCACATAATTCTTTTGGTGCTCCTATATCTGGAAATCTTTTTAAAGCTTTGTATATATCATTTTCTTTTAATTCATATTCCATTCTCTTTTTGCAATTGTTTTCACTTTTTTGTTCAATTTTCAAACAACATATACACTCTTCATTTTGCTTTCTTTTTCTTAAAGCTCCATGCACATTCTTCATAGTTCCATATATATCATCATAATAAATTGCTTTCATATTTATTTCAAGTTTATTTTTTATAAATTTTGAAACAAATATAGAATCAATAATATCCTTTCTTTTTTCATCATTATCTAATATCCATTTATATTCTTGTTCCATTTTTTCCTACTTTCCAGATATAATTCTATTTATGATATTAGTCATTTCTTCTAATTGTCCTCTTAGTTGATATACTTCACACTTATCAAACAAATTATTTATAAAATTTATTCTTTTTAATGAAAGTTTATTATTATCTAATGATGGCAAATCAATTGGAAGAATATTTCCTTTATTTCCAATTGGAATTAAATCAGACCCTTTTATTGTTCCACTAATATTTTGATAAATTTGCATTTTAGGCTTAAACCAATCATCTTTCTTCATACTATTAAATTTATCATACTTTTTCATCGTACAACCATCTATCATTGTATCAAGTTTTATAAAAAATATATATTTTATTTCAGAACTATCATTATTAGTTTTTACCCCAATATCTTCTGGATTTATTTTGGCTTTATCTAACCAAGGAGCATCTGAGTGAATATCCATATTTTTTTCAAAGATTTCTTGTGAATATTTCTTTAATCCATTTGCTCTTACTTTAAAAACATTATCTCCTCTAAGTAAAAATGGCATCTCATTAATGAATTTAACAACTGTAGCATCATTTGCTTTTAATATACATTGATACTTTTGACACATTGCCATTGCAGTAGTTGTTTTTCCTCCCTCTGAAGGTGCAAAAAATAGAGAAGAATATTTTCCTTTAGTAATAGCTGATGCATGAACCTTTATTTCACTAATATTTTGTCTCATTACTTCTACTAAAAGTCTAAATATCATAGGAAGAATTGTTGATTTATTGATTTCTTGCCAAGGACATTCAAAAACATATCCATTTTCAGTACACATAAAATTATATGTTTCTTTATTATTATATTGTAAAGTTGTATCAACTTTATCAACCTTTTCTTCTAACTCAAAACTTATTGTTAATCTTTCAAACTCTGATATATTGTCAATAATATATTGTTTAATAAAATCTGATGTAGTAATAAGCTTAATATGAAAAGTATCTGCTTTAATATATAATTCTTTTTCGCTCATTCTTTAATTCTCCTAATTTTCTTTTTTTATCAATCCAAAATTTTCTATATTCATTTAATGTAATATTTGCAATATCTCTTGGTTTCTTATCATCTGTTTCTATTACTATATCACATGTATCTAATACTTCTTCTACTCCCCATTTTTTCTCTGTCCAACGCCTTTTTTCAAAAATTTTTTCAGCATTATTTGAACTCATATATCTATCTTCTCTTTTTACAAATCTTTTTGTCAATCTATCTTCATTACATACTAGTCCAACTAAAAATGGATTTTTCATATATTTTTTTATTGCATTGACTTCATCAAAAGTACGTGCTCCTACTATAATTATATTTTCATTTAAATGTTCTTTTAATAATTTAGTTATAAAATAATCATTTCCATTTTTCTTTACCATATCATTAACATATTTTAATCTTTTATTTGTAAAATAATCCTTAGAATTTTCCTTATATGTTTTTCTTATACTTTCTATTGCTCTTTCTTTATTTTTATATATTTTTAATGCTTCATTTTTCATAATATTAAAATAACTATTTTTTACAATATAACCAATTTCATATAATTTATAGCCTGTATGAATAGATAATATTTTTGCAAGTGTACTTTTACCTGTACCAGTACCTCCCATTATAACAATCCCCATATGAATACTCTCTTTCATTATTTAAATAGTTCTAACATAAAAATGTTCAGATGCATATGACACAGCATAAAAATCTTTCTTTTTAATATTATCTAAAAATTTTTCAATAATTTCCAAACATTTTCTTCTTGATAAATTCTCCGTATTTATATAATTATCTATAAATATTCCTATACTTGTTAAATAAAATATATAATCCTCAAATCTAACCTCATAAATATCATCTAATATTTTTTCAAATTTAAATTCATTATCTTGTTTTACAGATTCAATATTATCAAAATTATATTCATTTACAAATATAACAACTGGAAATAAATACTTTCTGTCTGCCTCTTTTTTATTTTGTGTTCTTTCCTCAAAGTCTTTTTTCTTTATTTTTAAGTGCATTTCATTATCATATGGCCATTTAGGATATTTATTTAATATCTGTTTATCTATTTTAAATACCTCAATTATTCTCTCAAATTTTTCTACACTTATAGGATATTCTTTCATTATATACATTACAGCTACTGATAGAAATTCATTTAAATTATATTCATCAATTTTTTCCTTTAAATACTCTAATTTAATTTCTCTATTAAGCATATAATATAAATCATTTATGTCTTTCATATAAATATTGCTATGTTTAAAAAGATGTAATAATGTAATAATTATTTGGTCTTCTATTGATATTTCATTACCATTTAATCTTGGATAAAAAATATCTACTCTATTTATAGGAAAACCTGGAAATGTAATATCTAATTCAAACATATACATGTCATCTATAATTTTTTGTACGTGAAAATGTCCTGTAACTATATCTTTTCCTTTATAATTCATATTTTTAATTGAAAATAAATTTGGCCTAATTGTAAAACCATTTTTTAATAAATATGATGTTAATTCAAAAGCATCTTTACTACTATTAGCAATCAAATCATAATCTGAATGAATCCTTAAATATGGATTTTCATAATATTTTTGTGATACATATCCTTTTACAAAATAAATGTTTAATTTATTACTTGTTATATAATCTCTTACTTTTTCAAATTGCTTGTTTGTAATTTCATTTTTTTGTATTAGATATGCTGGTGCTTTCCAATTCTCATTTAATAATTTTGGACAATTCTCCATAATATGCTGTAATACAAAACTATTCATTGTATAATCTGATAAAAATTGATAATCTTCTTTTGTCATATCTTTACATACTAACTTTAAATTTTCTTTATCCTTATCATTTAATACTATTTTCCCCAATGGTAACCACTTTTCAAAATATTCTGTAGAATATTTTTTGTTTTTATGATGATCAACTTTCTCAATTTTCTCATTGTTCCAATTAATTCTGCAAGCACCTGTACATGCATCACATTCCATATTATAATGAGTATCTGGTTTTTGTGTAAATTTATATTCTGTATTTTTTATCTCTTTTAAAAATGTCATCATCAATTTTATTGGAGCATACATACATTCATATCTATGAAAATATCGTTCTGCATCTAAATCAAACATTTTAAACAAAAAATTATTATCTTTATCTATATTATTTTTCAACCTTGATAATTCTTCCATGACAATATCATAATTTTTATCATTATATTCTTTCATTATATAATTACATACTGCCTTACTTAAGTCACACGCCATTGAACATTTAAATTTAAACAAAATAATATTATTATCTATTTCTCCAGATAGAACTAGTCTATCTCCACAAGCAATTCCCTCTTTTTCGAGAACTAAATCTGGAATTAATATTTTATCATCTTCATATTTAAGTAATTTTTCTATTTTATTAGAATATTGATTTAACATTTCACTATTCTCCTTAATTCATCACATAAGCATTTTACATCATCATCTGAAACGCCTAATCCTAAAGTAATTCTATTTAATGCATTACTTTCAATTTTTCTCAAAGCATTTTGAGAACATAAATTTCCAGAACGAATTATAATATTTTTGCTTGATAAATATTCATTAATATCATGTGCATGTATATTGGAATGAGTAAATGATATTATATAATTCACACAATATTTTTTTACTTCAATAATTTTATAGCCATTTTTCTGTAATGTTTCTCTAATTATTTTTGAATATTTATCATTTCTTTTCTGTATTTCTTCATATGTAATTCTTTCTATAAATTTACATGCCTCTACCCATGCACTTATTAATGCTATATCCATTGTACCAGCATAGAATTTTTTATTATTTTCTAACCATTCTGTTTTATACCCAACATTTTCAACCATTCCACCACCTAAAATTACTGGTTTCATTTCATTAATCAAAGATTTCTTTATACATGCCATCGCAATATTTTTAGGACCATACATTTTATGTGATGGAATAAAATATCCTGATACTTTTTCATTTACCTCTATTGGCATATGAGCAACCACTTGTGATTCATCAACAAGTAATATTGTTTTTTCGTTAATTTTACTTGCTATTTTTCCTATATCCATTTTATATCCAAAAGAATTTGAAACAGCAGAAACTGACACTACTTTTATTCTTTCTTTATATCTATCAAGAAAATCATAATCTACACTACCTTGTTCATTTATAGGCATTTCACAAAATATTGCTTTTTTTCTTTTAGCAATTTCTCTCCATATTAAATAATTACTATGATGTTCAAATGGTCCAACAACAATCATATCCATCACACCAATTAAATCCTCAATTGCTAATGCTACAATATTAATTGCTTCTGTAACGTTTTTGGTATATATTTTTTGATATTCATTACTTATATTAAAGAATTTATTAAAATATTTTTCATCATCTTTAAGTTCTTTTTCTGCCCTTTTAGTTAAAATGCTATTTCCTCTTCCAACAAAAACTCCTATATTAGAATTCACTTCACACCACTTATCGATAACACTCTGTGGCATAAAAGAAGTGGCACCATAATCAAAATAATGTATATTATTTTTTTTCAAAATAGGAAAATCCAAATTCATATTCTTTCCTCCAATTAATCCGCATTTTTCTCTGGATGATTCCATCTAAAATTATAATCATTTCTATGTAATCTTTTTCCAATATAATCATTTCCTCTAGAGTCTAAATAATCACCTAATATTAATAATTGTTTCTTTAAATCTTCATCAGATTCTATATATGGTCTTAAATCAATTGGTTTAAAATTACATACTTTTATATAACCATTAGCAGACATTCTAAATCTATCACACCCTCTACACATTTTATCTGATTGATTATCTAAAATTCCAAATATTTGTCCTTTATCATTTTTATAATATTTTGATGGTCCATTTCCTCTATATGTCATATCTCTTTCAAATTTTCCAAAATTTTTTTCCATTATTTCTAAAATCTCTTTATGGGGTACTTGATCTTTTTCAGTGTACCATTGTGCAACAGGTCCATATATTCCTAATTCTAAAAATCTAGGTATTATTCCTTCATTAAAACAAAATTCTGCCATTCTAGGAATATCCATATCATTAAAATTTCTAATAACGACAGAATTTACTTTAATTCCCAATCCAGCTTCTTTAGCTTTGTGTATAGTTCTTTTTATATCTTCTACTTTTGTTTTACTACCTGTAAATTGTTGATATTTTTTGTCATCTATAGAATGAAAGCTAATATTAGCTCTTGATAATCCTGCTTTAACTAATTCATCTAACTTATTTTCTAATAATGCTGCATTAGTTGTCATTGCAATATCTAAATCATCACCAGCAATTGTTCTACATTGTTTTATTACTTTTGGTAATGTTTTTCTCATTAATGGTTCTCCACCAGTAAAATGTAACGTTTTTAATTTATACAATCCATTGACCATTTTAAACACTTTCAAAAATTCTTCATCTGTTAATTTAGTAACACTTTCATTTGTGCTTGGATGACAAAATTGACAATCATAATTACAAATATCACTTGCAGAAACTCTGAATAAATATCCTCTACCTGATTGTGTTTTGTTTATTTTTTCAAATTCCATTTTTCCCCCCTAATTTTTATTTTATTGTTTAATATTATACATCTTTTTCCTTTTTTTTGTCAATTATTTTTTCTTGTTCTTTCAGTGTTTTCGCTATTTTTAACTTTATTAAAAAATAGATAATATTAATTATATATATTTTCTTTTTTTACCCAAATAGATACACTTCCACCATTACAATAAAATATTCCATTACCGTCTTGATCAACATACACTGTTTCTTGTACATTTCCAAGCCAATCATAAAATACTGTATTTGCTAATTTTTTTCCTACATTTATCATTTTAGAACCACCAGGCCCATCACTTAAAATTGTAACCATTCCAGAGTCTGTATGTTCATCATCACCAGTTCTTACCCATGCTATAATATCATGATGGTCAAAATAATCTATTTGTTCCCCATAAGCAAAATATTTTCTTGCTTTTATTATTTTTTCTAGTTTTTCACCCATTGGTTTTATATTTTGTGATGGTATTCCATAAAAATCACCATAAAATACACATGGTAATCCGTCTTTTCTTAATAATATTAATGAATATGCTAATGGTTTAAACCATTCTTGAATCCATGAAAATAGTGCTTGTCCTGGTTCTGTATCATGATTATCTACAAATGTTACTGCTAATTGTGGCATTTCTTTTACTAATGTATTATCAAATATTCTTGCCATGTCATAATTTCCATTACTATTTGAAGCTTCAAATAGATTATAATGTAATGGTACATCAAATAATGGAATACTTGAATTTGTTTTTGTTATATAATTTTCTAATGATTGTAAATTTCTGTTCCAATATTCTCCAACACAATCAAGTTTTTTTATTTTTCTCATTTCATGAATAAATTCAGCCATAAATCCTGATTTTATATGTTTTACAGCATCTAGTCTTAGTCCATCAATATTTGTTGTTTCTACATACCATTTTCCCCATTTTTTTATTTCTTCAACAACTTCTGGATTATTATAATCAATATCAGCACCCATCAAATAATCGTAATTTCCATTTTCAGCATCTACATTTTGATCCCATTTCTTACCACTAAAACGAAATACCCCATTTTTTCTTCCACTTTCATCCCAGTCTGTTCCATTAAAATGATTATAATTCCATTTAAAGTCTGAATATTTGTTATTTCTTCCTTTAAAATTGTATACTGTCCATGCTGTTATTTTTTTGGGAAGTGATGTATCTACATTTCTATTTGTTTGTTCTTCTTCGCTTGCATAAACGATTTCAGGCTCATCTGCTCCTATTTTATGGTTTAATACTATATCTGCATATACTCTTATTCCATTTTCATGTAATTTTTTTATTGCATTTATATATTCATCTTTTGTTCCATATTTTGTTTCTATACTTCCTTTTTGGTCAAATTCTCCTAAATCATATAAATCATATGCAGAATATCCTACATCATATTTTCCTCCTGCGCCTTTATATGCTGGTGGAAACCATACATCTGTTATTCCTATTGCTGATAGATATTGGGCATTTGCTATTGCTTTATTCCATAATCTATTTTCTGGTCTTAAATACCATTCAAAATATTGCATTAGTGTTTTATTTTCTTTCATTTGTATTTTCCTTCTTTACATTTTTTCATTAAAATTTGTAATACTTTTAATTATTCACTATTGATATTCTGGTTCATTAACTTTTCCTTCTATCTGTCTAATCTTTTTATCATCAATTTCAAACTTTCCATCTTTCTTGTTTATTGTAATTTTACTTTTATATAATTCTATTTCATCTTTCATTCCCCAATCTCCGTATGATATATTAAAATAATAATATGTATATATATATTCATTTGAGTTTTTTGTAATACTTGGTTGCAATACTTTTACACTTGCATTATTATTTTTTATATATGTATATAAATTGAATATCTTTTTTATCTTGTCTGAGTCATTTAAAATATCTATATTAATAATTTTATTATCAATATCAAAAACTGAATTTTTTAAATATACATATGAGTTTTTAAAAATCACATCTCCTGTTCCTCTATATGAAATATATTCTTGATATATAACATAATAATACTCCGTTTCCTCTTGTAATTTCAATTCTAACATCTTTGTATCACTAGATTGACCAATACTTTTTGTTTTTTCTATTGCATCTTCTACACTGTCTGCACCTTTATTTACAAATCTGTAATTTTTTTCTTCTTCGTTTATAAATTCATCTTGAGTTGAAGTATTATAAAATATATTAACTAATTCAGAGCTATTCATCTTTTCTAAATTTGAAAAAATAATTTCATCAGAACTTATTTTGTTTTTCTCCTCTTTTCTAACATAAAAAAATCCACTAATTAAAATTATAATACATATAAAACTAAGAACTATTAATACTATTTTCTTCTTCATATTTAAATTCATTCCTTTCATAAAAAACAAATCTGATTGAAAAAATAAATTTTTCAATACTTCTATAATATATCATATTATATATTTTTTATCAATATTTGATTTTCTTTAATTTTTAGTCTTTATGTTAATCATTTTGGTTTTTATACTATAATATTATATATATTACTTTTTCATGTTTAGTAAAAATAGAGCTGAAAAATTATTTCAACTCTATTTAATTGCATTTTGTATTAATTTATCAATCAATTCTGAATATTTGATTTTTGAATTTTCAAATAATTTTGGATACATACTTATTGGGGTAAAACCTGGCATTGTATTTATTTCATTTATATATATTTTATTTGTAGCTTTTTCCAAAAAGAAATCCACTCTTGCCAATCCTCTTCCATCTATTGTTTTAAATGCTTTAACAGCAAGTTTCTGAATTTCCTCAATTTTACTTTTATTTATATTAGCCGGAATAATTGTTTTTGACTCTGGAATATTATATTTTGCATCAAAACTATAAAATTCTTCCGCAGGTTTTATCTCGCCTACTGTTGAAACTTTTAATTCTTCATCTTCTAAAATACCACATTCCAATTCTATTCCATCAATTCCTTCCTCTACAATAATTTTTCTATCATATTTGCTTGCATTTTCTATTGCTAATTTTAATTCTCCTATATCTTTAACTTTTTTTACACCAACTGATGAGCCTGAATTTGATGGTTTTACAAACATAGGAAATTTTAGTTTTCCAGTTATATGCTCTATTTTTAATTGTTCTTCTTCCATATCCTCTTTTTGTATATAATATTTATCTTCTTTTTTATAAACACTAATATATTTAGTTTGTGGAATTTGAGCCTTCTCAAATACAATTTTTGTATACACTTTATCCATTCCAACAGCAGAAGATAATACACCACATCCAACATATGGTACTTTCAACATTTCTAACATTCCTTGTATTGTTCCGTCTTCTCCTCCAATCCCATGTAAAACTGGAAAAGCAACATCTAGTTCTTTTAATGTCCATATTAAATTATATATTTCTTCTTTTTCTTCATTTTTTTCTTCAAACCATTTTCCATACTTATTTATATATATTTCATGTACTTCATATTTATCTTTATTTAAATTTTTTATTATTGATTTTGCAGACATTATAGAAACATCATGTTCTGTTGAAATTCCACCATATATAATCCCTAATTTAATCATTCTATTTCTTTCCTTTCTTTTGAATCAAGAATTTTAATGTTTAATATTATTTTCTACTTAATTATATTTATATTTAATTATATTTATACCAATATTTTTTACTTAAGTCAAAGAACAAAGCGAGTCTAAGATTTTCTATCAAATGAAAATTTTAAGAAAATCTAAGACTCGCCATATTTATCTAGTACAGAAAGTCCTCCTACAAGGAGAACTTTCCTACTATATAAAAAAATTATATAATCCAAAATCCAGAGTTAGTATTTACTAACTCTGGAAAAGAAAAATATATCTTAGAACTGTCTCAAGCAGAAACCATTTTCTTCAATTTCTGTAAGATATCCATACGTTTTATCTCCCACTTCATATTCATTACATCTTTCAGCATGAATAATTCCTTTTTGCCCTGGAGTTACCTCACAAAAATACGAAAAATATCCTACTTCACCTGTAATCATTACAGATAATAAATCCCCTATTGATGGTTCAATATTATCACTCGCCATTTTTCTCGAACCATAAAATTTGTATTCTCCTTCAAAAAATTTCTTATCTATAATTTTTACTTTTATTCTTTCACCTTCCTTAAAGCATTTATGTAATTCGCTGATTATTGACCTAGAAACCTCTGTACAATGTACAAAAACAGTAAGTCCATCTTTAATCCGTACGAACATCCCCCAAGGTGCAATTGATGTAATTGTTCCAAAATAAATCTGCCCTATTTGGACTTCATTTGCCGTTTGGACATTATATGCCTTTCTGGATAAATAATAAATCCTCACATGATTATTAATTTTGCTTATTTCTGAGGACATTACAATTGCCTTAAATGGAATTGCAAATAAAGAAACTATTTCGTATGGCATCTGTTTAACATCAAAACCTAATTCATCAAATGGAATTATTCCTCTTTGATTATATCCAAACCAAAAAGCTACTTGTTTTTGTTTCATGTTAATTGCTATTGCCTTAATGTTATGGACTTCAACTTTTACTTCTTCTCCAATCAAATATTTTTTCTTGTTCATTTTGTACCTCTTATAAATTGTGATGGTGAAAAATTCGGACGTTCTATTAAGCTCTCCTTTCTTATTTTAGGCACTTTGCCAATATAGTCATTATACATCTTTTTTTATGTCAAGTCAATATTGTCTGATAAACTACATTTTTAAAAAATTTTAAATTTTTTTTTAAAATGTATTGACAATTTTTACAAAACATAGTATACTAGTCAATGTCGAAAGACATGGTCGCTTAGCTCAGCTGGGAGAGCATCTGCCTTACAAGCAGAGGGTCATAGGTTCGAGCCCTATAGCGACCACCATGTTTTACGGCCTGGTAGTTCAGTTGGTTAGAACGCTAGCCTGTCACGCTAGAGGTCGACGGTTCGAGCCCGTTCCAGGTCGCCATTTTTTTATATATACGGTATGGCTTTATAGCTCAGTTGGTAGAGCAGGGGACTGAAAATCCCCGTGTCAGTGGTTCGATTCCACTTGAAGCCACCATTAAATTAAATGTTAAAAAATAGTAAGATTATAAAATCTTACTATTTTTTATTAATATATTTTTTTATTTTTGCACTATAATAAATGTTAAAATAATTATTTTTACTACCCAAACATTTTTATAGAACCTTAATTTATAGTTGTATTTGTAGCTCCTGTCCCTACTACATTTTCCTGTAAAGATCTCCATGTATTACATCCAATAATTCCGTCTGCTGTTAATCCTCTTGAAGTTTGATATCTTTTTACAGCATTAAAAGTTTTTTCGCCAAAAACACCATCAAGTCCTCCTGTTGTATATCCTAATGTATTTAAATCATCTTGAGCAATACAAACATAGTTTCCCCTTGAATTCTGTCTAATTAATGGGAAACCACCTGTGATACATGCAGGTGTTCCAAACCTTCTATCAAAGTGCACCCACGTTGGAGACAAAGACTCTGGTTCAATATATTGCCACAAATTAGAATTTCTAGCACTATTTCTTAATATTCTTCTTTGAGCATTAGTTAATGTTTGACCAACATCAAATGCAGTTCCAGCATAATGTTGGCTTTGACTTCCGATGTCCTCCTTCATATGGTCTTTTAAATGCAAATCCTACATATATAGGTCCACCATATATATATCTTTGACTATTCCATGCTTGCATCGTTCTTTTATCTGTCCATAAAATATTACTTTTACTTGACCCTCTAAATTCTTTAACCTTTAATGTTCCATTAGTATTATATGGCATAGATTCATTTTCGCCTCTATAATATGTTTCCATTCTATTTGTATCTTGATTATATACTAAAATTTTTGCCAAATGTACTACCTCCCAAATAAAAAACGGATTTAAGAATTTCTATGCAATGAAAATTGCTTAGAAATTCTAATAATCCCCATAATTATTCTGTACGGAAAAATCACCTACTAGGAGATTTTTCCTACATAATAAAAAAATCTCTTTAATCATATTATATGATTAAAAGAGATTTTTGTTTATTTCTTTTCTTTACATTTTACAATAACTCTTTGTTGACTATCATCTGTACAAGTTATTAACGTAACTTCTTTTCTTCCATTTGTTTTTTGGGTTGTATCATCAGTATTATTAGGATCTACTGTATGAATATCATATATTTCATAATCAATTGTTTTATTACTTAAATCTGTTATTTGAACTATATCTCCAATTTCAAGAGTTGGTACTTTGCTAAAAAATCTTTTATTTCTCCAGTTATGCCCTACTAAACATAAATTTCCGACTTGATTTGGATCTGCACCATGAAATTTACATATAGAAACTTTTAATAATTCATCTGACCAATGATCTAATATTGCATAATCTACATTAATCTTAGGAATTACTATTTTGCCAATATAATTATATTTTTTTCCATCTTTTGCAGTATAAGATTTTGGTTGAGTTGAATTTGCTTGTGTATCAGTATTGTTGGTTTCTTCTAATAATTGATATTCTTGAGAATTATTTGCAACATCTTGCGTAATTTTTACAATCAGTGCATTTTCTTCTTTATCAACAATAGTTGAATCTTCAAACATATTCTGTAAAATATTTTTAGAAACTTCAGATTCTTTATTTCTATCAACTTCAGCATAAATATACATTGTTGACAAACATATCATACAAAATAAAGATATTATAAACATTAATTTATACATTTTCTTTTTTCTCTTAAGTTCTGGTGTTACATAAATTTTCTCTGTTACTAATATCTGATTCATTTACACTCCTCTCCACTATCATTTATTATTTACTTGGAACAATTATTATTGATTCTATTATTCCTGTTCCTTTATTATAATTAATAGTTATATCATATTTTACGTTTGATGATATTTTTTCAATAATTCCATTTGCTAAATCTATATTTTCATTATCTTTTTTAATGTTTAGTTTTATACTTTCTTTTTCTTCATTATTATATGTATTTTGAGTTTCTATAGGAGTAACTTCAACACTTTCAAGATTGTTTTTTACTACATCTAATAATACTTTTACAGTTTCTCCTGAAATTTCTGTTCCAGAATAAAATTCAAATTTTGCATTAAATCTATTTATTTCTTCTTTAGTTACTTGATTTCTATCTATAGATGTATCTTCTGGCTCTGCTGTAGTATCTTCATCAAGCTTTCCTTCACTTATAATACTTTTTAATGTTTCCATTAAATTCTCAGAATTTAATTTTCTTATTAGTATATTATATCTTTTTAGTAAAGTATCATTATATGCAGAAGTCATTTTGTCAACAACTTCTTTTAATAATTCTGAATTTAAGTCATTCAATAAAACATTATTTGAACTATTTAATTCAAGCTTTT
The DNA here is from genome assembly GCA_934122085.1 of uncultured Clostridia bacterium. Taxonomy (GTDB): domain Bacteria; phylum Bacillota; class Clostridia; order TANB77; family CAG-508; genus CAG-269. The sequence continues at coordinate 16,424 of CAKOVS010000004.1, read as the reverse complement.
GATCTATCTCTTCTGATATGTTACTTTGGGCTTTAATATTTATATTTATAATATCTTTATAAAAATCTATGTTTAAATTTATTGATTTATAATCACTACTCATCGTTGTTTCTATTGAATATTCATCATCTCCATCAACAGTTTCAATATTAATTACATATTCTTCATTAGAATCTGTAGTTGACTTTGATATCATAATTTGTTGCTTATTTTCTTTCTCGTTATTTAATAATTCATGTTTTATCTTTAATACTGTTTTATTATTTTGTTCTGACTCCTCAATTGTAATTGAATTTGTTCCTATATTTGCTAATGTTCTTACAACTTTTCCTTTTTGTTCATATACTGTTATTTTCAAATTAGAAAATTCCATGTCTTCTGCACTTCTTAATATTTTTTCAATATAATTCTCATATTTTTTTGTATCATTTAATAAGTTTTGTACTTTATTTAAAATTATATCATCATTTTTTAGATTATTTAATAATTTAATTACTAAGTTTTGTACTTGTAGACTATTTAATTCACAAGAATATGATGTAGTTTTTATAGTTTGTGAGTCAACTGTTATAATTGATTTTCCTTGTTTTGAAAATGTTCCTCCATTTAATGCATCCACTACTATTTGCATATACTTTTCTTTTAATTCTTCATAATCTTGTTTTGTTAATAATATCCCATTATAAAACTCTTCATTATCTTCTATTATGTCTTTGATCATTTCTATATTTTCATCAGTTAAATTTAGTCCTTCAATATTCTTAGCATCTTTTAATGTTACAAATTGATTAAATATATTAGTAAATCTAATCCCGTATAAATTGTCTTCTTGTATTCCTTCTACTTGTACGATACTTTTATCTCCAAATAATATCTGAGCATTTTTATATTTATATCCTTCATCACTTTGAGTTTTCATATTAAGATTAAGATTATTATATCCACTTGAAACTTCTCCACCTTCTGAATATTTAAAATCTATAGATGTGTTTGTTTCATATTTATCGTTTATCATTTCTTTTTTATAATTTTCTAAAGTCTTTGAATTAGCTATTTCTTCCACTTGTTCAACAACCTGAGACATATATTTAAAAAATACTTGATTTTTTCCTTTAAACACATCTGTTTTTAAAAATAAATATGTAGTTACACCTGCTACAATTGCAATAATTAATATTATTATAATAATTATTATTCCTATTTTTTTACCTCTCATACTAATTTTCCTTTCTTATCCTTTGTTTTACTGCTTCATATACTACTATTCCCGTTGAAACAGAAGCATTTAAAGATTGAACTTTTCCTTTCATTGGAATTTTTACAAGGAAATCACAATTTTTCTTAACTTTTTCTCCTATTCCTTTTCCTTCATTTCCTATTACAATTGCTAAAGGTCCTGTTAAATCTTGATTATAATAATATTTATTTGTATCAACAGCTGTTCCACATACCCATAATCCAGCTTGTTTTAATTCTTCGATTGCATCTGAAATATTTGTTACTCTTGCTATCTTCATATGTTCAACAGCTCCTGCAGATGCTTTATTTACTGTACTATTTACTGACACAGCTCTTCTCTTTGGGATAATTACACCATGTACTCCTGCAGTTTCTGCTGTTCTTATTATTGAACCTAAATTATGTGGATCTTCTATTCCGTCCAAAACTATTACAAATGGATCTTCATTTTTTTCTTTTGCAACATCTAAAATATCTGATATTTCTACATATTCAAATGGTGGTACTATTGCAATAACACCTTGATAATTTTCTTCTTGTGCCATTTCATCCATTTGTTTTTTATCTTTTTCTACAACTATTATTTTTCTTTCTTTTGCAATTCCTAGAATTTTATTTATAGAACCATGTTTTTCTCCTCTTGTTACAAATATTTTATTAACATCTTTTCCACTTTCTAACAATTCTAAAACTGAATTTCTTCCTTCTATTTGATCATCAAATCTTTTTTCTACATCTTCTTCTCTTCTTATTTCTTTACGTCTTTCTTCTTTTCTTCTATCTGTTGTCTCCCTTTTTGAATTTCTTCTGTCAGGCATTTTTCTTCTATCTTGTCCATCTCTTCTTTCATGCTCTCTTCTTTCTATTCTATTTGTTCTCATAAATTTCTCCTTACTTTTATAAATTATTCTTCATCTAATTTTAGAACTGATAAAAAAGCTTCTTGTGGCATTTCTACATTTCCTATTTGTCTCATTCTCTTTTTTCCTCTTTTTTGTTTTTCAAGTAATTTTTTCTTTCTTGTAATATCTCCACCATAGCATTTTGCAAGTACGTCCTTTCTCATTGCAGATATTGTTTCTCTGGCAATTATTGTACCTCCTACAACTGCTTGTAATGGTATTGCAAATAAATGTCTTGGTATAACTTCTTTTAACTTTTCTACCATTTTTTTGCCTCTATCATATGCATTATCTTTAAATACTATAAATGATAAAGCATCAACTGGCTCTCCATTTACATGTATATCTAATTTTACAAGATTTGATTTTCTATATTCTTTAAATTCATAATCAAATGATGCATATCCTTTTGTTCTTGATTTTAAACTGTCAAAAAAGTCATATATTATTTCATTTAATGGCATTTCATATATTAGTGTTACTCTATTATCATCTAAATATTTCATGTCAATAAATATTCCTCTACGATTTTGACAAATATCCATTATATTTCCTATATATTCTTTTGGTGTTATTATGTCTGCTGTAACTATTGGTTCTTCCATATATGAGATTTCTGTTTGTGGTGGCAAATCTGCTGGATTATATACATCAAGTATTTCTCCTGTTGTTTTATGTACTTTGTATATTACTGATGGAGCTGTTGTTATTAATCCTAAATCAAATTCTCTGTCAAGTCTTTCTTCAATTATTTCTAAATGCAATAATCCTAAAAATCCACATCTAAATCCAAACCCTAATGCTGCTGATGTTTCTGGCTCATATTCTAATGCTGCATCATTTAATTTCAATTTTTCTAATGCTATTTTTAAATTTTCATATTCACTTCCATCTACTGGATATAATCCACAATATACCATTGGTGTTACTTTTTTATATCCTGGTAGTGGATTATCTGCTGGATTATTTTTTAATGTTATTGTATCACCAACATGAATATCTGTTAAACTTTTTATACTTGCTGCAATATAACCAACTTCTCCTACTTTTATTTCTTTTGTTGGCAAATATTGTCCTGGTGCAAAATATCCTACTTCTGCTATTGTATATGTTGTACCTGTTGCCATTAATAATATTTCATCACCAACTTTTAATGTTCCATCCATTACCCTTACATATGCTACTGCACCTTTATAATTATCATAATATGAATCAAATATTAAACATTTTGCTTTTGCATTTTCATCACCTTTTGGTGCTGGTAAATCTGTTACAATTCTTTCTAATACTTCTTCTACATTTAATCCTGATTTTGCTGAAATACATGGTGCATCCATTGCTGGAATTCCAATTATATCTTCTATCTCTTTTTTTACTTCATCTGGTCTAGCATTTGGTAAATCTATTTTATTTATAACTGGTAATATCTCTAAATTATTATCTATTGCTAAATATACATTTGCAAGTGTTTGTGCTTCAACACCTTGACTAGCATCTACTACCAATATTGCTCCATCACATGCTGCTAAACTTCTTGAAACTTCATAATTAAAATCAACATGACCAGGTGTGTCTATTAAGTTAAGTGTATATTCTTCTCCATCTTTTGCTTTATATTTCATTCTTACAGCTTGTGATTTAATAGTTATACCTCTTTCTCGTTCAATATCCATATTGTCAAGTATTTGGTCTTCCATTTCTCTTTGAGACAATACACCTGTTTTTTCTATTAATCTGTCTGCAAGTGTTGATTTTCCATGGTCTATATGTGCTATTATGCTAAAATTTCTTATTTTATCTTGGCTCATATTATTGTTGTTAGTAATGAATTCTAACATGCTCCTTTCTCTCATATTATTCGACTATTTTATTATAACATGTTTCTTTTATTTTTTCACTATTTTAGGCAAAAAAAGAGAGAATTTTTTATCCTCTCTTACTCTACTACTGTAACTGGTAGATATCTAACTCCCCATGCCAATGCTTCTGCATGTGAATTCATATATACATCTATTCTATTTCCTTTAATAGCCCCTCCTCTATCTTCGACAGTATATGTGTATCCACCTATATCTAATTGCGTTCCAAATGAAAATTGGCTAGATGTTGCAACTGTTCTTCCTGCTGTTGCTTTTGTTCCAGATGCTGTTATTCCATTTGTTTTTCCACAGCATTTTGCACATGAACAATATGCTGTTACTTTAAATATCCTTGTTTCTCCAACTTTATTTCCTGTTGTTTGCGTTCTTTCATATCCAGATCTTGATGTTGTTACAATATTTTTTTGTACTTGTACAATTCTATCAATAGGCTCTTTTATAATTTCTTCTGAAAGAACTATTTTTTCTATTTGTTCGTCATTTTGGTATTTTGTTTTATATGTTACTTCTTTTAATCCGTCTTGACCTTGTTGAATTACTCTATTTTTTGTATCTGTTGCACCTTGTGAGGCATCTTTTGTAATTGTTTCATATGGTATTATTTCTTGTTCTACTTCTATTTTTTCTACTATTGGTGAATATCCTTTTAATATTTCATCTAATGTTGTTTCAATTCCACTTTCAGAAATTTTTGCAATTTGAACTTCTTGAACAGATTTATTGGTAATAACTATTTTATTGCTTTCATTTATGTCATCATCTAAACCTGGACTTACTCTTTCGTCTTCTTCTACAAAAATATTATTATCTTCTAATATTTCATATACATTTGTTTTTGATGTTATAACAGACATCTTATATCCATTCGCTAAAGTTATCTCAACTGTTCTAATATTTGCTTCCGTAGCTCTTACAGTTACTCCTAGTAAAAGTATTATTATCAAACTTACACCAATGATTTTCATAATAGAAATAGATGCTTTATCTTTTTTATCCATAAAAATCATAAAACCTCCTTTTAACGACAAAATCATTATACACATTTTTTGTTTTCTTGTCAAATTTTTTATTTTTTTGTTATAACCTTCCGTAAGTCTTGCCATTACTTGCTAACATTATATTATATGTTGCTTGTACTGAAAAAATTCCAAAAATTTCTTTAGAAAGTTTTAAAGTTTTAGATATTATTTATTTTGTATTGTAAAAAATATTATTATATGATAATATATATTTCATAAGGAGGTATTTTTATGGGATGGATTATTTTAATAGTTGTTATATTAATTATTGCATGGATAATAAGTGTTTATAATGGATTAATTTCATCTAGACAAAAAGTTGAAAATGCTTGGAGTCAAATTGATGTACAACTACAAAGAAGATTTGATTTAATACCTAATTTTGTTGAAACTGTAAAAGGATATATGACTCACGAATCTGAAACATTTGAAAAAATAACAAAATTAAGAACATCTTGGGCAAATACTTCTTCAGTTGGAGAAAAAGCAAAATTAGATGGAGAACTTTCAAGCACATTAAAAACGATTATGGCAGTTTCTGAAAATTATCCTGAATTAAAAGCAAATACAAATTTTGCTGATTTATCTGAAGAATTACGTAACACAGAAAATAAAATTTCTTTTTCTAGACAATTTTATAATGATAGCGTAACAAGATATAATACAAAATTAGAGCTTTTCCCTTCAAACTTAGTTGCTGGAATGTTTAATTTCCAAAAGAAAGAATTATTCGCAACAGAAAGTGATGAAGCAAGAAAAAATGTTAAAGTTGATTTTAGTAACAAATAAGAAAATTGAAAAATTTTCTTTAAAGTTTAAAGGATAGAATTTTTTCTATCCTTTAATATTATAAATTATTAGTAGGAGAAAAATATGTTTGAAGATATAAAGAAAAATAAAATAAAATCATGGTTTATAGTTCTATTATTTTTAGCATTTATTGCTGTAATTGTTTATTACATTTGTATGGCTCTAGATTTAGGTGAACTTTCTATTATAATTGCTATGATTTTTGCAATTGTATCAACATGGGGCTCATATTATTATAGTGATAAAATTGTTTTAAAATTAAATAATGCAAGACCTGCAACAAAAGAGGAAGATTTAAAATTAGTAAATATTTTAGATTCTTTAGTTATTTCAGCAGGTTTACAAGAAAAGCCTCAATTATATGTTATAGAAGATGCTCAACCAAATGCTTTTGCAACTGGTAGGAATCCCAAACATGCTGTAATATGTGTCACAACTGGTTTATTAGAAAAACTTGACTATTATGAACTTGAAGGCGTTTTAGCACATGAAATGTCTCATATTAAAAATTATGACATTCTTTTATCAGCTGTTGTTTCTGTAATGGTAGGGTTTGTTGTAATTTTATCTGATTGGTTTACTAGAATTTCTTTTTATGGTGGTAGACGTGGACGTGATAGAGATAATGATAATAATGGTAATGCTATTGTTATGCTAATTGGATTAATCTTCTTAATCTTAGCTCCAATATTTGGTCAACTTATGCAACTTGCAATTTCAAGAAAAAGAGAATTTTTAGCAGATGCTACTGCTATTGAATTTACTAGAAATCCAGATGGTTTGATTTCTGCCCTTGAAAAAATTTCAGCTGATCCAAATGAATTAAAAGTTGCTAATAAAGCTACTGAAAATATGTATATTGCAAATCCTTTTAGAAATAAGAAAAAATCTTCTGATTTGTGGTCTACACATCCAAGTACAGAAGCAAGAATTGAAGCTTTAAGAAATTTAAAATAGCCAAAAAATCGCCATAATGGCGATTTTTCTTATTTCTTTAATTCTTCTGCAAACATTTTGTTAAGCATTTGAGGATTTGCTTTTCCTTTTGTTTCTTTCATAGCTTGACCTACTAAAAATCCTAATGCTCTATCTTTACCAGCTTTAAAATCTGCAACAGATTGAGGATTTGTTTCAATAATCTTTAATACAACTTCTTTGATTGCTCCCTCATCTGAAATCTGTATCCAACCTTTTTCTTTTATAATATCTTCTGGATCTCTTGGGTTTTCAAATAATTCTATTAATACTTTTTTACCTATACTTGAACTAATTGTTCCTTTATCTATTAATGTTACTAATTTAGCTAATTGTTTTGCATCAAATGGTATTTCTTTAGGATCCATTTCTGTTTCATTTAATATTCTTGAAATATCTGAAATTATCCAGTTATTTACTGCTTTATAATTTCCACATATTTCAGAAGCTTTTTCAAACAAATCTGATAAATATTTTGAAGATGTTATTATTCCAGCATCTTTTTCAGATAATTTATAATCTCTTAAATATCTTTCTTTTCTACTTTCTGGCATTTCTGGTAATGTTTTTCTAATATTTTCAATATATTCTTCTGATAATTTTATTGCAACTAAATCAGGTTCTGGAAAATATCTATAATCTTGTGCATTTTCCTTATCTCTCATTGAAAATGTTTTTCCTGATACTTCATCCCATCTTAATGTCTCTTGATCAACAATTCCACCATTATCTATAACTTCTACTTGTCTACCTATTTCATATTCAAGTGCTCTTGTTATACTTCTAAATGAGTTCATATTTTTCATTTCTGTTCTTGTCCCAAGTTTTTCTGATCCAATTGGACGAATTGATGTGTTAACATCTGCTCTGAAAGATCCTTCTTCCATCTTACAGTCTGATACCTCTACATATTCAAGTATTGATTTTAATTTTCTTAAATATGCATCAACTTCTTCTATTGATCTAAAATCTGGTTCTGATACAATTTCTATTAATGGAACTCCAGCTCTATTCAAATCTATAAGTGCTCCTCCAGCTAAATCATCATGATCTAACTTTCCAGCATCATCTTCAATATGAATACGTGTTATTCCTATTTTCTTTTTTCCTTGACTTGTTTCTATTTCTATATATCCATGTTCACATAATGGTTTATCAAATTGTGAAATCTGATATGCTCTTGGTGTATCTGGATAGAAATAGTTTTTTCTATCATTTTTACTATCTCTTGATATTGTACAATGTGTAGCAAGTCCAGCTTTTACTGCATATTCTACTACTTTTTCATTTAATGTTGGTAATGTTCCTGGCATTGCCATACATACTGGACATACTTGTGTATTTGGAGCTGCACCAAATTTTGTTGGACAGCTACAAAATATTTTTGTTTTTGTTGCTAATTCTGCATGGACTTCTAAGCCCATTACAACTTCATAATCATTCCTTGGCATTTTCTCCTCCTTGTTCCTTTTCTTGAATCACTTCATTACTCATATTATTTTTTTCATTATCATTTGTTAAATCTTCTGGGTTTACTTTTATCCATTCTTGTAATCTATATTGTCTGTAAAAATTTTCTCTTTTTCTTTCTTCTGATGCAAAAAAATCTAATTTTGTTCTCCCATATTCATCACGCATCCTATATAAGCTTTTCTCTAATTGTTTAAACAGTCTCGGCTTTTTAGTTTTTTCTATCCAACATTCTTTTACTTCTCTTAATAATTGTTGTTGAAAATCAGTATTAAAACATCTATCTATAATCTGAGCCAGATTTAAAATTGCATTTAAATGTCTAGGAGCTCCCCTCTCTTTAAACTCTAAATGAGTACTATAATTTTTTACTACTTGTATGCCTCCAGCTTCCATAACTATACTAGTCCAATATAAGTCAGATGATAAATGATCTTCAATAAAAATATATATTTTACTCCCATTTTCATCTTGAAGCACATAATCTTTTCTATTTGGTATTCCAAATCTAGTTACTGATTTAATCATTTCATATATCGGAGCTTTAGGATCTGGCAAATATTCTTTGTCTCTTATATTATTTTCTTCTTTATTTCTATCAGCTTCCAATTCTTGCAACATATCTTTTGGAATATATTTTGCTAACCAATCAATTGAAATTTTAGATAAGTCTCTTTCAGTCAGTGGTATTTGTGGCTCTTTTCTAAAAATCGAAAAAATACTTCTATTTTTCACATTAACTACTGAATTATTCTTTGTTTTCACACGAATTAATGATTTACTTTTTGAAAGATTTTCATCTTTTTCTTCAAACCTCTCTCTTTGTGCATAGCTTAATACTTTCCATATTTCACTATTATGTATAGCCTCTGTTCCACCCATAAGTTCATACTTTATTTTTTCAACATAATTTTTTATTTTTGGATTTTTACTTTGTTGCAATCTAGTAATTTCTCTGTTTAAGTATATCATAATCCCTATTTCATCTTCTTGTGAAATATCTATTTTTTCAGGATATTCTTGATTTACTCTTTTTAAAATTAATCTTGCTTGTAATTCATAAATTTTAGCCTCTAAAGAATCTCTTTCTTCTAAACTGTAACCAGAAAAATTTTCTCTATATCTTTGTACTAAACTGTGTACTTCTTTTTCGAACTCTTCTAATGTCAATTGTTCACTTTCATATAATAATTCTTCAACTTGTCCAATTATAATAGAACTTTTATCTTGGAAATTTTTCTCTTTTCCTAATGTTTTCTCATATTGTTCAATTTCTAACTCTAATTCTGTAATTTTATCTAATAATTCTGAGTCACTTGTTTTTTGAAGTAAGTTATTATATTTGTTTAGAAAATCAGCTGCTGCATTTGTATCATATAACAATATTTGTGAAATTTTTAATTTTAAAGGCCTTAAGTATTTTTCATATATTTGGTTTCTTTGACCTTCAGAATATTTTATTTCATCTCCCATTTTATGCTCCTCTCATTTGTTTATATCTTATTTTTTAAATGTAGGCTTGTATTTTTCTCTAAACTTTGTTTCTTGTTCATAAGCATAAGCTGTTTTTATGATTGTTTCTTCATCAAATTTCTTACCAATTATTTGCATACCAATTGGAAGACCATTACTATCTATTCCACAAGGAATTGACATTCCTGGTAATCCTGCAATATTTACAGAAACTGTACATATATCTGCTAAATACATTTCCATTGGATTTGTTGATTTTTCACCTAATTTGAATGCTGTTGTTGGTGATGTTGGTGTTACTATTACATCATATTTTTCAAATGCTTTATTAAATTCTTTCATAACAAGTGTTCTAACTTGTTGAGCTTTTTTGTAATATGCATCATAATAACCTGATGATAACACATATGTTCCAAGTATTATTCTTCTCTTTACTTCTGCTCCAAATCCTTCACTTCTTGATTTTTTATAAATTTCTTTTAATGTTTTGGCTTCTGGTGATCTATATGTATATCTTATTCCATCAAATCTTCCTAAATTTGAACTTGCTTCTGCACATGCTATTATATAATATGTTGCTAATGCATATTGAGCAATATCTAATGAGAACTCTTCTACTTCTGCTCCCATTTCTTTATATTTTTCAATTGCTTCTTCTAATGATTTTTTTACTTCAGGATTTATTCCTTCTCCATAAAATTCTTTAGGAACTCCTATTTTTAAACCTTTAACATCTTTTGATAATGATTTTGTATAATCTTTTTTACCATTATCTATAGATGTTGAATCTTTTTCATCATATCCAGCAATTACATTTAATAACATTGCACAATCTTGAACATCTTTTGTAAATACTCCAACTTGATCTAATGATGATGCAAATGCTACTACTCCATATCTTGATACTAATCCATAAGTAGGCTTTAATCCAACAACACCACATAATGAAGCTGGTTGTCTTATACTTCCACCTGTATCTGTTCCTAATGCCCATGGTACCATATTTGCTGAAACTGCAGCTGCAGAACCTCCTGAAGATCCCCCTGGTACTCTTGATAAATCCCATGGATTTCTTGTTTTCTTAAAATATGAATATTCTGTTGAACCTCCCATTGCAAATTCGTCCATATTTAGTTTTCCTAAATCTATCATATTTTCTGCATTTATTTTTTCCATAACAGTTGCATCATAAGGTGATACAAAGTTTTCTAGCATTTTTGATGCACATGTTGTTTTTATGCCTTTTGTGCATATTATGTCTTTTATTCCTATTGGAATTCCTGCTAAATCTCCTAATTTTTCACCATTATCAATTCTATTTTGTATTTCTTCTGATTGTTTTAATGCTTCATCTTTTAATTCTGTTATAAATGCTTGTACATCTTTTTCTTTCTCATTCATTCTATCTACATAAGCTTTTGTTATTTCTGTTATTGTTAATTCTTTATTTTTTATTTTTTCTTGTAGCTCATGTACTGTTAATTCTGTAATGTCCATTTACATTCCTCCTTATAAAATTTTGCTTAGTTTAATACTTTTGGAATTTTAAACATGTGTCTATCTTGTTCTGGTGCATTTTGTAATAATCCTTCTATGTTATCAAATACCTTAACTTCGTCTTTTCTAAATCTATTTTTTGCTTCATTTGCTCCTATTGTTATATCTAATCCTTCAACAGGCGCATTATTTACTATATTTGCAAAATTTAATATATCTTGTAAATGTAATATATATGTGTCTATCTCTTCTTCTTTTAATTCTAATTGTGCTAAGTTTGCTATGTGTAATATTTCTTCTCTACTTACTTTCATAACTGCCTCCTTCTGTTTTTCTTTTTAATGTGCTTATTATATAACTTTTGGCTTAAAATTACAAGGGTTTGAATATAAAAAGTGGGTTGCATTCTATATTTGCAACCCACTTCTTTTAATTACTTGAATAATTCAGTATGCTCGATTAAACGATAATCACTTCCGTCAGGTAACTGAAATTTAAATCTCTTATCAAGAGTTCTATCATATCTTTCAATTTCATATTTGTCTCTCCCTATTCCTGAACTAGAATAGTTGTAAACATAGAGTATAAAATCTTTTATTTTAGATGCTTCCTCTCTGTTAAGAAATTTAATTGTTTGAATTTTAGGTTCTTCATCTCCATATTCCCAAACATCTCTAAAGCCTCTTACTTGTTCTATCTCGGATGGCCACATGTTAATGATTCCTACATGCATACCACTTCCTACAACAGCAAAAACAATAGGATGTTCTTCTCCAGAATAACCATCTTTTTCTTTAAGAGTCCCTGTAGAAAGCTTTTTAGCTTCATTATAACTATAAAAGCCTTTCAACTCACAGTCCATATCAAATACTCTTGGTTTTTCAGATTTTTTAACTTTAAATCTTGAATCATATACATATGCCATCTGGCTTATAGGAGCTACAGTTGCAACTTCCTCGAGTCCACACAAACCATATACAGTATAATTTCCAATATTCTTTGCTTCTTCATCAGTATAAGCTTTGAAATAATATTCGCTCTGTTCAGAGAATGTTCCATATGATTGTACTTTATATTTAAAATAGCCACTTTTCTGTGCACAAACAGGATTAGGCATTCCAATAAAAGCAATTGGTCCAAGCTCTGAACAAAATCCAAAACCTACACTATAGGTAGTTAAATTATTTAACTTAACAACTTCATCATATGAGTACGTTCCCTCTAGCAAATAATCATTACAGCCAGTTGTATCATGTGAATGAAGAAAGAATCGACCTCCAATTTTTTCTACACTTATATCCCGTTTAGGATATACTCTTTTGGCCATTTTGTTTAGAATCTTTTCAAGCATTATTTTTCCTCCTAATACTCATTGTGTTGGTCGGAGGATACAGAACTCCGACTAGATAATGTAATAACATCGACAATCTAGTGGATTCCCACTCTGTATCAAATTGATTGACTGTTTGATTTTACCATAAAATATGCTTTTTTACAAGTAATATACTAAAAAATAAAGAAAGAAGGCCAGCCTAAGCTGACCTCCATTCTTAAGTAATGATATTATCTTTACTTATTGATGTCATCCCATTTCTTCTTGAGAAACGGATCAACAATAGCCTCGCCGTTGGAGAAAGGTACAAAGAGTTCACCCTCCTTATATCCAGCCTCACGAAGTTCGTCGATGATCTTGTAGCCCTTGGCCACATAGGTTTTGCCATCGATGTAAACAAAGACCACTTTACCATTGTTCATGTTATAAGTTCCCAGCTTATCGATTGCTACGCAATCCAGAACGGTAGAGTTGATAACCGGATAATAGGTAGTCTTAAAGTAGATATGCTCTACTTCAACACCTTTCTCAGACATCTTGAAGCATTTTGCCATAGTTTTCTCGCTGATAGCCTTGATGCCCTTGGATGCACAATATTTTTTGCAATCCTCTACAAAGGCATTACGCCATGCTTCTTCTGCTTCGCTCCGAAGATCTTCCCATTCCTTCTGTTCAAACTTAGGATAATCCCAATTGCTGAAGGGAACATAGAAGTGCTTTTCAGTAAAGCCATTGTTTTGAAGAACCTCCATAACCTCTTTCATGTACGGGATTACAAAGGCTTCATCATGGTTCACAAAGCATACCGTTGCGTTGTTCACTGCATAGCAGCCATTGAACGTCGGCACCATCCCCATGATTTCAAGGCTTTCAGTTGTGTTGAACTGAGGCCAAACTACAAGCATACCATTAATAACTTTAATGGCCTTCTTCTCTAAGAATGAAATTAATGAAAAAATATAATTGGAGCGATTTCGAAACAGGTATGCAAAAAAATGACATACTCTGTTTCGAGCTCTCTTATATAACTTGATTTATTGTGCCACTAGCACTAGATAATCTAAAATAAATAATTTATTGTACCTACTTCAACAATACCTTGTGTTTTACCATTAGTATAATCTTCGCTTAATCTAAATACTTTAAATGCATAATATTCTCCACCAGTTTCTGCAACTAAAACAACTTTACCACATCCTAAAATATCAATAACTTCTGTTTTGGCAATTGTTGCTGACATTTCAAATTCTTTTTTAGTTATTTCACCATTTCTATTTGCTGTTATAACAGCTGTTGCTTCGCCTTTAGTTTCAACTGAATATGTAGCTTCTTTAAACATATCAGCACCACAATTAATTGTACCTAATTTTTTTATTTCACCATTTACTAATTGATAAATATTAACACCATAATATTCCCCACCTGAATTTGCAACTAATGCTACAGAGCCAATTGTTGGAAGTACCATTGTTCCTGTATCAGCAATCAAAGCATCCATTTCAATTTCTTTTGTTGTAGTTTTATCATCTTTTGTAGCTTTTATTACAGCAATTACTTCTTCACCATTTTGATTTTTCTTTTTTGAAATTTCATATTTGATATCATCTAAGTTAGATGTAATTGAAGTTGATGCTGTTTTTGAAGAATTTGAATTTGATGATTGAACAGGAGTTGATGAAGAATTAACTGTTTCTGAAATTGTGTTAATTTTTGATTGCAAATTACTAACAGTACTATTTAAACTACTAACTTGTGCCTGTAAATCAGCAGATTTTTTCACTTCAATAGCCTTTTCACTATTTAATTTATAAATAAAAAATCCCATTATAGCAATTATAATTATAGCAATTATCAGTAAAAATGTGGATAAACTAATCTTAGTAACTTTCTTATCTTCCATAGTATTCACCCCCTTTCTTTTGTAAAATAAATTCGATATTTGCATTTTATCACAACAAAAATTTTAAATCAAATAAATTTTGCAACATTAATGTAAATCTTATTTTTCTTGCTTTGTTAAATTTTTTCTATTTTCATTTTCAATCTGTTTTAAACTTTTCATAGATATAGGCAAATCTTCTGACATAGTTCCGACCTGTTTGTTTAATAGCATTTCTAACGATTTTTCCACTTTTATTGTGTATTTTACAAGCTTCTTTTTCTCTAATTTCAGGTAAAAATTTACTAAAATATAACGTATGATTCAATTTTATAGTACATATAAAGATAATGAATTTTCCAAAAAAAATTTAAAAAATGCAATTATAAAGAACTTAAAAGATTTTATATTGAAACTTTTTATATAGTAGGAAAATATAACTTTCCTACTATATAATAAAAACTCACGAACTTTTAAGTCCGTAAGTTAATTTAAAATGGAGCAGGTACCGAGAATCGAACTCGGGCCACCAGGTCGGAAGCATGGGATTCTACCACTAAACTACACCTGCAATTCACATAGACTATTATACTTCACAATTAAAATATTGTCTATATTTTAGAACTATTTAATTTTATAATATATTTAAAGATAAATAAAACATTCTCATTAGTTTTTCTGAAAGAATCTTTTGGTCATTTATTGTGTAAGAATCTTCAATAATGTTATAAATATTCCACCTGGTACTCCCAAAATTCCGTACTGCTAATAATGTTACAATATTAATTCCTATGTGAATTCCATAAATTCCACCTATTAAATTTATTATCAAAATCAAAATTCCACCAAAAGCTGAATTTATAAGTACTTTAAATGTCCATTTTATTGGTACTATAAATATTCTTCCTATTATAAAAAGAAAACATATACATGATATTATTATTAAAACATTCATAAACTTATCTCCAATTATTAATATTTATGTTCAAATTGGACAAATATTCATATAATTTTACATTTTTTCATTATATTTTATATAACAATTTTCTAGATTATTTCCTTATTAAAAACTTGTTAATTATTATTCATATGAGTATATATTTAGTATCAAAAATAGTATCATTTATATTTGAAATTGGACTTTTGATTTGTTTCTGTTTTCTTTTTAACAAACTATTATCTTTATCATAATCTTCTTGTTTTATATATTTCTCATCAAATTTTTGATAGTTTTTATTGGATAGATTTGTTAAAATTTCTCTTAAAACATCTAGTAATTTATCAATTTTTCTTAATATTCTTATTATTCATAAGAATATCAATATGAAATTATTTTTTGTTTTTTGTTTAAAAATTCTTGTAATTATTGCTAGAGTAAGAGCATAAAGAATTCTAAAAAAGACTGTGCAAAATGAAAATATGGTGCAATGTTTGGTAACTGTAAAAAGGTCTATAACCAGCTTGGCTGTAAGCCCAACGAGTAAAACACTAATAGTTTGTCAAACTTTGCAATTAAATAAGACCATAAATCCATCAAATACGACAGAAGGAACAGTGTGGACAAGTAGTAATAATTCAGTAGCAACAGTAACTTCAAGTGGAGGTTTTGTTACTGCAACAGGTGTTGGAACAGCTACTATTACTCTTAAGTCTTCTGAAAGTAATGTTTCTGCTAGCTGTATTGTGACTGTAACGGCTGGAAGTATAATAGTAGGAACAACTTACAGCGATAGCAGTAGTAACGGTAGTTTAATAAAATATGATTTAAATGGTAATATAATTTGGAATAAATCAATTGATTACCCAAAAGGAGGAGCTCGTACCATGATAATGACTTGGTAATTATCAACTCAAATAAAATGAGCTTGTGGAGTATATCGTAAAATTTGTGTAAACTTTAAACTTCCTATAATAAATTTTTATAATTTTAATAATTGAAAAAAATAT